>CAZSUK010000720.1:0-23422 GCA_964609355.1 uncultured Acidobacteriaceae bacterium | reverse complement strand
CAGGTTTGGCGTCAGGTCGGATTTCTGCCACGGCATTGCATTGTTCCACGCCGGAATACCGTTGAGGATCTCCAGCATGGAAGCGTGGCCCACGGGAGCGAAAACGATGACGTCGTACTTAGCCCGCAGATCTTCTTCCTTGGCCACCGTCTGCGTACTTAGGTAAGCGAAGGGAATGCCCGCGGTATCGAAGGCATAGCGCCACCAGCCTTCCGTCTGGGTGGCGAGCCATGTATGCATGAAAGCTACCCGTGGTGCGGTGACTGGGTGGGCCGGCACGCCAGGCGATGCGCTGAGGCGCGAAGCATCGAGGGATAAACGGTGCAGGATATCGGCGGCTTTGTCATCCTGAACCCCGGTAATGAGCAAGGAACCAGCCGCGAAATGTTTGCCGTCGGCATCGAAGGGCTTGTCGACAACCTGGAAGTTCGCGTCCTTCAATTCGTATACCAACGGCAGAAGCGAGACCTGACCGGTGTTGGCGACGGCCAGCACCGTACCGCTACCCGACACTTTGCCGGCCAGGGTGGTCGGATCGTCCACGGGAGTCATGCTCGATTTGAGGATCGCCGGATCAACCACCCGGACAGTCCTCACATTGAAGAGCAGGCTGAATGACCATCCGGTGTCGTCGTAGGGATGCTTCTGAGGATCGTCGGCAGCCCAAAACTGGCGATCGAGCAGAGCATCCGCGACCCGGGAGTAGGGCTGATCCATGCGCACGACGATGCTGCCGATTGGAAACGTCTCCTGGCCTGGCTTGTCTCCGCGTTTTTCCGGAGGCAGTGTGCAAGTGGCTGGAGCGGTGAGGGACTGTATCTCCACATGCTGACGTTTCAATACCTTGAACAGTTCGATCTTGCGATTGGTGTCGGCGGCGTCGGCTGGCAAAACATAAGCGGCGGGTCCCTCAAGCGAAGGCTTCTGTACCGCGCGCTTGCTTTTGCTGTAGTAGTTTTCCAGAAAATGATGCGTATTGTGAGAGAAGTAAGAAAGAGTAGTAAGTAGGGCGCTCTCTTCGTAATTGTTATTGTCGCGTTGCGACCAGGTAACGATAGGCAACGGAGGACTCTGGCGATACCACGTGCGCGAATACTGTTCCGGTGTGAGAATGCGTTTCTCCGTGTCGGCTCCGCCGTTACCAAAGGTCTCGTAGAGCCTGCTGATGCCGTTGTGCATTCCGGCCAGGAACATCAAATAGCCTGGACTCCAGGTATCGAAGTCACCGTGCGTGAAGACCCCCGGCATGCCCAGGCTCGTCATCTGGGAAACGTTGTTCCAGCCTAGTTCCGCCCATTCGTCGGCCAGCATAGGATCGACCCAGGCGTTGTAGGGCCCATCCCCCACCGTATTGTCGTAGAGAAACGGAACCGACTCGTGCAGATCGTGCAGCACCTGTGCGTGCCAATCAAGGTAGGTGTCGAGGACGTTCCGGGTGAGATCCAGTGTCATTGCCATGGCGTCGCGATTGTTGTCATGCGCGACATAGTGTCCCCAGTAGACGGGCCGTCGCCAATCTTGTCCCGGATGGGCTTTGTGCCATTTATAGGCATCGACCATGTGGTCGCGCCCGTCGACTTCAACGACTGGGGTGATCAGCACGATCATATGCGAACGAATAAATTTGATGTATGGCGCATTGTCCACGGCCAGACGGTAAGCGAGTTCCATCAGTGCGGTAGGCGCTCCCGTCTCTGGAGAGTGTATGGTGCCGGTAATGTAGTAAACGGGGTACGACCGGTCCAAAAGCCCGTGTGCTTGAGCATCGTCCAGGCCAATCGTACGTGGGTCGCCAAGCTTTGCCAGGCGCACGCTGTTCTCTTTGGCTCCCGCCAGAAGATCGGGGTCGGCGATGGCCACGGCGATCATCTCGCGTCCCTCCTCCGAGTGACCAATGGTGAAGACCTTGACCCGCGGACTACTCGATTCCAGCATGCGGAAATATTTGTACACATCTTCCGCATAGGGGAGCATGTCGGGAGCTCCCGCAATGTCGCCCAGCACTTTAGCGGGTGTAGGGACTGTTTTGGAAGCTGGAAGGTAATCCACCAAGGCTGAGCTGAAAGATGGATCCGTCGTGTATTTGCGAATCTGGTCCGTGTATTGACGATCGACTGCTTGCGCGGAATCGCGCGCAAAGTTACCGTTCAGCTCCTGGGAAAGCAAGCGATTGGTTCCCCAGAAAAAGGTGGATGCGGCCAAGATCAAGGCAAACTTGCAAAGATTCATGTAGCTTTCCACAAAAGGAGTGTTTGAAGCACCGGGGCGGATGGATAACATCTGGCATTGAGTGTATCGCGGTGAGATTCGGGATCGCGCCGCTCGGGTGAAAGTCAAGCAAGAAGGAACACAACGAACACTTTCCCAGCGCTACGTTCTTGGAGCAAGTAGGCCGCCCTCTGCCAGGATTTTCCCGGCATATTCCTGTGACAACTTCATGCTTCCTGAGCGTGCGGCCGCGGCCTTGGCTCCAATGAGAGAGTCGAACCTATTGGGAGCGAGTTCTAAAGCTTGCTTGTAAGCTTCAAGCGCCTCGGCTGGCTTACCCATCTGCAACAACATATCGCCCAGCATCTCGCCAGTCGGTCGAGGCAGAACATCCGCGTAATACAGTGGGTGATCGCGTTCGTACTCTGCGATAGCTCTGAGGTGCGTTACCGCTTCATCGTGTTTTCCCTCCGAGAACATCGTCCACGCCTGTGCCTCGGTCAACGCGACACCTAATACGTCTCCCCAGCCATGTTCCTTATCCCAGGCAGCAGAAGACTTGCGATATAGGTCGAGCGCCTGTTCTGCCTTGTTAGCATTGCCGGAACGAGCTGCAGCGATGGTTTCAATCCAGTAGGCATCAAAGTTTTCATCAAAACCAGATGCCGGAGGCGGCTCGATCTTGAGAGCATCCTGCCAATTATGAGTCTCGAGATCGTAATAGATTCTGGCGTCAATCGCTAACCATGGATCGGTTCCGGTTTTTGCTACCTCCTCGATCTGTTGGATGATCTGCTGCGCCTGGTTGTCCTGGCCCAACTGCAAGCACGCGTATTCCATATTGTTCAGGGCGTGAAGTTCATCGAATTTCCCATCGCGTCCTGCTTTCGTCCACTCGGCTGCGACGCGAGCCGAGGCCTGGTTGGTTTCAATAGAGTCTTTCCAGTAGCCGAGTCGATTAAAGATGTGCGACGGCATGTGAAGGGCGTGGGGTGAGTCGGGAGCGATGGTTGCATATTTCCGGGCGGCCGGGAGCGCTTCTGCCGCCAATTCAGAGGTGTCGGCTGCATGGATGATGTAGTGTGCCGCGCCGGGATTGTCGGGATACTGCTGGAAAATAGGCAGGAAGATGGCGAGTGCTTCTCTCCGTTGTTGAATCCCCTGCTTGCCTGGTCCTGCCGTCCAAGTCAGGCCCAGCCCGCAAAAGAGGCGCGCATTTACATCATCGGGATACTTCTGCCGAATCTCCTGCATGCGGTTGAGGTATTTGTGCCACCGGTCATCACCTGACGTTTGATCGTATCCCTCGTACATAGCGCGAACGGCGTCCACGTACATTTGCTCACGCTCCGTTCCTGCCGGGATGGCAAGCCATGGTTGGAGCTGTGCCCATCCCTTGGCGAGATCTTTCCGCGGCGCGTTCGCGCCACTGCGTTCCGTGGTTGAAAGAGCAATCCCCCATGCAGCAATCACACATTTGGAATCGCCACTTTCGACCGTTCGAAAAGCTTATTCCGCTTCTCTGAACTCAAACGAATGAAGCAAAGCAAGACAATAGTCGAAACGCGACTGGACCTCGGCCTTGCAGGAGGTTGGGAAGTGAACGTCTCCGAGTTTTGCTTTCTCGGCCGTCAAAGTTGAAGGCATCAGGAGTGCGGCTAAAGCTAGAGCGACCGTGAAATGGAAGCACGTTCGACGCAAGGCATTACCTCCCGGAAACAGGATACCTGTCGTTGTTGATTTCCGGTGGGTTCGCCAAATGCGCGGCTCTGAGCGTGGGGCTGCAGATTGCGGTTGCTTACTCTAATTGTCTACTCGATCCTCAACGCCTGCACCGGATCGATGGAAGCGGCCCTGCGAGCGGGAATCAGTGTCGCGCATACCCCAATTAGCCCCATCAGCAGCGCCACTCCTGCCAACGTCCATGGGTCCGCCGCAGACACCCCGAAGAGCTGACTACGCAGCGTGCGTCCCAACAGCACCGCGCATGGTAACGCCACAAGCACGCCTACTGCTCCCAGCCGCAACGTCTCCTTAAGCACCAGGACGGAGACAGCCAGCCGCGACGAGCCCAGGGCGATACGGATGCCGATCTCCCGCGTGCGTTGCGCCGTCGCATGAGCGAGCACACCAAAAATTCCAACACCCGCCAACAGTGCGGCCAGTCCCCCGAAGGCCAGGGCTAACACCTCGATCATCCGTTCGTTGCTGATGCTCTCTTCGATCTGATCGTCCATCGTACGCAGGCCGGCAATCGTCAACGCGGGATCGATCGAGCGTAGCGCGCTCCGCACCGTCGCGAACATCTCCTCGGGCGGCGTCGCCGTGCGCAGGTAAAGAAAAAGTTGGCGCGGCGCATCTGCCTGCTCGATCGGCATGAAGAGTGTGGGTAGACTCGGATCGCGAAGGGTCCTGTGCCGTGTGTCCCGTACCACGCCAACGATGACCATGTAGTGCAAGTGGTTGCCGGCGCCCTTCGCCACGCGCCGTCCAATGGCCGAAGCCGCATCCTTGAAGTAGTGCCGGATGAAGGTCTCGTTCACGATGGCAACCGGTTGCCCCGTCGCGTTGTCCGCGTCGCTGAACGTTCTGCCCACAGCTATCGGGACCTGCATGGCGTGGAAGTAGTCCGGATTAATCACGGTCTCCTCTATATCAAAGTCCTCATTCGCTGGCGGCGTATAGCCTTCCACTGTCACATTGCCGCCCTGGCCGTTGCCCGCCAGTTCCGGGTCATCGCTCGCCGCCACTGCCTTCACGCCTGGCTGACCACGCATCCCGTCAATCACCCGCTGTTCGAGCGCGGCGATCTGAGGTTGCTTGTAGCCCGCCTGCAAGGGATCTACGTGAAAGGTGACCAGGTGCGTCGTGTTGAAGCCTGCGTTGACATGGCGAAGGTTCTCGAGGGTTCGCACGAACAGCCCCGCGCCCATCAGGAGCAATACACTTAGTCCAATTTCCAGCGAGACCATCCCGCGCCGCAGATTCAGCACTCCGCGTCTCGTCACGGCCGTCTGCTTGAGTGCCTCTGCCAGGTCGGGGCGCAACAGTTGGATCGCCGGCGCCAGGCTGAACAGCAGGCTCACGGCCAATGCGGTCACCAGCCCAAAACCGAGGAGCCGCAGATCGACTCCGACATGAAATGGGCCTGCCTGATCTGGCCTGGCGTACTGGCGCACGAGAAGTCGCATTGCGACCGGCGCGATTAGCATGCCCGCCACCCCGCCCAGGAGGCCAATGAGACCGCCCTCGATCAACAACTGCTGTAGGATGCGTCCAGATCGAGCGCCCATCGCGGAACGCAACGCGAACTCCTGTCCACGCGAAGCGGCACGCACCAGCAGCAGGCTGGCTACGTTCGTTGCCGCCAGCAAAAGCACCAGCGTCGCCATTGCCATCATTGCCAGTAATGGCACCTCAAGGTCCGAGCGGCTATAGGAAAGTCCACGAGCCCCCGGCTGGAGTTGCAGCCGGCTGCGTGTCAGGAAGTCGTCCACGAAGCGCGGTGACCGTTTCCCCAGCGCCTTCAATTCCTCGGCGCGAAGTGCATGCCATAGCGGCGCTACACCTGCTTCAGCCTGCTCTCCTGTCTCTTTCTCATGCAGCCGTCCGATGACATTCATCCAGCGGTCGGTGTGGTCCGATAATCGCTTGCCTTCGCCCGGAATCACTATATCGAGCATCGACATTGGCACAAACATATCCGGCATCTCGCCCCATACCGCGCTCTGGAAGTTTGGCGGTGCAACTCCGATCACCTCGAAAGTATGTCCGTTCAGGGCGATCGTTTGTCCCACCAAGCGCGGATCCGAGCCCAGATGCGAAGCCCAGTAGCGGTAACTCAGCACCGCCGCCGGGTTGGCGCCAGGTGCGCCATCGTCGGCGGGAGTCAGCAAGCGTCCCAGTGCAGGCCTTACACCGAGCACCGAAAAGTAATTTCCGCTCACCACCTCCGCATCGCCCGGTTCTGACATGCGATCGTATGTGATCCCCACTGCCGCCTGCGTCGTCGCAATGAGCCCATCGAACACCTTGGCCTGATCGCGCAGATCACGGTACATGGGGTAAGAGAACGATTTATCTGCTCCGGCGCCATCGTCACTCGTATGTCCCTCCCATGCCTTGCCTGGCGCGCTCAGCACCACCAACTGCTCCGGCGCACGCACCGGCAGGGCACGCAGCAGCGCCTGGTCCAGCAATGAATAGACTGCCGTATTCGCCCCCACGCCCAGCGCCAGGGTAGACACAGCCGTGAGTACGAAACCCGGCGCTCGACGCATCTGGCGCAGTGCAAATTGCAGGTCCTGGACAAAGGTCGACATGCAGTCCTCCAGTTAGAAAACAATGATGGGCACTACTGAGGCTTGCCCTGGGTAGCCAGCTTATCGGCTGCGAACTTCTCGGCTTTGGTGAGGGCCTCGGCTGCGGGGACCTGCACCGTTCTAGTCTAAGAGACTGACAGCGCATTGAGCCTCCAACTGCCAGAACCGGTGTGCCTTCAACCCAGGTAGTCTGCGGCGATCAAGGGTGCCGCTAAGGGTAAGGCTTGCGAGCGTTAGATTCGGCCCGCCAATGACCGGTCTCTGTGCCGACTATGGATAACTGTACTCCTGCCGCACGACCCGCTTCGTCCATAGTGGGTTAGGCAGAGCGGAGAAGTGCCTGAGGAAGGCTTCAAGATCACCTGTCCAAGCGAATCCGGGCCATTGTTCCCCTACGTCTGTGAGGTACGGAAACGGGGTTTCAGGTGACTTGCCGTCCTGCCCCCGCGGCCCAGTTTATGGGCGAGGCCGCCAGGCCGCCGCGGCGGCGCAGGGAACCTTACCACAGAACCACTCGCGGAAGACCGTGGCCGGCACTTGGCTTCGAAGATCATTGACGCGATCTAAATCGAAGGAATGCGACAATACCCAAACGGAGCGTTTCGCCTTGATCGCTTGCAATATCTCAGCTTCTGAAATCGATGCGATATGAAGTCTTTCGGCCGCAGCGCTCATAATGTTAGGGCGTAACGATGCATCCCAGAGACGAACATTCTTGACCCGCGGTGCGTAGTAGCTCAACACCATCGGATTTGAAACCGGGCTAAGCACCACCAGATCTGCTTGCTCAAGGTCAGGTCCGACTTCCCGCGAAATATCTCGCCACGGCTCCTTGTCACTGTTCGGTCTTGTCACCTGGAAGAACAAGCCTGTTCCGAACGCAGCGAGCAGGCTAAGCAAGACAACATAGCGAGCGCGGCCAGCGGTCAAAAGCTGTTCTCCTGCAATCAAACAAAGCGGGACCACCATCCAGACGAGAATCCTGGGCAACAGGATCGGACGACGAAAACTTACCAGCAGCACGAGCGTGATGAAAAGACAAGGCACGCCGACAAGGGTGACACCCGCTCGTCTGGAGAGCGGTTTCAGCCACAGCGAAACAGCTAGCGTCAGAAACAGCGCAGCCGCCAAAAGGAACGCAGGCCACGGGTAGGGCGTCACCATGCCGCTTACAACCAGAGAAGCGCAGTACACGAGTTGATGGATGCCAGCGGGGGGCATGTAGTTAATGATGCCAGTGTGGCTCGCAGTGAACACGTGGAGGAAGTAAGGCAATCCGAGCAACAGAACGAACCCGTTCAATACCATCCAGTGAAAGCGCGCCTGGCGAGTGCTGACACCATTACTTAGCAAATATAGCCAGACCGCACCCCCGCACGCCACTACGAGCAGCAATCCAGTGGCATGGAGATAAAGACAGAGAGTAGCGGACAAAAGGTAGAAAGCCGTTGCCTTCACTGAGCGCGAGTCGCGTTGGTACACGGCGGCAGCCCAGAGAACGACCGTTGAGACCAGCATGAATAGGGCATAGGCCCTCGTCTCTTGGGCGAAATACAAGCTTGCCGGGCAAAGCGCGAAGAGAAGAGCACCGGCAAGACCCCGCGACTTACCGCCCAACTCGCGACCGAGCAAAAAGGTGACAGGAACGCAAAGAATGGAGGCCGCAGCAGATAGCGAGCGCAACGCAACTTCACTGTCGCCGAACAGGCTCATCCAGCCACGTAGCAATAGATAGTAGGTTGGAGGGTTGGTCTCCGTGGACAAACCGTCTGTCAGCACGTAGTGCAGTCCAAAAACATCCAGGTAATACCGCGAAAAGATCTCGTCACTCCACAGTGAGGCCGCCCCGAGATGGTAGAACCTCAGCAACGCGCAGAGAATGGCGATGAAGCCAAGAGCAATCATTGCGAAAGAGATCTTCCGCGGAACCCGCGCAACTTCAGATGTCTGGCTGGGCATGCAAGGCGGAACCGGCAGGATCTGCGTAGACATTTGGGCCTCTCCCAGGAACATGGCCGGAGGATTCCCTATCTGCACCACAATACCGGTCATCCCGGCTTGGGATGTCACGGAAAAGTCACGATATTGTCATTTTGGGGGTAGAGGAGAGGGTCCAGGAGGAAGCAGGGGGGGCGTGCCCGCAATCCAGGGTATTGGGGTCTCTTCCACGCACCTGGAATGCTCAATGAGCGACGCGGCGATTCTGCAACCGGCCTGCGCCGGGGCTCTTGCACCCCGCTGCGGAAATATCACGCGCTCTTGTGTCAGACTGTTGTGGTGCAAAAGAAGGCAAATCTATTGGACTGGAGAGAAAACTATGCGGAGTAAAGCGCCGACCATCGGACTTAAACTTGCCGGTATAAAACCGTCGCGGAAGTTTGCCGGCTTCATCATAGCTTTGGTGTCGACGTGTATCACTCCGGCTCTCTTCGGTCAGCAAGATGTCCATGCGGGACTTACGCCCCCAGCAAATCGAAGATCAGCGCCAGCGTTTCAACTTTCGACGGAAGACGGCACGAAGACACAGATCTCTGACTATAGGGGAAAGGTGCTTCTACTCAACTTTTGGGCTACCGATTGTGGCGGCTGCGTGCTTGAGATTCCATCGTTTATCGAGTTTGAGAGAGCATACAAGGACAAGGGCTTCACCGTCGTTGGTGTCTCGATGGATATATCGTATGAAAGCCTGAAGGACGCCAACGAAGCATGGGGTAGGGTGAGGCCGTTCATTCAAAAGCACGGAATCAACTACCCGATTGCAATGGGTGATGATGCAATCTCCAACGCCTACGCATTGAACGCGTTTCCGGCCACATACTTGATCGACAAATCCGGTAAGATCGCGGTCGCTTATGTAGGAGTGGTCATAAATAAGGATAACGTAGCAACCAACATCAAGAGCCTTCTGTCGGAGCGCTAACGTCAATAGGCGATCGGAGCCGCATCCATGAAGAGCCGCGCGTTGATTTATTTCCGGTTGGGTGTCGCCATTGTTCTGGGGCTAGTCTTCGTCATCGCAGCCGTGAACTCTCACCCTGGCCATTCACTGTTGTTCCCATGGAAGTCAGTACCTTGGGTTTTGAAGGCGCTCTTTTGTCTCTTGTGGCTGGCCCAGTCTTTTTCCCTATGGCGACAGCTACGAAATAACAAGTGGTCCGTACCGTAGGAAAAGCGTTCAAGTTCAGCCCCAAGGCCGTCCGGCCACGTCCCCTCTTCTTTCTGGGCATGCTCTTTATGAGACGTCGTGATCGATCGCGAAAGGTCGTTTCGATAGCATCGGGACGTTTCGTCTGTCCCGGGGTTCCCTGCATCTTCGCTAATAAATTTTGAAGTTTACTTCTATATTGACCTCAACCGGGACGGGGGTGCCCTGTAAGGTTGCCGGCTTGAACTTGTACTGCGAGACCGCTGCTAATGCTGCTTCATCAAGTCCCATCTTCAGATGACGGATGATATGGACGTTTTGGGGATTACCCTGGGCATCCACGATCAGCGAGACTGTGGCAATTCCGCCGTATTTTGCCTTGCGCGCCTGGGCTGAAAACTGTGGATCCTTAGCGTAGAGCAGCTGCGGTGGCAATACTCCATTCCCCACATGAGGTTCCGGACGCATCGGGCACAGGTGGTGTTTCAGTCACCTCAACGATCTTATAGTTCGCAGGAATGGCGAAGTTCGAAGGATCCGGCTCCTGGCGGTTGAAATCGATTAGGTTTACTGTTTGTTCCCACACTGGATCCTGATGTTTGCGGCTCATGAAAATAGAGAGATCGGGAGAATACCAATACTCGTCAAAATCGGTGGCATCTCGTGATTGACGTGTGCCATGAAGGGTGAGGTTCTGGAAGACTCGGGTGCCCAGATCTTCGACCTGCTTCACGGGCGATCCTAGGACAAGCGGGTTGGGGTCAGGTATAGATTTGACGCTAGCCACAGGCGGCGCGTGCGTCGTGGTTTGTGTGGCAATGAACGAAAGTGGATCGAGATGCGTACTGAGGCCCGTCACGGGGTCATAGACATGAATATAGCTGAGCGGTGATTCCTCTTTGTATGAGTCGGAAACGAGCCGGCGGGCCTCACTATGAGTGCGTCCAAGCGAGTCGCGGGCGATATAGCTCATGGACTTGAGTACATAGACAGAGCCGTCGGGGAGCTTTTGCCGGGACACGATTTCTACCTTACCCGAGAAAGGAGCCCCGGGAACCGATTTAACAAAAAGCCCCGAGACTCTGGGGACCGTGACTTGGTCGTGATTCTGCTGACCGGAGGACAAGGCAACGCAAAACCAAAGCATGATGGTGATGTTCAAGCAGAACGCTGTCTTGCAGAATAGTCCTCCGATAAACCGTCGTACCACGGGCGCCTCTGAGAGAAAAACAGGATGAAAACGGCCCACGACCTCGAGCGGCTGGGCTGCTTTTGTGGCCAAGGTTAGAAAGAACTTTGATCGTAGTCAATACTTCCATTGGGTCCTTCCGTTCGCCGGATGCTGTCGCTTGATGGGGGCCACGGTCTTACCAAACCCGAAGTCGCCGTCGATTTCGGGTAGATCATAGACAAGAGCCAGATGCCCTCTTAGAGAATCGGTGTCCTGTGGTCGATAATTGTAGGCCAGCAGGAGTCGAGATGAACTTCCAGCGGGTTGTCGATCTGGCAAAACGGATAAGGCAGGTGGGGCGAGGATTTTTGCGCAGTCCTGGATTCACCTTTACCGCAGTAGCCAGTATCGCCCTGAGCATCGGCGCTATTACTGCCATGTTCAGTGTGATCGAGGCGGTTCTATTGCGTCCGCTACCGTATCACGCCCCGACTCGCCTGGTGATGCTTTGGTCCGCAGTGCCAGGCAAGGATATTCAGAGGAACTGGACTTCCTATCCGGATATACAGGACTGGAAACGTGAGTCTCGCAGCTTCACCGGGATTGCCGCCATGCTTCGTTTGGATTCGGCGGATCTGACCGGCGCTGTGCCTGTCGAACGCACCAAAGTGGGCCGCGTCTCCTCAGAATTCTTTTCCGTCCTCGGCGTTAGGCCAGTGCTCGGCAGAGACTGGACTCGAGAAGAGGAGGATCACCGTGCACAGGTGGCCGTGATCAGTCACACATTTTGGCAGACGCATTTCGCCGGCGCACATAACGCGATCGGGGCATCGGTTGAAATCGATCACAAATCCGCTGTTGTCATCGGCGTAATGCCTGCCGGTTTTGATTTTCCATCTTCAGAAACCAGCATCTGGATTCCTCTCTCGTTCATTTCAAACTGGCCTGCCTTTTTGACCGCAAGACAAGCCGATGCCTTCAATGCGATCGCGAGGCTTAAACCGGGAATCAGCTTGCAGCAGGCGCAACAGGAAATGGACTCAATCAGCGCCGGTCTCGGTAGCGAATACCCGCTATTCGAAGCAGGCAAATCGATTAACGTGGTGCCGCTGACGACGGAACTCGTACGGCCGGGGACGCGCACCGCCCTCTGGACGCTCTTTGGCGCTGTGTTCTTTCTCTTGCTGATTGGGTGTGCGAATGTCGCAAGTCTTTTACTTGCCCGTCAGAGTTCACGTGAGCGCGAGAGTGCCATCCGGACCGCATTGGGCGCCAGCCGTGCACGCCTTATCCGCTTGCAGTTGTTGGAGTGCCTACTCTTGTCGCTTTTCTCCGCTCTGCCAGGCATCGCGCTAGCAGCGGTTGCCATTCCCGTGCTCCGAACCTTTGGCCCAACAGAAATCAGAGGCTTCGGAGATGTTCATCTTGATCCGGCAATACTGATTTTCTGTTTACTAGTCTCTCTCTTGACCAGTTTGATCTTCGGTCTTGGCCCATCCTGGATCAATGCTCGCCGCGACCCTAACACCGCATTGAAAGCGGGCGGACGCACCGTGGCGGGGAGCGTGGCACGCCGCCGCATGGGGAGCGTGTTCATGTCGTCGCAGATCGCTCTCGCCATGGTCCTGGTCACCGGCACTGGGCTGATGATCCGCAGCCTCATGCGCACGCAGAACGTGGACTTCGGCTACCAGCCTCATGGCTTGCTCTTTCTCCATCTTGACGCTCCTTCAGGACGGGACCCTGCGAGTTTTTATGACGAAGCGCTCAGGCGCATCGGGGCGATACCAGGCGTTCAAGGCGCAGGGGCAATCGATGAACAGTTCAGCGATTACGTTCCCGATGATGTGATTGAACTGGAAGGCCGCTCACAACTTTCGAAGGATGACCAGGCAGCTACTTGCGGTTCTCACGTGGTCAGTGGGGCATACTTTAAGACTGCCGGCGTGGCGTTGCTGCGGGGCCGCTACTTTGCGTCCGAGGATAACGCTGGTTCTCAGCCTTTCGCCATTGTCAACCAAGCCATGGCGAGACGATTTTGGCCGGGAGAAGATCCGACGGGGAAGCGATTTCGCTACGGGGTCCCCGGCGAAAGTCCGTCCGCCTGGCGAACAGTCGTTGGTATGGTGGGCGACACGCTTCCCAATGGTCCGGAAAGCCGCTCCTTGCCTCAGTTCTTTTTGCCGCAGGATCAAGCACCGCAGGTTCGATCGATGGATGTGATTGTACGTGGTGCGCACGATGGGCTCTCTCTCGCAGGCGATGTGCGGGCCTCGATCTTGAACCTTAACCCCGAGATTCCGAGGTTCGAAATCTCTACATTCGGGTTGCAACTCGAACGGCTCGGAGACCGCCGGCGTTTTCAAACATGGTTGCTTACTGTGTTCTCGACCATCGCTTTTGTTCTTGCTGCCATTGGGACGTACGGGCTGATCTCGTACTCGGTAACGGAACGCACGAACGAACTAGGGATTCGTATGGCGCTGGGAGCTTCCCGTGGCGATGTCCTGCGGTTGGTTCTCGGCCAGGCAATCACGGTCACAGGAGTTGGACTGCTCGTTGGCTCGATCGCTGCCCTGGTCTTCTCCCATGCAGCTTCCGGCCTGCTCTTCGGCGTGTCGTGGGCGGATGGGCTCACGATGTCGGTCACCATAAGTCTGTTGCTCTTTGTCTCTCTGGCTGCGGCCTATGTGCCGGCTCGGCGCGCCACGAAGATAGATCCAATCATTGCTCTTTCGTCAGAGTGATGGAAATGACTCGATTTCACAGGTTAGCGCAATGGGCGGCAAATCAGCGATGTCGACGAAAGCCTACTGTTGATTGCCGTGTTTCCGTGTGATTCTCCCTCATCATTGCAGAAAACATGATCATCGCCCAGAGCGGGAGTGACAGGTCGAAGGGTTCGGTGTCGGCAAGTCCGCGCACGAGGACAAAAACAAGGAGGGAAAACATGAGGGTTTTTAGTGGGGAAGCAGAAAGCTGTTTCACCTGACGAAAGAAGCTTGCATAGAGAGCGATCATGATGAATACGCCTGCCAGACCGTAGGCGTAAAACTGTTGCAATAGCTCGTTGTGTGCGTGCCGCGCCTCAAACAGGTCCGGACCAATAGGCGGTATTACTTTCCAAACAGAATGGAAGCCATGCCCGAACCAGGGTCGCTCGACCGCCCTATCCAGGATGAATGCCCATATCCCAAAACGGCCGGTGAGCGTTTCCGCGGCATTTCCGGCATTGATGTAATTGTCATAGTATGCGTTCAGCAAACCCCAAAATGCGGCGACCACAAGGGCGGCGGTGAAGATGAGCATGGCTTTGGTCTTTCGGCTTATCGAACCGTCGCGGATCAATAGAACAGTCTCGCCCGCTACAAACGCAACGATGGTAGTTTTGCTAAGACTGCGAAGGAGCGTAACGGCCAGGAACGCGATCGAGAATCTCCAGCGTCCCTGGTTGCGCATCAGAATCAAGGACTGAGCCAGAAAGATGGCGAAGGCACAAGCATAGCCGATTTGATTTGGCCCCAGTAGTTCTTCATCGCCGAGTCGAAGATCGGAGAGGGTGGGCATCATCCATGCCATGAGTGCGATACAACAGGCGCCGCGAACATATCCTTTCATCACCGCGGCGGCTGTCTCCTGGATGGGACCATTGCGCAGCAGCAGCACAACCATAACCAAATCTGCAACCATGCCGCACCAGAAGGCCGCCGCCGCCGGCCGTGACACCGCCACACTCCACGTCAGGCTGCAACCGGAGAACCCGAGAAAGAGAAGTAAAGACGAGCCACTGGGCAGGCGAAAGATCGATCTCAGAGTCCGTTGGGCGGGACCAAGTGAGTCAAATATAACGACGCCAAGCAGCAGCAAATTGATCGCCAGACTAACGACAACACCCGTCTGCGTGTCTTGCTGGAAGACTCGTACGGCCAACACTGTCGCAATGATGCGAAAAGAAAAAAAGAACCCAACCACTCCCGCAAGTAACTGCGTCGGCTGCGATGTGACTTGATCTGATGGAAGGCTGAGAGATTCAGTGTTCATGTGTCCGCGTTGCTAAAAACACGGAGCTGTTGCGGTCCCAAGAGGGCAGAAGCAGGAATAGAGCGGACACAAGGCAGCGTCTGAAGGGAGCGTTACACACGAATTCTCCTTAGCCGCATTTTTTAGTACGGCTTTTTTTCGTTTATTTAGGACTGTTCAGTCTTAATGAAAGCTGCAGGAGAATTGTCATGGAATTGTCGGGAAATTATCGCTTTTCGTCAAAGCATGATGGCTTCACCGGAGGGATTTTCTGGTCCCCGGGAAAAAAGAATCTACTACCACGCGAATCGCTCAAATCGATTGGTGCGGATGGGTCGCCGGCATAAGGTTAAATCCGCGTTCCGGGCGGAACCCTTGATTCAATCCTGATTGAATTTCTTAATCGGAGTTGCTCATTGCATCCGCTACCCGGGACCTCATTGAGATGCCTGATGTGGTGCAGCGGTGTCGTCTGACCAATGGGGAACGGCCACCATGAAAATGGTAGCCGGCTCCGGTACGTCTTGATATTGGTTGTTGAACAACACCGGTGAGCCCGCCAGGTCTGCTCCCCAACTCGCGTCGTCTATTCTGGGAACATGAAACATGAGATGCGGGCACCAGTGTCCGACGGAATCACCAAGGTTGCCCCCCTTCGACATCATGTAAGACATAGCGCCAGCTTCAGGCATCGGAAGCTGGTTCTTCGCGATCGCGGCTGTGATGCTCTCATGGATCTGCGCTTTGGATAATCCGCTCAATACCAGCCTTGTCCTGTTCACGGTGTAGGGAAGAATTGTCCGCACCGCGGCCGGGTTATAACAAATAGGCCCGCGCATCTTAGCGTTCCAGAACTCCGGGCTATCAAATGGAGACATCCAGGAGCGTTCCACCAGGCAAGTGAATCCATTCTTCCCTTCGACTGCAGTTTGGTAGCCACCTTTCTCCAACACGAGAACGGTTGCATCGCGCGAAATGGATGTGGGCGCCGCGCTCTGCGAAAGGCCTATCTCGGCATTCCGATCCGCCATCAAATATTGGTCAAGCGGGGCCATACTGGGATATTGAGTTTTGGCATCCTGCGCCCACGCCCGTAGCGAGGCTCCAGGGACAGAACTGAGGAGCAGGATCAGGGAGGCGACTGCAGCGAATCCATTTCGGTTCATCGGTACTCCGGTAAGGCTGTGAGCAGTGTCTAACAGTCTATTGAGCGGCATTAGAAGCTTACACGAAGCGAGAACTGACCGAAACGGCGTTCGTCGTGGTTGCCGCCAGTGGCGAGGGCACCAAGCCCGCCCTTTTCCTCTGTTACGTTCACCGGCGTGGTTGGATAGGTTCCGCTCGAATTTGGGCCGCTGTAAAGCAGATCAGTCGGGTTTACATAAAAGTTGTGGTGGTTGAGAACGTTAAACCCTTCGGCACGGAATTCGAGGCCAACGCGCTCGGTGACGGTGAACCTCTTACCCGCTGCCATATCCAGATTCCAGGCACCCGGACCACGAAATGCATTTCGCTGGGTCATGTTCGCCGGCCACGGACCCAAATCCGAAATGCCCAACGCAGGGTTGAGAGGCGCAAAACTTGCCGGAAGCGGCAGCGTCATGACGTTGAAAACGTTCGGGCCCACACTCTCCGGCGAACCCACCTTATAGTTTGTAATCGGGGTGGCTGGGGTCAGCCGTGGATTCGTGTAGCCAATCTCGATGTTGTCTTCGTCGAAAACGCTGAACGGGGTGCCTGTGCGCGCGGTATAGATGCCCACCAGCGACCAGCCGCCAAACGCTTCGGAAGCTACGCTCTTGCCAGTCTTGTACCAAGGAGTGTCCCAGATTGGTGCGACCACGAAGCGGTTTCGGATGTCATAATCCGAGCTGCCCCAGTCTAGCTTCGGGTTGAAGAAATCGGTGTACCCGAGATTGCCAAATCCCTCAGGGCTCGAGAGGCCCTGCAAGCTGTCGTCGAAGGTCGAGCTCAGGTCGTCCAGTGTGTGTGCCCAGGTGTAATTCGCGACCAGGCTGAGGCCGGTGTGGCGAAGATCCCGCGTCTGGAATTTGAAGTTCAGAGCGTCGTAGCTGCTGACGCCTCTGCTGCCGCGCATGTTGATGGCTGCATATTGCTGGTTTGCCCGGGTAAAGCACGCAGGAGTTGGGTTCGCCGGCGTGTTGAAACTTACGTATCCGCTGTTGGAGCACGCCGCGCCTGTGATCAGCGGATCGCCGAGATAGACTTGGCCGCCACCCACCTGGTTGATGTTATTCAGGTCATAGAGATGAACCCCGTGGGCACCGCTGTAGCTCAGTTCCATGAGCGAGTTTTGCGCCACCTGCTGCTGCAATGCGAGACTCCAGAACTGGGTCTGCGCTACGTTGATGCGGGGGTCGGGCATGCGCAGTTCAACAGGCGGAAGGAAGCTTGCAGGGCCAGGTAGCCCCAAGGGCCCAAGATTGCTATTCGTGACGAGTGTGGTGCAGCCCACATCGCCAGGCGCGCAATTGGCGCTGACCACAGCGCTGGCCGGGGGATTAAAGCTGGCGTTATAGGTCACATTGCCAAAGTTGCGTTCGTAGCTGATCCCAAAGCCACCTCGCAAACTGCTCCTGCCGGTGCCGAAGAGATCATAAGCAAAGCCGACACGCGGTGCCGCAGTGCCCCACCGCGGCGCCCAGAATTGACCGATCGAGCTCTTCTGCGTGAGCTCGACCTGGCCGTTTTGCACTTGTTGCTCAATGCCGGAGCCGGGGCCGTAGTAGAAGTTGGAATCCAGGTTTTGATGGTTGTTGTGTTGCACGCCGTAGTGCTCGTAGCGCAGGCCATAGTTAACGGTTAGCCTCGGAGTTAGCCGGAAGCTGTCCTGGGAATAAACGGCCCAGTCCTTGAAGCGATAGCTGCGGGCATTGGCGGCCGGGGATAAGGGTGGGGTTACTGCACAGGATGAGTTGGTTATCAAATTACCAAACTGGTCGACTGGACAGGGTAGCGCACCCTGCGGATCGACCCTGACCGAGAATGTGCTTAGCTGGCTTCCGCCAGGATTTCCTGCGGAGTTGATCAGATCGGTCAAGCTAGTGGCAAAGGTGGGACCCAGCAGTTCCTCTGCCTGTGCGTACGCGCCATAGGCTACGTTCAACTGCATGTAGGTAAACATCCCGCCGAACTTCAGGTTGTGCTTGCCCTTGCTCCACGACAGGTCATCCGCGGCTTGCAGTGTATTCTGCGGTCCACCATAGGGCAGCCCACCCGCGCCCGGTCCCTCGTTCTGCAGTCCAGGCAGTTGAATGTAACCTCCGGTCACCGGATCCGCCGGCGTCGCCAGTTCCAGGCTCGGGGTATCGACCAAGGCTGTATTGAACGAGTTGACAATATTGAAGCGCGTGAAGCTAACCTTGCTGTTGTTGAGCAGGCTGCTATTGAAAGTATGAGTCAGCGAGTAGAGATAACTCTGGTTCAGGTCTGCGAAACCAACTTCGTATTGCGGATACGGGCTGTAGAAGACTGTTCCGGGAAGGTAGTCGATATTCTCCCGGCCAACGCGGACAAACATCTGAGTCTGATCGCTCAGGTTGTAGTCGACGCGTCCCACCAGGGCGTATTGGTTGCCGGGAAGGCCGCCGCCGGCATCGAAATTTGCCTTGTAGTTGACGTTATCGAACACCGCTTGCGCAGCGGGAATAGGGGTCCCAATTCCGTTTATTTGAGAACCGGCAATCCCGAGTTGTCCGGCCGTGGAGGCTACGCCGGCGGTGGGGTGGGCGCCGGTACCGTACTGTGCGAAGTAGGCCTGCGTATTTGCCGGCAGCAGGGCCAGGAATGACGGGTCAAGTATTTCCTGAGACAAACTTGCCTGACTTCGTACCCGCGTCCATTCGGTACTTTGGGAGATAAACAGCTTGTTCTTGAGAATTGGGCCGCCGACCAGGTAGCCAAACTGATTTCGCGTGTACTGGCCCTTGGGCAGACCTTCCACAACGTTGGCGTAAGTGTTGGCCGTATAAGCTGCCAGGCGATTGAACTCCCAGCCGGAGCCGTGGAACTGGTTGGTCCCCGCCCTGGTAGTTACATTGACCACGCCCCCTGAGGCGCGGCCATACTCGGCTGAAAAGTTGTTGGTAATCACGCTATATTCCTGCACTGAATCGATGGGCACATTCTCGCCGACCGCGTAGGAATACACAGCCACGTTTTCTACGCCGTCCAACAGAATTTCAGTACCCGTTTGGCGCTGTCCGTTCAGGCTGAAGCTCACTCCGCGGGTGGTGAGACTCTGGCCGCTTCCGCTCACGTTGTTGTTGCCCTGGCTGACCGAGGTGCTGTCTCCATTGCTGACATTGCCGGAGAGTGAAACGAAATCATAAGCATTGCGGGTAAGGCTGGGGAGTTGCGCCATTTGCTGCCTGTCGACTAATTGGGACATCTCCTGCGTTTGAGTGTTCACCTCGGTCGACTCTCCGCCAACTACCTCAACCACCGTCGTGCTCTCACCGATTTCCAGTTGCGCGTCCAGTGTTGCGCTCCCGCCGACGGTGACCTCCACGCTCGTTTGGAAGGTCTTAAATCCCTTGTTGGTGACTCTAACTTCATAAGTCCCCGGAGTTAGAGCCGGGACCAGGTACTGGCCGATGCTTCCGGACTGCACCGATCGTTCCACTCCCGTAGCAACACTCTTTACCGTCACCGTGGCTTCAGGAACGACTGCACCTGACGTATCGCGGACAGTGCCGGAAATCTTTCCGGTCTCCAACTGGCCGAAAAGTTGTGCGGCGGTCAAAAGCATGAACGCTGCGGTTAAAAACGACAGCCGGAAGTTGTAACTGTTTCGGGCGGGAATTTGATCCTTCGGTGACATCGCAGATCTCCTTGCACAGGTTTTCGGTAACCGGGTTTTACCCAACCAATTACGTGTGTTCGGGATCAGCGTGGAACTGTCTCCGGGCCAGTATGAGGTCTTTAGTCAAGGGAGAGAATGGGTGGATGTCATAACGGCTGTACCCCAGAAACCTCCCACATAAACTCGAAGGCTAACTTGACCTATAAGCTGCCTCTTATGGGGGTGACGTTTAGGGTGGGCTCATTTCGACAGAGGAAAATAAAAAAAGTCAGCCGCGCCTTTGCAGCAGGAAGTTTTTTACTGCCGGGTCCTCGGCTAGACCAATCGCACGGTCGAAAGCGTCTGCGGCCTCAGATGTCTTATCTACCCGTTGCAACAGATGAGCGCGAACTGCCCAGTAAGGCTGATAGCCGGAGACAGCTTCCCGGTCGATCCTATCCAGTGCCGCCAGTGCTGTCTTAGGTCCATTCGCTTCGCCGAGCGCCGCGGCGTATCCGATGCGGGCGCCAAGCGTCGGGGAGATTCGGATCAGCTGTTCGTAGAACAGTACGATCGCGGCCCACTCGGTCCGGCCGCTGCGCACGCGCTCAGCGTGTACTGACTGAATCGCGGCCTCAAGTTGAAAGCGTCCGGGGCGATTGCGACTCGACGCTTGGGCGAGATGGCTTTCCGCCTCATCGATCAATGGCAAAGACCACTGCTGCGTGTCCTGTTCTGAGAGGGGAATATATCGGCCGACCGGCCCTCGCCGCGCCATACGACGGGCTTCGCAGTGGAGCATGAGAGCGAGTAGACCGCGAACCTCTGCTTCGCTGGGCAGCAGTTGCAGAAGGACGCGTGCGAGCCAGATCGCTTCCTCGGCCAGATCGCGGCCGCGTTGGTCAACGCCCGCCATGTCATCCCAGCCGATCCCGAAGGCGGCATAAATCGCTTCCAGTACCGCGTCGAGCCGCTGTGGCAGTTCATGCTCTTGCGGAACCGCAAAGCGAATGCCGCCGTCACGGATCTTCGTCTTGGCACGCACCAGGCGCTGCCCCATCGTTGCGGGTGAGACCAGGAAAGCATGGGCGATACGGACTGCGTCCAGACCCAGAACGGTTTGCAGCATGAGCGGCGTGTGCATGGCCGGATCGATCGCCGGGTGGGCACACACGAACAGCAGTTTCAACCTTTCATCAGGAAACTTCGCCGACATGATCGCCTCCTGGGACTCCTCTCGGAGGAGCAGAAGAGTGGGTTCGCTCGCTTCAGCGACTCGCCGATGACGCACAAGATCGATCAAAGAATGGCGTGCCGCCGTCAGCAGCCAGGCCTCTGGATTTTGGGGCACGCCGTCTCGCGGCCAGGTTGTCAGTGCTGCTATCAATGCGTTGCTGAGGGCGTCCTCAGCGCCGGCCACGTCGTGCGTGTGCAAGGAAAGGTAGGCCACCAGACGACCGTATGACTCGCGGGCCACGCGCTCGATCGTCCGTTGTGCGTCCTCCTGTCCGCTTTCGTTCATTCCGTGATCCGGCGCTTGGATTCTGGCGCCAGGGGCCGGACCTCCACGGCGCCGACTGAAGCGGCTGGGCATCGCGCTGCCCAATCGAGTGCTGCGTCAAGCGAGGGGAGTTCGAGAATCGTGAATCCCGCCAGTTGCTCCTTCGTATCAGCGAAAGGGCCATCCTGTACGCGCCGCTTTCCTTCTATAAGCCGCACCGTGGTCGCAGTCTCCGGCACCTCAAGTGGGTCGCCACCGACATAGATGCCGGCCTCGACGAGCGCTTTGAAGTACGCCCGCCACGCACCGAGGTAGGGATCGTTCTCGGGGCCCTTCCGTGTCGCAAAAGTTTCTGGTGCTTCGAAGATGAGCAGGGCGAATTGCATCAGCTTTTCTCCTTTGGGAACAGCAGTCAGCGCCTTTATACGCCTGATCCTATGACGGGTGAGGCGCGGCCAATTCGACGAATGTCAGGAAATCTGCAGAAATTGCCTCATTTCTGATTGTGTTCGCTACGGCCCCTCTGTCAGTCGCCTTCGCGAAAAAAAAAGGTGCTTAATAAGCTTAATAAGCTTAATAAGGGGGGGCATCAGCGGGTTTCGGGACCTTAGCCCACACGATGGAAGAGCGTCCGCGGCCACGCGCTGTTTCGTTGTAGATCAGGCCAAGGCTGGTTAGTTCTTCGAGGGCAAGCTCGATTCGCTCTTTGCTTATGTGGTGGTGAAAGATGCCTCTGATTTGCGTTTGGCTCAGGCCTTGCGGGTTCACATCAAGAGCCTGAGTGATGCGGCTGGCCGTGGGGTCGATGGGAGTTGTGTCGAAGAAGAGACGGGCGCTGGAGCGGCAGTAATCCCATACAGCCAAGGCGGCATCGAGATGGCAAAGTTCGACCACCGGGCTGCAGTCGAGAGCGGCATAGAGGGCACTGAGGCGCAGGACCTGGGCTTCGGCACGGCTGGTGGCGGCTCCGTATACATCGGCGCGGCCATGGCTCAGGCGAGAATAACAATCGTTCCACAACTCTTGTGCGGCTGGGCTGCGGCGGAAGACGAGGCTGCTCCGGGAGTGGATCCAGTCCAGAGCGCGGCGCAAGTCGCCGGCCAGGGCTAACAACTCCTGCGGCGGGAGAGCGCCGCCGTTGGGGAGTGATTGGCTGCGGTGGACGCTGGTCCAGAGACAGCGGTTGGCGAAGCCGCTGTGGGTTTCAGTGCGGCCGATGTAGCGGAGGAGTTCGCCTTGCGTGACGTGACCCACGAGGCTGATATGGGGGGCCGTCGCGTGGATGAGATGCGGGCCGTGCTGGACGCTGAGGTCGCCGCCGTCCCAGGCGCATCGCAGCAGAGGGGAGAGCTGGCCAGTCTCACGGGCGAGGAGAGGGAGGATGGAGGCGAACTCCTCTGAGAGCAGGAAGAGGCGGCGATCGGTGGGCGATGGTTGGTCTTGGAGAGCCCGGAGGATGGTGACGGCGGTGGGGCGGGTGGTGGTGACGCGGCGGGTGGTCCAGAGCTGGTCGACTTCGGCGAAGAGGGTGGCGATTTGACGCCAGCTTGTTCCTTTGCGGGCTTTGCTCGATTCGCCGACGAGGACGACGAAGAGATTGAGGCCATGGCGGGTGGCACCGACGAGGGAGTGCGGGGCGGGTCCGGCGAGGTTGCCGAACGCGGCGAGGAATTGCAGCAGGAGAGCCACGGGATCGGCCTCGCTGTGCGGGGCAAGGCTACGGATGATACGGCCGGCAAGGCCGTAGAGGGCGGGATCGTCCAGTGTGGGTGGCGAGAGAAGGGAAGCCGCGGGTCCCTCCAGTACCGGTTGGGACGATGACAATTCTGTTTGTGCCGGCAAACGGGCGGGTTCGATGAAGAGGTGAGGGGGCGGGTCTTGTTGTTCCGCGGACGGTTCGACGACGACAGGCGCGTCCGTTGTTTGGGCTTGCTGGTGGTCACGGTCCTGCTTCTGGATGGCGAGCAGTTCTTCGCGGCGACGGCGCTCTACGGTGGCGAAGGCAGACATGGAGAAAAGAGAGTTCGAGGGATTTCCTTGCATAATATGATACTACTACGGTGTCGAGTTCTGTATAAGTGGCTTAGGGGTTTGTTTTGAAAATCATTAGTAACTTATAGCGCTATCGCAGGATGTTACTAAATTTATGCGAGTTTCAACGCGACAAAATGTCACGTTTTATCATCTCTACTAAGTCGCGCTAAGTCAGCTTTAGGAGCCGCACCGGCGATTCTTGACCTAGAGGGTCTAG
>CAZSUK010000719.1:0-4681 GCA_964609355.1 uncultured Acidobacteriaceae bacterium | reverse complement strand
GCCGTAGTTAGCGCTGGCCACGGACGCGTCTTCAAATAGTTGGACGCGGTACCGTTCCAGCCGCGAAAGCTCCTTCCACAGATAAGTGTCCTCAAGATTCCCGTTCCGGAGCAACAGGCTAAATTGGGCAAGCCCTATCGGCCGGCCCCGGACAGCCCGGAAATTGTCTATCTGCAGGAGCGTCGCCGTGCCCTGGGCGGCTATCTACCCTGCCGCGATACGCCAAAACTCGAGTTCAAGGCTCCCCCGTTGAAGGAGTTCGGTGAGTGGACTGCCGGTTCCAAGGGAAGAGCCGTTTCCACCACCATGGGGTTCGTCAGCATTCTTCGTCATCTGCTGAAGGATCCAAATGTGGGCAAGCTGATCGTGCCCATTGTCCCTGACGAGGCCCGCACTTTCGGTCTGGAGTCAGCCATTCGCCAGGTGGCGATCTATGCCAGCGAAGGGCAGAAATATACGCCGCATGATAGTGACATCCTGCTGTATTACCGCGAAGAACAGGATGGCCAGATCCTGGAGGAGGGCATCACCGAAGCAGGCGCAATGGCATCCTTTACTGCTGCCGGCACCGCCTACTCCAATTACCGCCTGCCCTCGATCCCCTTCTACATGTACTACTCGATGTTCGGCTTTCAACGGGTAGGCGACATGATCTGGGCCTTCGCCGATTCGCGTGGCAAAGGTTTCCTGATGGGCGGAACCGCCGGGCGTACCACCATGTTGGGAGAAGGGCTGCAGCATCAGGACGGCCACAGCCATGTGTTAGCCAGCACCGTTCCCACCTGCCTCAGCTACGACCCTGCCTACGTGTATGAGCTGGCGGTGATCGTGCAGGACGGCATTCGCCGCATGTACCAGGAAAACGAGCCCATCTTCTACTACATCACCATGTACAACGAAGACTACGCCATGCCGGCTATGCCGGAAGGGGTTCGCGAAGGCATTGTCCGCGGCATTTATCGCTTCCAGGCCGCGCCGGGCGGCAACGCCAAAGCGCAGCTCTTTGGCAGCGGACCCATTCTCAACGAAGCGGTCCGGGCACAGGGGATCCTGGCGGAAAAGTATGGTGTGCAGACCGACGTCTGGAGCATTACCAGCTACAACGAATTACGTCGCGAGGCGCTGGGCGTGGAACGCTGGAATCGCCTGCATCCAACCCAGCCGGAAAAGGTTCCCTACATCCTCGAAAAGCTCCGCGAAACGGAGGGTCCGATTATCGCAGCCAGCGATTACATGAAGGTCGTGCCCGATCAACTTTCGCCCTGGCTTTCGAGCCGCCTGGTTTCGCTGGGCACAGACGGATTTGGCCGCAGCGACAACCGTGAGTATCTGCGCCGTCACTTCGAGGTGAATGCGGAATCCATCGTGGCTGCGACGCTTTCCAGGCTGGCCCGCGAAGGAAAATTCGACCAGGAGCGAGCCCAGCAGGCATTCACAGAATTAGGGTTGGAGACCGAGACTACCGACCCGGCTTACCTGTAGTTGGCGAGACCGGTTTCCAGCCACTGCCTGGGAAGGGGGACTGCACTCTGCGTCCCCACCACAGCCACATCAACAGGGCGAAAATCACTATCAATGGGAGCACCAGAAGGCTTCCTTCGGGGCCGGTGGCGCCGCCGCTCCATAGCCGTGGGCCCATTGGGTGTGTGCCCAACAGGTGTCCCTGCACCGCCAAACCGCTGTCCAGCGTGCCATAAAAATACGATTGTCCCCAATCCCAGCCGGCGTGAAAGCCGACCGCCCACCAAAGCGAGCCCGTGTACCAGAGGCTGAGGCAGGTCACCAAACCGATCCCCGCTGCGCTTAATAAACCTACATGCGTTTCTCCTGGGTTGGTGCCGTGCGCGAATCCAAACAGGAGCGAAAGCAGTAACGCGCCCCACCAGAATCCGATGCCGCGGGTCAACGTGAACTGCAGGTAGCCACGCAAAGTTGATTCCTCGAAGATGGCGGTCAGTAGAAATACAAGACCCCAGCCAAGAGCGTATTTCAAGATCGCGCCGCCATGCAGCAACTGGCCGTCAAAGACCAGGAGCCTGGCCTTCCACAAAACGAGTAAAAACCCGGAAAGCGCAACAAAACCCAAAACCAGGCCGGATAAGAAGCGAACCGCCCTCGCAGGACCCTGATATCCGTAGGCGAGCAGCGGACGGCGCTCGATCGAGGCCATGATCCAGGTTGCAAGAATTGCAGGCAGGCATTGCGTGATCTCGATAATCAGACCCAGCCGTACGGAAAGCGCCTTCGTATGGCGGACTTGGAGAAGATCCGATCGAAAGACCCAGCCAGTGATAAAGATGAACACCAGATAAAGCAGGACGAAAAGCACCACTCCCCAACCCGCTCGAAGACCATCGGGGCCGATGAACACCCAATGCGTGCGGTGTTTCGGCGGTTCTGCAATCACCGGTGGCAAAAGCTCGTCCAAGATGCTCCCCCTGCATACAAAAGATGGCTGAGACTAGCCCAAAACGCGAGACCTCTCGCAACAGCGACTTTTCTTTAGCTCTGGTATACCTAAACTTCTAAACAAAATGGGTTTAGAGGCTGCATGAGAACTGGGCTTTGTATCAGGGCACGACTTTAGTCGGGCCGTAAGCAATTGAGAATATGTCGGGCTACCTCGCTGTAGCGAGCATTAGCCCCTGCCTCTGCTGCCCGGTCTCGAATCTTTCCGCGGCCTGTTTAGCGCCTGAGGCTGCTTTTCGAGCGGGTTTTCCTGCACAACCACCGTGCCTCGAGAAATCCATGTTCGTGCTCTCAGTGAGAGCCCGCGTGAGCAACCGCAGCGTGCTGGCTAAGCCATCGCTCTGCGTGCTGCGTCTCCGGCAAGCCTGGGTCAGCTGTCTTCCACGCTTTGAGGAACTGTTGATATGCAACCGTAGTTGCGTCAAGCTCGCCCGTCTTCTCCGTTGCCTGGGCAATTCCATAAAGCGCGAAGCCGGAATTCGGACGCTGTTCCAGAGCCTGCTGGAAAGCTGCCCTGGCATCTTTCCATTTGCCCGCCGTCATCATCGCCGCCGCTTCGCTTTCCGCCACCGGACGGATGTAGAAAGGCGGTTCATGGTAACCCAGATCTTTCTCTTCCCGGCGGGCCATAGAAAAGAGCTTATCTGTCTCCGTGGTATTGCCTTGCGTGGCCAGCATCGAGGCGCGGAGTTCGAGTGACATAATAGACAGCATTTTAACCAGCGGTTCCGCCAGCGGATCGGGGGACATACTGTGGTTTCCAGTGACAGGCCCAGCCTTTTTCTCCTTCGTTTCCTGCTCTCTCACCTCTTGCGTCATCCGCCACAAGCTGGAATCAAGCAACACCGAGTGCCTCTCGGCCACATCGGGCTCATGTGCCTCTACAGACTGCATTCCCAGCGCAAACTGAGAAAGCCCGCCGGCGAGGAATTCCATGTGCGGCATATCCTGAGAAAGCTTTGCAGCATTGACCAGCTGGACCACACGGCCCCAGTCTGAAGTGCGCAGAGCAACGGGCAATCCGGGATTTAGACGAGCAATGGCGTCGCGAGGAGACCAGGGGTAGAGCGTGTTCTCCAAATGGCCGCGGGCTTTGCCAAGTGTCGCGGAAACTTGCTGCGCGTCCTGCAACCTGCCCGCTTCTAAAAGATTGGCAACGGAATACATCAGGTTGTGGATGTAATTCCAGTCGTTGTCGACGGCAACCTTCTGTGCCCGCATGTACTCTTCGTCGGCCTGGGCGGAAGCATCGAATGAATTCTGCGCGTGTGCATAATCCCCGGTACGGTAGTAGATGTGCCCGGGCATGTGAACCATATGTCCCGATGCAGGCGCGAGCGAACCCAGTATCTCCGCGCTATGCAAAGCCTGCTCAGGGTGTGGACCGGCCTCAATGGCGTGAATCCAGAGATGGTTCGCTGCCGAGTTCTGCGGTTCCTCCTTCAAAACTCCTTGAAGCAGCTCCAGCTGTTCCTTCTTACCTTTGCGCGGTTCGCCTGCCTCGTCATAGCCGTCGTTGACAGCATCGGCCAGAGCGATGCGAGCATTGGTGTCGTTCTTGTTCTTTTTCACCAGGGTACGGAGAATCTCGATTTCGCGATCGAATTTTGCCTTGTCCTCGGAGCCCGCCTGCCGGATGGCAGCCTGGTGTGCCTCCGCCGCCTGGATGTAGAGCTTCTCGCGCTCACTCGCATGGGATTCCATGGCGATTGCCTTGGCCAGCGAGGCATCGGCGTAGGTCTTTGTAACGCTGTGGTTGAAGATTTCTGCCTGGTAGAGCCCCCAGTAACACATGGCGCAATTGGCGTCAGCGCGGATAGATTGCTCAAAGGCACGATCGGCCTCGTAGTCCCAAAAGTCGTAAAGCAGGTTGTACCCCTGTTCAAACCACTTCTGAGCCTCCGCATTGGCGGAGATAGGAAACCGAACATTGCCAACGCCGTCAATATGTTGCGGCGGGGGCAGCTGCTCCGGCGGGACCGGATCTCCGCTGTCGTCCATGGCCATCTTCATCTGCCCCATCGCGGCGCCGGTTCCCATCAGAATCATCAGCAACACTAGACATCGTTTCCGCATAGGGTATCTTTCTGCACCAAAGACCCGGTGTGAACTAAACTAGAAGAGTAAAGGTACCCACCGGGGCAACAAAGGAATTATTCATTGATCGCAAGCACTTTAACCAAGATTTTCGGAACCAGCAACGAGCGTGTGA
>CAZSUK010000718.1:0-3614 GCA_964609355.1 uncultured Acidobacteriaceae bacterium | reverse complement strand
GTCCCTTGCTGATACTCGAATAACCCCTCAATTTCAATGCTTGGCAGTATGAATCACTCGTCGCGGAGCGCGACCATGGGGTCGATGCACATCGCTCGCCGAGCGGGGATCGAACACGCGACTAGCGCCACCAGCACAAGCAGGATGCAACCCCCCGCAAAGGTGGCAGGATCGTAAGGGCGCACGTTATAAAGCATCGCGGACATGAGGCGTGTAACCGCCATGGCCGCGCCCGTACCAATGACTGCGCCGGCCAGCGCCAGTAGAAGTCCGCGCCGCACCACCAGCCGCATCAGTTCGCGCCTTTGCGCACCAAGGGCCATGCGTATCCCCAACTCGCGGGTGCGCCGCGCCACTTCATACGACAGCAAGCCATACAAGCCGATGCACGCCAGTATCAGGGCCAGGCACGCAAAAAAGCTTGACAGGCGCGACATGAGCCGCTCCTGATAGAGCGCTTGCTCAATCTGCTGTGACTGGGTGCGCACATCGAAGAGGGGCAGGTTGTTATCGGCCTGCGCAACAATGGCGCGTACCTGTTTCACCAATGCGGTGGGGTCGCCGGTGGCACGCAACTCAAAGTGAGCGCTGTTACCCACCAAGGGTAGAAACATGGTGGGCATGATATCTCTCCGCAAGCGAGAGTATTTGGTGTCCCCGGCAATGCCTACGATGAGATAGCCAGGCTGCGGACCCGTTGCCGGCTCATCGCCTTGCCTATTGCCGATATGCAGGCCTACGGGATTCTGATTGGAGAAATACTTCCTGGCAAACGCTTTATTGATGAGAACAGGTTCGGGAGCCGGCTGCGACTCCAATTTTGGCTGCGCGGCCTTGGCTGGGCCACCCGATGCGGCGGCCTCTGCCGCCGCAATCATCACCGCGTACGTTGCCTCTTCCGAGGCAACGTCGGCGGGCGTGAAAGCGCGGCCGGCAAGCACGGGAATGCCCATCGTCCGGAAGAAATCCAGTCCCACCCGGAGCTTAGCAGTGTTGACATCCGATTTGGGAGGCGCACCGTCGAGGTGCACGTCACCGGCTGACCAGCTTCCGCTTAAGAGCGCGTCCTCGGAATAACTGGCAGACACCACGCCGGGCTGCGCTTCGAACCGCTCCTGCAATTGCCGGTAAAGCTCGACCGTCTGATGGTTCTTGTATCCGGCCAGGCTGGGATGAATGCCGAAGAGCAGAACGTTTTGCGTATCGAAGCCCGGGTCGAGTGTTTGCAGCTTATGCAGGGTGCGCACCAGCAGGCCCGCGCCCACCATCACAACGACCGAGAGCGCTACCTGCGCCACAACCAGCGCGTCGCCTGGCCGGACACGCGCGCCGCCCTGCAATGCGCCGCCGGAGATGGACGATGCATTCTCCCTCAGCGATGGCGTAAGGTCGGGGCGCGCGCTGCGGAAGCTGGGCGCTAGACCGCACAGGATGCCCGTGGCGAACGTAACGCCGCTGGTGAACGCCAGCACGCGCCAATCCGGAGCGATGACAAACGGGAAAGGCCGCTCGAGGCCGCTGGACATCAACCTGGTGAGAGTGTGCACGCCCCAAACAGCAACCAGAATGCCGAGCGCACCGCCGCAAGTTGCCAGCAGCAGGCTCTCGGTCAGGAGCTGGCGCACAATCCGTGCGCGTCCGGCGCCCAGCGCCTGGCGCACGGCCAACTCCTTTTGCCGATTAGCAGAGCGCGCCAGAATCAGACCGGCCACGTTGGCGCAGGCGATGAGCAGGACAAACCCCACCGCGGTCATGATGAGTTCAAGCATGGGTGCAATCTCGTTGCTCTCGCCGTTCAAAGCCTCTCGCGCCGGCAAAAGCCGCAGAGCGGGCGTGTCGCCCTCGCTGAAGACCGGCTTGGCTAAGTGCAGCACCTCTGCGTTTAAGAGTGTTGATGCCTCAGCCTGTGCCTGCTCGATGGAAACTCCCGGTTTGAGCCGGCCGGCCAGCACGACCCACCAGCTTGCCGGATCCGACAACCGGTCCCCTGTCCCCCACCATTCGCCCCGAACGCGCTTGGCAAGCGACAGCGGTATGAAGAAGTCCTGGCTCTTGCCCGGCGTCAGGCTGGTGAAACCCGGCTCGGCGACGCCCACGATGGCGGCATCCACGTTGTTGAGGTGTACGGTGCGGCCTACGGCGGATGGGTCGGCGCCAAAGGCGCGCCGCCAGTAGCCGTAGTCCAGCACAATAACCGGCGATGCAGTGGGCGCATCATCTGCAAGGCCCAGCGGCCGCCCCAGGACTGTCTTTGCGCCGACGGTCGAGAAGTAATCGCCCGAGACGTACTCGCCGCGCGCGATAGTCGCCGGTCCGTTGCCGCTGAAACCCACCTCACGAGGACCCGCGAACGCTGCCACGCCGGAAAATGTAGCCGTGTGGCTGCGCAGGCCCTCATAAAACGGCACGGAAAATGCGCAATCCCTCGTGCCGCCATTGCCGTCGCAGTCGCCGTAATCGCTATGATTACGCAGCTTCGGATCGTGATGTGAGCTCCAGCTGAAGATCACCAGGTGCTGCGGATCTTCAGCCGGCAGTGCCCGCAGCATCACCGCATCAATAACGCTGAAGATCGCGGAGTTGGCGCCGATGCCGAGCGCCAGTGTAAGAATCGCGACGGTGGCAAAGCCCGGAGATCTGGCCAGCATACGCAGCGCATAGCGCAGATCCTGTATCGTCTGCTCGATCCAAAGCAGTGATCGTTCGTCGCGATGCGCCTGCTTTGCCTGCTCCACACCGTCGTAGGCGCGCTTCGCGGCCAGTCGGGCTTCTTCAGGCGACATGCCGCGGCGTTCGAAATCGTCGGCGAGCAGCGTAAGATGCGACGCCACCTCGCGTGCAAGCTCTTCTTCTGCAGGATTATTGCGGAAAAGATTGCGGAACCTGGACAGGATTCGTCTTGAACGCGACATCACTATTGTTCCTCCGCCAACAGCTTTTCGACCACGCCCGACATCTGACGCCAGCGCGCGGTTTCTTCTTCAAGCCCCTTCAATCCTGCCTTCGTGATGGCATAGTACTTTGCTTCGCGGTTGTTCTCCGTCTTACTCCAGGAGGCGCGGGTCCATCCATGCTGTTCCAGCCGGATAAGGGCCGGATAAATCGTGCCCTGGTTCAGGTTCAACTGGTCCCCTGAAACCTGTTCAAGCCGGCTGGCGATTCCGTACGCGTGCTGAGGACCCATCGTAGCCAAGGTGCGGAGAATCATCAGGTCGAGTGTGCCTTGCAGGATCGGAATGGGCATTTTCTTCACTTGATATCCAAGTAGACGGCCACTTCACTTGAATGTCAAGTGGAAATTGCGGGACGAGGTTCCGGGTGCCTGCTAGCAAATTCGATTGCAGTGAGGAGGGGGCTCCTTCTCGCTCGCTGAAATGCCGCGCATCGGCAGGCTCCCACCGAATACCAAATCGCGAAGGACTGCCCAGCCCACAAGTGCGGCAGGAAAATGAGCAGCGATTGGCAGTTCTTTGTGCTTCTCGACCTTTGAGCGATACATGGGTTTCAACAGGAAAAAGCCTGTCAGACATCGTTGTGGGTGGATCGTGGGTCAACCTTTACTGACATTGCTGCGGTTGAAGTTTCAGGCAGCCTTAAGCCATATCCGTTGATCG
>CAZSUK010000717.1:0-6845 GCA_964609355.1 uncultured Acidobacteriaceae bacterium | reverse complement strand
TGTCGATGAAGGGCATAGGACTCCTCCTTCGCCCCAAATGCTAGCACGAACGGCCTGAATAGAGACAAGGCACAGCCACTCTGGGTTTCATCCTTCCCGATGTTCGGGATGAGTGCACTCTGGAAAGGCGGCAAGGTAGGTGTTACCGACGTATTCCATCTCCTTGTGTATCCCCGTCGCGGAAGTATAGTAGCCGTTGACGGTCATGACTTTCAACGATACGAAAAACCTTTCCAGATCGGTTTGGGGATTGTGTTCGTTGGTGCCCGCTTTGCGCAGTGCCTCGTCGATTGATGAGCGCACGGCCTCCTCGCGGATCAGGCGGATTCCGTCTCGCCACTGCTTCTTGACGTCGTCGCTACTGGCAGCGACCATCAGGTCGGCAAATAGGTTGGTCTGGGCCTCGTGGGCGCCCGGAGAGTGGTCGTCGGCTGGGATGATCATCTCCATGAGCTGGTCAAGAAGGTGGCTTTCCTCCTCAGTGAAAAACTGCAACGTGTACGCAGCTGGGATGGGCGCGGCTGGAGCTGCCTGCATATGACTCATCGCAGCACCCGGCAGGGCGTTGAGTTTTTGCGATAACGCGGTGAGGGCGACTATTTTGAGCAGCGTTCTTCTTTCCATTTTTCCCAAAATTCCTTTTCAGTTTGCAGCCGGACTAAAGCCCGGGTCTGATACAAAGCCAACAATTGCATGCTCACGCTGCTCGGTAGCCCGAACCCTCAGCGGCATCCTAAAGCTCACCTCTTTTTCGTTGCTCCTTTATATAGTCGGCAGCGCGCAAGGACAGGGCCATGATGGTCAGGGTTGGATTCTTCTCGCTCGAAGTGGTGAAGCAGCTGCCGTCGGTGACAAAGAGATTTTTTACATCCCGTGCCTGGCAATAGCTGTTGAGCACCGACGTGCGGGGATCTTTTCCCATGCGCACCGTGCCCACTTCGTGGCTGGCAAAACCAGTGGGCCCCTGACCGAAACTGGTGAAAACCGTGCCTTTCATGTGCGACGAAACTTCCAGCATGCTCTGTTTGGCCGCTTGCCATAAAGCATGATCATTCTCGCTGAAGCGAAAATGCACGACGGGCGTCGGAATGCCATGGGCGTCCAGCCGGGTCGGATCGACCGTCACATAGTTCCGGTTATCGGAGGTGACCTTGCCCCATCCCCCAAAGGACAAATAGCCAGGCTGCATTCTGCGCACCTGCTGCTTAAAGGCAGCGCCATAGCCGGGCACCAGGGTAGCCTGGTGCGGAAACATGTAACTGGAATAGTTCACTTGAAAGCCCCAACCGCCGATGTAAGCGGTCTTGCCAAGAAGATGGTTGTAACGAGGCACGTATACGTGATCGGTGGCGCCATCCTGGTTGGAAGGTTTTTGCCCTTCGAGTTCCTCGAGATAAATGGTCACCGACTCATTCAGGTGACCGTTCAGATGATGCCCTACCCTGCCGTTGCCATTGGCCAGCCCCGCCGGATATTTGGAAGAGCGTGAATTGAGCAGGAGCCTCGCCGACTCCACGGTGGAGCAACAGACCACCACGATCTTCGCTTTGACCTGCTGTTCGGCGCGCGACTCCGTATCGATGTAGGAGACGGCGCTTGCCAGACCCTCGCGGTCGACCAGGACCTCGCGAGCAAGGGCGTTCTGACGCAAGGTGAAATTGCCAGTAGCCCGGGCTTTGGGCAACATGCAATCGGGCGAGCTGAAGATGGACGCGACGTCGCAACCATCCATGCAGTGGCCACAATAGTGGCAAGGCAGGCGCTTGTCGTAAGGGCGGGTGAGGACTGCCTTGCGCACCGCAATGAGGGGGATGCCCATCGCGTCGGTGGATCGCTTCATGATGTGTTCACTGCAGCGCCAGGGGATGGGGGGCAAATAATTTTTTCCTGCTGGCAGGATTTCCAAATGATCGTCGTTGCCGCAAACACCGATGATCTGCTCGATGCGATCGTAATAAGGCTCAAGTTCCTCGTAGGTCAGCGGCCAGTCCTCTTCAATCCCCTGCAATGACCACTCTTTGAAATCTATCGGGGCGTAGCGCAGGGTGACCGCGTTCCAATGCATGGTTCTGCCGCCGAGGACACGCACTCGATCGATTGAGATGTGATCGGAGTCAGCGTAGGCAATGGATTTCGCTACGTCGCCCTGATAGAAGGGTGCTTGCTTCTCACCACGGAAGCCGCGAAAGGGCAACTCGTAGGGCCACTTGTGAGAGAGCAACTCCCACGGCTGGATTCCCTTCCCTGCTTCCAACATCACTACTTTGGCGCCACCTTCGCAGAGCTCCTTGGCCATGACGCCACCAGCGGCGCCGGAGCCGATGACGCAGACATCGAAGTTTTCGTCTTTGCCCAATCGTTTTCCTTCAGCAAAGGAAGGTTACGGCCATCGCATGGCTATTGCAAATGACTGTCGTTTTCAAGAGGGATGGGATCGTGCCGCGGTATCCGCCAATTTCTTAAAGGCCCTCCTGATATAGTTCACGCGTACGCCTTGATACTCTTGCTGGACCGAAATGATGAGCGACCCCAGGCAATATGCCGAGGATTTGTTTGGCGAAGCGCTGGCATTGCCGCCCGAGCGCAGGGCAGCTTTCCTTGACCATGCGTGCCAGGATGCTCCTGAACTCCGGCGTCAGGTCGAGCGCCTCTTGCTCGAGGATCAACGGGCGGGCAGCTTTCTTGCGGATCCGGCATTTGCCCCGGATGGCACGCTGACCCCGCCTACCGCGAATCCTCCCGCCACTCCTGACCGCTTCCAGGCCGGCCAGCTCATCGCCAACCGTTTTCTGATTGTTCGCTTCATCGCTCGTGGCGGGATGGGAGAGGTCTATGAGGCGAGGGATCAATTTCTTCAGGGCGCCCCCATTGCTCTGAAAATCATCCGGCCCGAGATAGCCGCCGATGCAGCGACCTCAGCACGATTCGAGCAGGAGGTGCTTCTCGCGCGGAAGGTAGTTCACCCCAATCTCTGCCCGATCTACGAGATCTTTCGCTGCGACCTGCCGGCGCCGCCTTTTCTGTTCCTCACCATGAAGTTACTCCAGGGTGAAACACTCTACAGCCAGCTCAAAGAATCGACTAATCCCCCGGAGGCAGTGGAGATCTGTAACCAGATGCTGGCAGGCGTAGCGGCCTTGCACGCCGGTGGGATTATTCATCGCGACTTGAAGCCGAACAATGTGATGCTGGAATCGGATGGAGAGCGGTTGCACGTCTCCATCATGGATTTTGGCCTCGCCCGTCTACATCAGGCTGAAAATACGCTGCTCGGCTCCGGCATGATCGCCGGAACACCTGGATATCTGGCGCCCGAACTGCTTCGTGGAGAGCCTCCCACCAAGGCTACCGATCTCTTTGCTCTGGGTGTTGTGTTGCACGAGGTGCTTACCGGCCAGCGTCCCGCCGCATCGGGAAGGGATCTTTCTGTTGCTCCGTCGCCGTCCTTGCGCTCGGCCCAGGCTCCAGCAGAATTGGTTCAGGCCGTTGAGAGCTTTCTCTCCTCAGACCCTGAAATTCGATTGCGCGCCTTTGAGCGGGTGGCCGGCGGTGGCTACGGGCCAACCCAGTCGTCGAACCGCCATCCATTGTCTTCGCGGAACAAGAAACTGCTTTGGTACATCGGGGCTCCCCTGCTTGCGGCGACTATGCTGGCGCTTGCCGCGATGATTACCAGGCCCCCGGTGTCCGCCCCGCTCGGCTCAACCCAGATCACCTTCTCGGCGGAGCCAAAAGAGGGGCCACTCTTTACCGATGGAGCCAGGCTTTATTTCAACAGCCGCGGAGTACCTTCTGAGATGGCGGTAGCAGGCAGCGCCGTCGTTCCGCAGCACGTCTTCGGCCCAGGCATTTTCTTGTTGGATATCCGGGCAGACGGTTCCGAGGCGCTGGGGTTGAAGCCCGAACCAGACGATAATCTTGGCCGCGGAAGGCTCTGGACACAACCGATATTAGGCGGTACTCCACGAAAGCTGAGCGATCATCTTGCGCTGGTGGCACGGTGGTCCCCCGATGGCCGTTCGGTCGTATTCTCCGACCAGCGGACGCTCTACAGAATCGGTGTGGACGGGGAGAACCTGAGGAAAATTTGGGAAGCGCCCGACGATGTGTTCGCTCTTGCTCTCTCCCCGGATGGCCTGGTAATTTCCGCAACCGTTGGTCAAGATTCGTCGACACGGCTTTGGAGCATCAAGAGCGACGGGCATGATGCGCGTCCACTGCGTCTTGATTGGCCGAACGACGCCAGTGAGTCTTCGGGCCTATGGACACCCGACGGACGGCATTTCATGTTTTCATCCGATCGCGAAGGGCGCAAGAATCTATATGAACTGGTAGCGCCCCCGTGGTTTGCCTTCTGGAGGAAACCCACTGCGGTCCGCATCACCGGCAATCAGTTGCCAATCCTGGCAGCGGCGGCGATGCGCGACAGCAAGGGCCTGTTTGTGCTGGCAAAGATGGATGAGGGCTCGATGCGCGCCTACGACCCTCTCAGCAAAAAGCTAATTCCGTACCTCGATGACTTATCCATGCTGCAGTTCGTGATTTCGCCTGATCGGCAATGGATGGCCTACACGGAATACCCCAGCGGATACTTATGGAAGAGCCGGCTCGATGGAAGCGGAAAAGTGCAGCTGACGCAATCCTATGCAGCGATGGAGCAGTGGTCGCCGGACGGAAAGTGGCTGGCGTACTCGAATTGGCAGAACGTCTACCTGGTGTCCGCCGACGGAGGTGCACCGCAACAATTGACTCCGGATGGCGCCTACGGTGTGGCCCCGAGCTGGTTTCCCGACGGCAAGTCGATTGCCTTTAATAATTTTCCTGACCCACGCAGACCATACAGGATCCATATTTTTGACTTAGCCACCCACCACATCTCCGACATGCCCGGTGCGGACCATTTTTTTGTGCCCTCATGGTCGCCTGACGGGAAATATATGGTGGCCATCGCGCAGAACCCGTCGCGCATGGTGTTGTACTCCGCAGAAACGAAAGCCTGGCGGGATCTGCACATGTTCGACGTGCCCTGGGGTTACTGGCTGTGGGCAAGCGACAGCCGGTCAATTTACATGGGGCTGATCCAAGGCGACAACGGAATCTACCGGCTCACGGTGCCCGAGGGAGAATGGGAGCGTTTAGGCGGGTTGGACGGCGTGAACGATCCGCAATCTGCTGACTCGTTCATGAGCCTGACTCCTGACGGTCAACCGGCGATGATGAGCCGCACGGGCGTGGGCCAGATTTTTTCACTTCATTGGTCGCATTGAAAGTTCAGGCGCAGAGTAAGAGAGAGAAACGACCGCAGGTGCATCCACTACGCACTCTCTTCAGCCGTTGCTCTCTTCGGCAGGGGACGTCTGGTCAAAGCGATCAGTTGATCCCGAAGCTCGCCGAGAATTTCACGAGATAACGCTTTGTCGTTGACAGCACGGGCGAGAGACAAGCCCCCGATGCCAGCGCTAAGCAGCAGTATCGCTCGCGCCCGGCGCGATGCTGCGTCTCCACCCTTCACCCGATCGGCGGAGTAGCCAAGACTGTGTTTCACACGCTCTGTGAAGACAGTCCTTACACCGGTACTCGCGTGGCGAACGTCGCCGGCCAGGGCTGTCATTGCGCAACCCGTTTCAGGGTGGGCGCAGTGCTCTTCCCCCAGGTAGAAGCGCAACAGTGCAGGCAGGTCTTCCGCCTGCTGCTCCCATCTGTCGAGATCCTTGAACGCCTCCGCTAGCGCTTCGATGACCAGCTCGTCACGCGATTCGAAATGCTTGTAAAAGCCGCCGGCGCTGCTTCCCGCTTCCTTCATTACGTCTGCGACTCCGATCCCCTCCAGCCCGAGTTCGCGGAAGCGCTTGGCCGCCACCGCAACGATCTTGGAGTGGGTCACCGCTTTTTCTGTCCTCGAGTGTCTCAATGGTTCTACCTCCCAGAACTCCGAGAGAACGAAATTCTATCGCAAGTCATTAGAGTACATTGCTACTCCAAATGATGCACCGGCCACAAAACAGCCAAGATTCCCAGATGGCGTCAATCACCGGGAGAAGCGAAATTCAGAGTGTGCATAAATATTTCCGAATCTTTAGGAGTACGATCATACTCTATTTCAGTGAACGCGGAGATGTGGATAGTCTCCACTTCGCAGATTCGGAGGAAATATGAAGCTGACGGGAAACACGGTTTTGGTGACAGGTGGCGGATCCGGTATCGGACGGGGTCTCGCAGAGGCATTTCACAAGCTGGGCAACAAAGTAATCGTCGCGGGACGCCGAAAGGCCAACCTTGCTGACGTAGTGCAAGCAAACCCAGGCATCGATTTCGTGGAGCTGGATGTCTCGAATCCGGACAGCATAGCCTCTGTCTCGAAAGAGTTGATCACGAAATATCCCAAGCTCAATGTGCTCCTAAACAACGCCGGCATCATGATCCTGGACGATGTCTCCAAGCCCATTGACGACAAGCTCCTGACCTCGCAATTCGAAACAAACTTCTTTGGCACGGTGCGAATGACGAGCGCGTTGATCGAGCATTTCAAGTCTCAAGAATCGGCGACGGTGTTGAATGTATCGTCTGTGCTTGGCTTCGTGCCGATGGCAGTGGCAGCACTCTACAGCGCGACGAAGGCTGCTATCCATGCCTACTCGATGGGTCTCCGCTATCAGCTCAAAGGAACATCGGTCCAGGTTCAGGAAATCGCTCCGCCGTGGGTCCAGACGGACATGCTGAACAGCAGTGAAGAACCCCGTGCGATGCCTTTGAAGCCCTTCATCGAGCAGACGATTGCGGCGCTCGTAACCAGTGACAGCGAAGTACTGGTGGAAATCGCCAAACCTTTCCGGGCGAATCCTGGA
>CAZSUK010000716.1:0-12005 GCA_964609355.1 uncultured Acidobacteriaceae bacterium | reverse complement strand
TCCAAAGGGCGAGCAGGACCAACGAGGCGCAAAGGTTGGCTCCCTTCATCCCCTCGGCTCCTTAGTTACGATCGTTCCAGCTGAGGTACTCCCGTCCGGCATAAGGTATCCACGCGCTGCCCGGCTCTCAGGGGGACTGTTAAGCGGAAAGCGCAAAATAAAGGTAGTTCCGTGAGTTGCATCCGATTCTACTTCAATAGAACCATTGTGCAGCTCAACTATACGGTAAGTCATCGCTAAGCCTATACCACTACCGTCTTTCTTGGTAGTGAAGTATAAGTCGAAGATTTTGTCCCTCACGTCGGCAGGTATACCGGCCCCCTGGTCGTGAATGCTGAGCAGGGCCATGCGCCCGTCTTCGGCTAGGCTTACCCGAAGTTTACCCCCTTCGCTCATCGCCTGGGCGCCATTGAGGACGACGTTGAGCAGCGCCTGTTTCAGCAGATCCGAATCCACTTTAGCCAGCACGGGACGATCTGGCAAATCGCTTTGCACCTGGATGTCGCGCGTTTCCAACTCCGCGGATGCCAACATCAGCACCCCGGAGACGATCCGCCGTAGGTCCTGCTCCTTGAGCTGCAACTCCACCGGCCGGGAGAAATCGACCAGTGTCTGCACCACGCGGTCCAGCCTCTGAATCTCGCTTTCGATCACTTCCAGGTGCCGCATGGCCCTGTGGTCCGCGTCCCCGAGTTTGGTACGCATCAGTTCCAGGTGCACCACAATGGCGTTGATTGGGTTCTTAACCTCGTGACCTACCCCGGCCGTCAGCCTGCCAATGGCCGCCAGGCGCCGGGAAAGCTCAAGATCGCTTTCGATTTCTCGTACCGATTCCACATCGTGAAGCGTGAGCAGCGCGCCCAGGGTTTCCTGGGGAGACACGGCCCGGTCGTCATGAATGAAGTCCAGCGAGATTTCGACATGGCGGCCGGTTTCGGTAGTGATCTCCTCTTGCACCAGGGCCATACGGGCGTCAAAGGACTCACGCACCAGTCTGCCCAGGCGAGTATTGCGGGAAAAGACGTCGTGCAACTTAGCGCCCAGGATTTCGGCCCGGCTTACCCCCAGAAAGCGTTCCACCGAATCGCTGACCAGCACCGCCCGGGCATCGTGGGTATAGAGCAGGATGCCGTCTTGCAGGTTGGTCATGATCTGGTCGAGGTTTTCTTTGAGGGCAGAGAAGACCTCTTCCACGTTGCGCATGCGCCGGCCGATGCGTTCAATTTTGTGTGAGACCAACACCACCGCGTCGCCGGAGCGTCCACCAGCAGCTTGTTCCCCCGCCACTTCCGCTTCTGCCAGGGCAAGCGCATCCAGGCGGGCGCCGATTTGCTCGATCGGCTTGAGGGCGATATTGGCCAGGAAAGCGGCGAAAATCAGCGAGCAGAAGATGGCTATCCCGGTATAGGTCAAAGCCGCGATCAGCCAGGGCTCAACGACGAAGCGCAGGAAAGTCGTACGCACCCCAACGCGGACGGTCGCGAAGGTTTCGGAGTTTTGTTCCATCAGGGGCAGCGTCAGGTTATAGACTCGGGGCGGTCCGAAGACGATTTCCAGCAACTTGAGCAGGCCGCCGCTTTGTAGTTCCTCGTATTCCTCGCGGTGGGGCAGCAGGTGGTCCAGGTTGGTGGGGTCGGTGCTCAGCAGAGCGCGCCCTTCACTATCGGCGATGGCAACGTCGAAGACCGTAGGGGAGTAGCTGATAGCTGAATTCATCAGCGCCTTAAGGCTGACATCACTGCGTAGCGCGGCGGCAACGATGGCCCGCAGCGCCTCGGGATCGTTGGCCTGCACCCGCCGTCCGATAGTGTTTTGTTCCAGCGATTGACGGGTGGCCGCCGCGATCTGGTGCGCCACCATGTCGTTGGCGGTGAAAGCCTGGGTCATCCGCTGGCGTAGAAGCTGGCCAAGAAATATCCAGGACAGGGTGAACACAACCAGGAATACCAGCCCCGTAATCGCGAGCACGAGCTTGGTCTTCAATCGCATGGGGCAATCCCGCTTTAGTACCTGTCTTTGTTACAATCCGGCCAGCCGCATCATCCACGCTTAGTTGCAAAGCGGTTATACTGTCGGCCTTTCCTCCGCCCCGTCACCGCTGCTGGTGCTGCCGTACTCTTTCAATTTGTTGTGCAGTGTCTTCAGGCTGATACCCAGAATCTCAGCTGCGCGGGTCTTATTGTTGCGCGTGGACTCCAGGGTTTTGAGGATTAGCATGCGTTCCGCCTCATCCACGGTGCTCCCGATTTCCACGTGCACGCCGCTGTCATTATTGTTGTTGCTGCTTCCCGTATCGGTGCGCATAAATCGCTGACCAAACGTGGGCGGAAGATGCCGGGTCTCCATATAGCCCTCTCCGCATAAAATCACCGCCCGCTCAATGGTGTTGCGCAGCTCACGTACATTCCCTGGCCAGTCATGTGCCATCAACCGCGCCAGCATCTCTCCGTCCACGCCTTTGACCTCCCGGCCGTGCTTGCTATTCATATCGGCCAGAAGGGCTTCGATGATTGCCGGGATATCCTCTTTATGCTCCCGCAAGGGCGGCATATGGAGGTTAAAAACGTTCAAGCGGTAGTACAAATCCCCGCGCAGGTGTCCGTCAGCGACTGCTTCCTCGGGGTTCTTATTGGTTGCCGCCAGCACGCGTACGTTCATTGGCGTTTCCACCTTGCTGCCCAGCCGGCGGAGCTTTCTATCTTCCAGCACCCGCAGCAGCTTCGCCTGCGTGCCTACCGGCATTTCGCCGATTTCGTCCAGCAGCAGAGTGCCTTCCTCGGCCAGCTCGAAACAGCCCGCCCGCCGTTCCAATGCTCCGGTAAAGGATCCTTTTTCGTGGCCGAAGATCTCGCTCTCGATCAAAGTCTCCGGAATTGCGGCGCAGTTGACGGCCACGAACGGTTTTCCCCGCCTGGGGCTCAGCTCGTGCAGGGTCCGTGCCACCAACTCCTTGCCCGTTCCGCTTTCACCCGTGATCAACACGGAAACGGTGCTGGGGGCGACCCGCTCGATCATGGCGAACATCTCCTGCATCTTTCGCGAACTCCCCACCAGCGACCCCAAAAAGCCTGTTTCCCGAAGCTTACGGCGGGTAACTTCCAGCTCACGCTCGGTTTCCCGCTGCCGGCTGGCATTGGCCAACACCGTCTTCAGCCGGGTCGGATCGATGGGCTTCTGAATAAAGTCGTAGGCGCCCATCTTCATCGCCTCGACTGCCCGCTCGATGCTGCCCTGCGCAGTCAGCACGATTACGGCGGCGTTCAGCTGCATCTCGCCTAAACGGGACAGCAGCTCTAAGCCGTCCATACGGGGCATCTTCAGGTCGGTTACGATGATTCCCGGGAACCACTCAGCTACTTTCTCCAGGCCTTCGATGCCATCTCGCGCTGTCTCGGTGCGGTAGCCCCAGCCGGAAACCAGCTCGGCCAAACCCGCCAGCGCGTGCAATTCGTCTTCAACAATCAATACTCTCTCGGTAGCGCCCATGGCTGCTCAGAACTTTCTCTTGACAGGTGTCTGTCTTGCTTGTATCACGCCGCAGATCGGGTGAGCAGTCGCGGAGAACGGCCCAATCTGCAACGTAAGGGGGAGGTGTGCAACTACGATCAATAGCGGGGCACTGTTGGATCAACTTCCTGTGACCAGCTATCGATGCCGCCACTCAGGGACTGCACCCTTTCGAAGCCCTGGTTGCGTAACCATAACGCGACGTTGAGGGAGCGGACGCCGGCATGGCAGATGGTGACAATATGTGCCTCGGGGTCTAACTCCTCGAAGGCGCGAGAAGGGATTTCCCCCATTGGCATGGGTTTGGAGCCGGCGATCTGTGCGGTCGCAAACTCCCACGGTTCACGAACATCCAACAGGATCAGACCAGGCTCTCCGGATTTGAGTTGAGCCGCAACCGCGCGAGCGCTGATTTCCAGGTCCAGCATGAATACTTCTCCAGGTTTAGGATACATCTTGGACGAATGTTGCTCAAAAGACGCGTGTTGCTGCCTTCCCATTTATCCCCTATTCCAAGGAGAAAACAGGTCATGCCATCCCCAGTCGAGTTCGCCCGTAGCCAGCAGCCGCGGTTCCTCGAAGAGCTGAAATCGTTACTCCGTATCCCTTCAGTTTCGACGCTTCCCGAGCACAAAGGTGACGTCCGCCGGGCCGCCGAGAGCCTGGCAGCTGAGTTGAAGCGTATTGGCCTTGAAAACGTCCGCGTCATCGAAACCGCCGGGCACCCCCTGATTTATGGAGACTGGCTCCATGCCGCCGGCAAGCCTATTTGCCTGGCCTATGGCCATTACGACGTCCAGCCGCCGGACCCTCTGGATGAGTGGCTTACGCCCCCATTTGAGCCCACGGAGAGGAATGGCAACCTCTATGCTCGTGGGGCGGTCGACGACAAGGGGCAGATGTTCACCCATGTAAAGGCTCTCGAATCATTGTTCAAGGCAAGCGGCGGCGCTCTGCCGATCAATGTACGGGTCATTATCGAGGGGGAGGAAGAGGTGGGCGGCGAGGGCATAGCCCGCTTTGTGCGCGAACATCCGGAGCAGCTGAAAGCTGATTTCGCCCTGGTTTCCGACACGGAAATGTTTGCCCCCGGCCTGCCTACCCTGTGCGTGGGGCTGCGGGGGATGATTTACACCGAGATCGAGGCGCAGGGGGCGAAGGTCGATTTGCATTCCGGCATCTACGGCGGGGCCGCCCCTAATCCTTTTGTGGCCCTGGCGCAGGTGATTGCCGCACTCAAGGACGCGCAGGGACGCATCCTGATTCCCGGGTTTTATGACAAGGTCGAAGCGCCTTCTGCTGCCGAGCTCAAGGCCTGGAAGAGCCTGCCATTTGACGAAGAGGCCTATCGCAGGTCTGAAGTGGGGTCAAGCGAGCTTACCGGAGAGTCCGGCTTTTCGGTATTGGAGCGCACCTGGGCCAGGCCCACCATGGATGTACACGGAATGCCCGGCGGGTTTGTCGGCGCCGGAGCGAAGACGGTGATCCCCGCCAAAGCGACTGCCAAGATATCCTTCCGGCTGGTTCCCGATCAGAACCCGCAGGACGTTTTCGCCCGGTACAAGAGTTACGTTGAATCGGTACAGCCTAAAGGCATCGAGCTGCGGGTCCGTCTGATCAACACCGGGGATGCGATTGTCATGCGCACGGACAACCGTTACATCCAGGCAGCCACCCGCGCTTTGCACCAGGTTTTTGGCAAAGACACCGTTTTCATCCGATCTGGCGGCTCGGTTCCCATTGTCGGAGATTTCGAGCGTCACTTGAAGATTCCCACGGTGATGATGGGTTTCGGCCTGCCGGACGACAACTTGCACGCGCCCAACGAAAAGCTCCACATTCCCAATTTCTACAAGGGAATCGAATCGATCATCCTGTTATTCGAGGAGCTAGGCAGGGGCTAATGAAATTGTGCTGTCCTAATATTGTGGGGCCAACGTAAAGTCATGCGTCTCCGGGTTTTTGACCGTGTAACCCAGGTGGCTCTTATACCCGCCGGGACTGGGCAGAAGGCCAAGACCGGTTCCCGCGCCAATGAGCCCGGGAGCCTCGCATTGCATATGAGTTCTCCACCATTGTTCCGAAAAGAAAAAACGCGCAATCTCCGTATGGTGGGCTTCGTGGGTAAATAGATAGGACCCATCCTGCAGCAGAGGCCAAAGGTAGGTGAAGCAGGTTTCCAGGGAATCGACTAGATCGACATCTAAAAAGATCAGGACGCATTTTTGGGAAAAATGTGGCAATGTCTGGTCGAAATACCCTACGTTGAAGTTGCAGGCTGATATCTTCCCGTACCTCGAAATGTTTGCCTTTACCTCATCCAGCAGACCCCGGAAAGCACCCTTTTCGTAGGTATGAACCTCCTGAAAATTCACCAGAACATGGCTCTTGTCGCTGACGGAAGGTTCGGGAAGACCAGCGAACGAGTCGAAGATTTCCAACCTGCGGTTGCATAGATCGCAAATCAGCGACAGGTTGGCCGCGCTACCACCCTTAAAAGAGCCACATTCCACCACGCATCCTTCGATCGAACGAGGCACACGGAGTATCTGGGTGGCCATGATCAAATGTTCAGTGAAATGAGACGCGGTTTGAATCCGGCGGTTATTGCGCGCCATGGTGAAGATAAGCCAGAGTTTAGTGGTCAAGCTTATCCCGAACTCACGCCCGGTCTCCGATCGAAGGTACCCCAGAAGAATAATCGGAAGGCTCAGTAGCGTGACCGACTTCCTCCAGAACCCCAACAGAAACCCTTCAGAGGATGGTCTTCGCGAGCTACTAGACAAATATTTAGTCCTGGGCGAAAGGCTTCGCCGCCTTCATCCTACCACTTTGTACGTGCTGTCTCTGGTAGTTACCGAACCTCGATTAGCTGTTCTTCTTGGGAGGTCCTGCCGTAGCGCGACTCGACATACTCGTCGAGAATTTTCTTGAACTCGTTCACGATGTCATCCCCGCGCAGGGTCGTCATCAGGCGTCCGTCGACGTAAACCGGGGCCACCGGATCTTCAAATGTGCCGGGAAGCGAGATACCGATATTGGCGTGCTTGGACTCCCCCGGCCCGTTGACCACACAACCCATGACTGCCAGCTTGAGTTGTTCCACTCCGGGGTAGCGCTCGCGCCAAACCGGCATGCTGGCGCGCACATATCCCTGAATGTCCTGGGTCAGTTCCTGAAAGTAGGTGCTGCTGGTGCGTCCGCAACCGGGGCAGGCCGTTACCTGGGGAGCAAAGCTGCGGATACCGAGAGATTGCAATATTTGTTGCGCTACCTGCACCTCTTCCGTGCGGTCGCCGCCCGGTTTTGGCGTGAGAGAAACGCGGATCGTATCGCCGATACCCTTGAGCAGCAAGGGAGCCAGGCCGGCGGTCGAAGCCACGATCCCCTTCATGCTCATCCCGGCTTCGGTAAGGCCCAGATGCAGCGCGTAATCGCAGCGCGCAGCCATCAATTCGTACACTTCGATCAAATCGCGCACCCCGCTTACCTTGGCGCTGAGGATGATCTGGTCGTGGCGAAGCCCATAGCGTTCGGCCGCGCGTGCCGACTCGATTGCGCTCACCAACATGGCTTCAATCATCACGTCCCGGGCTTCCGCAGGTTGGGCCTTTTTGGAGTTCTCGTCCATCATCCGAGTCAGCAGGGCCTGATCCAGCGAACCCCAGTTCACACCGATCCGCACCGGCTTCTGGTTTTCAACGGCGCACTCGATCATGGTGCGAAAGTTGTCATCGTCCTTGCGCCCGATAGAGACATTTCCCGGATTGATGCGGTACTTGGCCAGGGCACGCGCGCACTCGGGGTACTTCTTCAGCAGCAGGTGCCCGTTGTAGTGGAAATCTCCCACGATCGGGACCTCGATCCCCAATTTTGCCAGGCCCTCGACAATTGCCGGCAGGGCCGCGGCTGCTGCGTCGTTGTTGACCGTCACCCGGACAAGTTCCGAGCCCGCGGTGGCCAGCGCGGCAACCTGCTGGACCGTGCTGCGCACATCAGCGGTATCGGTATTGGTCATGGACTGCACCACAACCGGCGCGGAAGACCCCACGCGCACATTTCCCACCGTAACCGTTACGGACTTTCTACGTTCCACCTGAGCCATAGATCCCTCGGTACCAGTTTACAACCGGAGCGTTGCTGGGGCCTTTGGCCAACCTAAGAAGATGAAAAGGGCGGACGAATATTGAGTGGGTGGCCCAGGTCTCGCTTTTGAGATCTGGGTGTTGCGGCTAGGACCTGTTTGCGAGGAGAAACCCCGGTCTCAAAAGCGAGGTCGGGGCCGCTACTCGATGTCTGGCGGTTGCAGTTTGTTTTTGTAAATGGAACCGGAAGTCTTGTGTTGGCGAGTTTTCTAGACGTTAACTGACTGCTCTCGACGCCTGGGCGATTCGCGCCTGCTGGTTGGCCTTACGCTGCGCGGCACCCCCCGGGGGTGGTGCGGTTTGAGCTACTGCGGCAGCAATCAAAAAAAGTGATGCTGACCCTATGGCAATGGTGCTGAATCTCATGAACGCTCCTTGCAGGCCGACGGTTACTGGTGTAACAAACTAACGCGTCATTGAGAAGGTGGCCATCGCGCCATGCCGGGCGGACGTTAGTTGTAGATCGATCTCAACGTCTGCATACATCACGCATCCGGCTTCCGCTGTCGTGGCTTCTTGCCGTATCGCGAGGCCGGGAGGATGCTGTTCCAGGGAACAGGGGATGCTAGAACCATGGACGTGTTGGTCGATACGTAGGGCATCATGGAATCAATCACTTCTTCCATATGTCTTACGTCGCGGACGGCGACCTGCACAATGAACGATTCCGCGCCGGTCACTCGATGACACTCCAACACCTCGGGAAGATTGCGCACCACAGCGGCAAATTTCGCCAGCTTGTCTCCTGCCACCGTCACATGAACAAAGGCCCGCACTGGCAGCCCTACTTGGGCAGGATCGACCAGAGTCCTATAGCCAAGAATGACCTTGCTCTCCTCCAGCCGATGAACCCTTTCGATCACCGCCGGAGTAGACAATCCGACTCTTCGCCCGAGCTCCGCAAACGCAATGCGCGCGTTAGCTTGAAGCTCGGCCAGAATTTCGCAATCAATGTCGTCGATCGACGGATGTACCAAGCCAGTCAATAGCGCACCTCTCCGTTTCACTAACAGCATAACTGCTGTCCTTAAATAATGAGGTCATAGCACTCTCTCGCCCTCTGTTCGTTTACCGAATGTCCAAGAATTCCGCATATTCATGATTCCCGGACGGGGGTAAAGACCGCTATGATGCCCGTGTTGTGACGAAGGAAGGTCTATGGCATTACGTGATAGTGCAGCACGGCAGTTAGCGAATACAACCAAAACGGCGCCCCAACTCACAGCCATTACTCCGCGCTGGCTGGTTCAGCTGCTGGGATGGGTTCCAGTCGAATCCGGTACTTATCGGGTCAACAAGGTCAAGAACGACCAGGACATTGAAGTCGACTGTGGGTCGCGTGATGAGCGGACATTGCCTGAAACCTTCGTCGATTATGTAGAGAATCCGCGCGAATATACGCTCAGTGCGATCTCGACCGTGGTGGATGTGCACACCCGGGTCTCCGATCTGTTTAGTCATCCTCACGACCAGATTCGGGAGCAGCTACGGCTGACTGTCGAGAAGGTGAAAGAGCGCCAGGAAGCCGAGTTGATCAACAACGCTGATTACGGCCTGTTGAATAATGTTGATCCCGCATTCAAGGTCCCGGTGCGCGGTGGAGCGCCCACCCCGGACGATATGGATGAACTGCTCTCGCGCATCTGGAAAGAACCGGCATTCTTCCTGGCCCACCCAAGAGCGATTGCCGCGTTTGGCAGGGAGTGCACGTTCCGGGGCGTTCCTCCGCCGACAGCGACGATTTTTGGATCGCCGTTCCTGACCTGGCGAGGCATTCCGCTGATCCCAACGGACAAGCTGAACATCGACGGGGCGGGGAAGACGAACATCCTTCTGCTGCGCACCGGGGAGAGAAAACAGGGCGTAGTAGGACTGTTTCAGCCCGGGCTGCCAGGGGAGCAGACTCCAGGACTGTCGATCCGTTTTATGGGTATTGGACGCAACTCGATAGCCTCTTACCTGGTATCGCTGTACTGCTCTGCAGCAGTGCTTACAGAAGATGCGCTGGGCGTGCTCGAGAATGTAGAAGTCGGACAATACCATGAGTACAAGTGATCAGGACCAGGCGGCGGGTTTTGCGGACCCGATGAAGACAGACCTGCCGGCTGGACTGCCGGATGTAGCCATGTTGAGCCGGATGGCCAACGAGTTCTTCCGAGCCCAGCCGGAGCCGGGTTCTTCCGTCAACCCGGCGCCCTACAGCCCCGATGCCCAGGACCTGACGCCGACCTTCGAAACCCGTCTGCCGGAATTCGGTATGCCATTGCCTTCCGTGCCTGCGATTCCATCGGCTGGCCATATTCCGCTGACTGCCGATACGCCGGCAATGACGGAGCTATCGCCCTTTATGCTGGATCCGGCTGCAGCCATGGCTTTGCCTGCGGTAACCCCCGTTTCGCAAGCAGGAATGCTTCAAAATGATCCGCGAAGCGCCGGGCCCGGGTTCCCGGTCTCGCCTTTCGCCATGCCGATGCCTCAGTTTGGGGCTCCGTTTCCATCCTTCGAAACAGGGGTACCGGCGATACCGGCCCTTCCTCCATTGAGCACCGAAGATGATGCAAGGTCGGTGCTGGACGCTCCTTCGGCTTTCTACTTCCTGGAGTATGCCGGAGGCCTTGACGGGTCTGAAATCGCTCCTGCGCACGAGTTGCTTCCCAACCAGGCCACTGCTCCCAAAGAGGGCATTGCCCCCAAACAAGCGTCGGCCTCGCCGTTTTCGCTTCCGATGCCGGAGTTCGACCGGGCATTGTTTCCGTCCTTTGAGGCAGGAGTACCCAAGCTCCCACCGCTTCCGCCATTAAGCAATGAGGACGATGCTCGAGCTGCGCTAACGGACACCTCGCGATTTTATTTTCTCGATGGCGGCGGGCTGGTTCCTTCAACCCAAGCTCCGATGGATGCGGCAGTTGGAGACCTGAAACTTCCGCGGAATCAGTTTGACATTGGCTCAGTGCGGCGCGACTTTCCCATCCTGCACGAACAAGTGAACGGCCATCCTTTGATTTGGCTCGACAATGCCGCAACTACGCAAAAGCCGCAAAGCGTGATCGATCGCATTTCGTATTTCTACGAGCACGAGAACTCCAACATCCATCGTGCGGCCCACGAGCTCGCGGCGCGCGCGACCGACGCCTACGAAGACGCGCGCACCAAAGTGGCGCATTTTCTGAACGCTTCCTCTTCCAAAGAGATTGTTTTCGCACGCGGCGCGACCGAGGCCATCAACCTGGTAGCCCAGGCATGGGGCCGGCGGCACATCAACAAGGGCGACGAGATCCTCATCACCTGGATTGAGCACCACGCCAATATTGTTCCCTGGCAGATGCTATGCGCAGAAAAGGGAGCTTGCCTGCGGGTAGCTCCGGTCGATGACGATGGGCAAATCCTGTTGGACGAGTACGAGAAGCTCCTGAGCCCTAAAACACGCCTGGTTTCGTTTACCCAGGTTTCGAATGCGTTGGGAACCATGACCCCGGCGTACCAGATGGTGCAAATGGCACATCGCTATGGAGCTCGTGTTTTGTTGGATGGCGCGCAGGCGGTGTCGCATCTGCCGATTGATGTGCAATCTCTGGACTGCGATTTCTATGTTTTTTCCGGCCACAAGGTCTTTGCGCCGACGGGTATCGGGGTACTTTACGGCAAGCCAGAGGTACTGGCCGAAACTCCCCCGTGGCAGGGGGGAGGCAACATGATCGTCGATGTGACATTTGAGAAGACGACCTATCAACCGCCGCCAGGAAGATTCGAAGCCGGTACCGGCAACATTGCAGATGCAGTTGGATTAGGTGCAGCCATCGATTATCTCGATCACATCGGCATGCCGAATGTGGCTCGTTACGAGCATGAGCTATTGGTGTATGCCACCCGGGAAATGCTGCGCGTGCCCGGCCTGCGCATTATCGGCACTGCCAAAGAAAAAGCAGGAGTGCTTTCCTTTGTTCTCGAGGGTTTTCGCACCGAGGAGGTCGGTGCGGCGCTCAACCGCGAAGGCATTGCCGTGCGCTCCGGCCATCACTGCGCCCAACCTACACTACGTCGGTTTGGTCTCGAGACCACGGTCCGTCCCTCGCTGGCCCTCTACAACAGCTTCGAAGACATCGACGCCATGGTAGCGGCACTCTTCCGCCTCAAACACCTGGGCGCCTAAACTTTTGTTCGTTACTGGGGAGGGGCCGCCCCCCTTTGGGCTCCATCCCCGCCACCCATCGCCGGGATACCGCAGGCCTCCCCCTCAAGCCTGTTGCGGGCCGACAGATCTGTGGTTTCTATTTCCCATGACCACGGCTCCGAGTCATAACGACCCTACCCTTTGTCATCTCGACCGAAGCGAACCCGGATTTCCTACTAAGC
>CAZSUK010000715.1:0-3566 GCA_964609355.1 uncultured Acidobacteriaceae bacterium | reverse complement strand
TGGTATGGGCTCGACGATGCAACACAGTGCGCCATGACCGACATGGATTCGCCCTCATGCCAGATAGGCGGCGGGGCGGTGGTGGGCGATGCGGTTTGGGACCGGCAGGCGCGGGTGCGTATCCGCCTCGGCCCGCTCTCCATGGAGCGCTATTGCGACTTCCTGCCGGAGGCGAGTGGATATACCGCCTTGCGCGGTCTCACCCGGTTCTTCAGCAACCAGACCCTGGAATTTGAGCTGCAGCTGGTGCTCGATCGCACCCAGGCGCCGGGCGCTGAACTCGATTTTGAAGCAACAAATGCGGTGCGGCTGGGATGGGTCTCGTGGCTCAAAACCGCGCCTCTGGGGATCGATCCTGACGACACGATTCTGACTCTGTAAGGGGAAACATTATGGGACTGAATCTCAAAGCACTCATCGGCAAATTGAATGAACCAGCTCGCTCGGCACTCGAAGGTGCGGCGGGCCTTTGCCTCTCGCGCACCAATTACGACGTCGAAGTGGAACACTACGTCACCAAGCTGCTCGAATCAACCTCGGGTGACTTCGCCGCCATCATCAAGCATTTCGAAATTGATAAGTCCCGGCTTTCCGCGGACCTGGCTCGTAGCCTGGACAAGCTGAAGTCAGGCAACGCGCGCACGCCAGCCATAAGTCCTACGGTGCTCAAGATGCTGACCACAGCGTGGACCATCGGGTCTATTGACTTTAATGCGGGGCAGGTGCGCACGGGATTCACGATACTGGCGCTGGTTTCCGACGAGGACCTTGCCAGGCTGATCAACGATGTAAGCCGCGAGTTCCAGAAAATCAATGCAGACGCGCTGCGCAAAGACCTGCTGGGAATTGTTGCTCTCTCCAGCGAAACAACTACGGCGCCCGCTGCTGCTGCGGGTGGCGACGCGCAAAAGCCTGCCGGCGGCAAGACACCTAACCTCGACCAATACACCGTCGACCTTACCGGTAATGCGCGTAAAGGAAAAATTGATCCGGTGCTCGGCCGTGATCCGGAGATTCGCCAGGTCATCGACATACTTACCCGGCGGCGGCAGAACAATCCGATCCTCACGGGCGAGGCTGGGGTAGGCAAGACCGCCGTGGTGGAAGGTTTTGCCTTACGTGTCGCCCAGGGAGACGTTCCTCCGCCGCTGAAGAACGTGCATGTGCGCACTCTCGACCTGGCCTTGCTGCAGGCGGGCGCCGGCGTCAAGGGAGAGTTTGAGAATCGGCTCAAAGGTTTGATTGAAGAAGTGAAAGCCTCGGCCACGCCAATCATTCTTTTCATCGACGAAGCTCATACCATGATCGGCGCTGGTGGACAGGCCGGGCAAAATGACGCCGCCAACCTGCTCAAGCCGGCGCTCGCCCGTGGCGAACTACGCACCATTGCCGCTACCACCTGGTCTGAATACAAAAAGTACTTTGAGAAAGACGCCGCGCTCGCCCGGCGTTTCCAGGTAGTCAAAGTGGAGGAGCCCAGCGAACACCAATGCCTCATCATGATGCGGGGACTGGTGGCTTCGCTCGAGAAGCATCACAATGTCCGCATCCTCGACGAAGCGGTTTATGCCAGCGTCCGGCTCTCGCACCGGTTTCTCGCCGGACGGCAATTGCCGGATAAGGCAGTGAGCATCCTTGATACGGCATGCGCTCGCTTGTCGCTGGGACAGAACGCCACCCCGCCTGCTCTCGAAGACACCACGCGCCAGATTGACGCCCTTGAAGTGCAGAAACGGATCCTCAACCGCGAGACAGTGGTCGGCGCCGACCACCAGGAGAAACTGGCCGAGATTGAGGAGCAAACGACGGCTGCCACCGCCAAGCTGAAGGCGTTACAGGAGCGCTGGGACAAGGAGCGCGAGCTGGTAACGAAGATTCGCGAGCTACGCGAGAAGCTGGAGGCCGGGCATGCCGGGAACGGGGCGGCAAACGGGACCGGGGACGCAGCCGCAACCATCTCAGCTGCAACGAAATCCGAGCTGCAGGCCCTGGAGGGCCAGCTTGCTGCGCTGCAAGGCGAGACTGGCCTGATCCGTGTCTGCGTGGACGCGCAGATTGTGGGAGAGGTGCTTTCCGCGTGGACCGGCATTCCCGCCGGCAAAATGCTCAAGGATGAAATCACCACCGTGCTCGCACTCCAGGACCACCTGGGCCGGCGCGTCATCGGCCAACCGCACGCCATGGAGATCATTAGCCAGCGCGTGCAGACCTCGCGCGCTTCGCTTGACGACCCTAACAAACCCGTCGGCGTCTTCATGCTGGTGGGTCCCAGCGGCGTGGGCAAGACGGAAACGGCGCTGGCGCTTTCTGACTTGCTCTACGGGGGCGAACACAACCTGATCACCATCAACATGTCGGAGTTCCAGGAACCGCATACCGTCTCCACCTTGAAGGGTTCGCCTCCGGGCTATGTCGGATACGGCGAGGGTGGCGTGCTCACCGAGGCGGTCCGCCGCCGGCCTTATTCTGTAGTGCTGCTCGACGAAGTCGAAAAAGCTCACCCGGACGTGCTGGAGCTTTTCTTCCAGGTCTTCGACAAAGGAAACATGGAAGATGGCGAAGGACGCCAGATTGATTTCAAGAACAACATCATCATCCTGACGACGAATGCCTGCACCGATCAGTTAATGAAGCTGGTTGCTGACCCCGAAACCGCGCCCAGTCCTCGTGGGTTGGTAGAAGCACTTAAGCCGGAGCTCAACAAGATCTTCAAGCCGGCCTTTCTAGGGCGCATGGTCGTCATCCCTTATTACCCAGTTCGAGACGAGGCTTTGAAGCAGATCATTCGTCTGAAGCTGGGAAAGATTCAACGCCGGATCCTGGAGAACCACAAGATCAAGCTTACCTATGACGACGCCTTCCTGAACGAAGTAGCGAGCCGTTGTACAGAAGTCGAGAGCGGCGCGCGCAATGTGGACAATATCCTTACCAATTCTTTGCTGCCGGATATCTCGCGGCAAATCCTGGGAGGAATGGCAGAGGGCGAGAAGATGAGTGCCATTCACGTTGGAATTGGGGAGAATGGCGAGTTTGTGTATGAGCAGCCTGGGATAGCAGTCGGAGTAGAAACCCTGGCGTGAAAGGGCGCGATTAGGGCAACGCGGCGGCCACGCGCGGGGCGGCCCACTCAGATCCGTTTGGGCGTGGAGGGAATAGGCGGCGTGGGAGGACATCGGAAGCAGGGATCGACTGGAGGCGGCAGCCGGCACGCGGGCACTCCTCCGCGACCGAAGTCCCACACGCCGCCCATACCAAATCCAGCGAATCAGCACACCCCTCCATTGCCATTGGGGTCAGGAAAGAAAATTAACTAGGTTCCAGCAAATTTTATGCCCTATTCGCAAGAAGGTCGCCTCATCACTCTCACCACGCCACTGGGCGAGGACGTATTGCTGTTGGCCGGTTTCAGCGGCCATGAAGCGATCTCGCGCTTATTCAGCTTCCATCTCGACCTGCTCACCGAGCACGGCCCAATCGATTTCACCCAGATTATCGGCAAGAACGTCACCATCTCGGTGGCACAATCAGACAATACCCTACGCTACTTCAATGGAATGGTGAGTCAA
>CAZSUK010000714.1:0-5589 GCA_964609355.1 uncultured Acidobacteriaceae bacterium | reverse complement strand
CTGGCCAGGGACCGATCCGCTAGGCAAAACGTTTGTTATGCCAGATGATCGCTACCTGATCGTTGTGGGTGTGGTTGCCGATTCCCGTTCGGAGCGGTTCGGTATCCTCGATGGTCCGCGTCTCTACACACTTCGCGGCCCCTCCGAACTCGGCGGCAACCTCTACGTGCGCTTCCTGGGAAGCGCAAAGCCTCTGGAAAATACTGTAAGAGAGACAGTGAAGGGCCTGGATCCAACGCTGACGATCACGCCGCAAACGATCTGGGAGTCGCTCGAGGCTACGCCCGAGGTTATGGCTTCGCTCGGACAGATCATTTTGTTCATGGCTTCGATCGCATTATTGATGGCCGTCACTGGTGTCTACTCTGTCCTGTCGTTCGCGGTGAATCAACGGAAGCGCGAGTTTGGGATCAAAATGGTGCTTGGCGCAACTCGCGCCGCCGTTTTCCGTTCGGTCCTATTACGGGCAATCAAGAACATCGCGATTGGATTGACATGCGGGGTCGCCCTGGCGGAGCCGGCGATGTTGCTAGTTAACCGATTACTGGCCACGTCTCCACTTCCACTCCACAAGTTTGATCTGACTGTGTTCGGAATCTCCGCGGTCCTTCTCGCGGCAGTCTCACTGATCGCTCTGTATCTTCCGGCATTTCGCGCGATGCGCACCGATCCGATACGGGCGCTGCGAACGGAATAGCGAGAAGCTGAAGCCCAAGGAGAAACCAAAACTAGGTAGTAGAGAAGTCTTTGACCGAGCCTTTGCGTCGCGCAGTGGCCAAACAGGAAGTAACTCGATTTTGGGATTCCGGAGCGCGGCAGACCGCCAATCCAACACGCAGCGCCGGATAGCGCTACAGAAGCGAGGACCACGCGAAAAGATCGTCACAGATCGGAGGCAAGGTGAACTCAGCTTCGATCCGTAGAAGCCTCTCTATCCAGCAAAGTTCCCATCCCGTCTGACCACAAATCTACAGCTAACCAGGATCCTTCCCAGCAAGACGGTTCAGGAATGACTTAAGTCCCGTATGACACGCACAACCCGATGCAAGGGAGTCATCGTGAAGGATCTGAAAAGGTTTTGAAGCCGGTTTTCAGTAGGCGGGGAATCTCTCGCGAAGCGATCATGACGGGACCAGCGTTGTCGGACCTGAGCAATCTGGTTCATCAGCGGCTGTCGTGAAAGCTGGTAAGTCTAATGTGCAAAAAAGAGCTCGACCCCGTCTTTAAAGGGTCGAGCGTGGAGGTTCGTATTGTCTTGCGAATTGATAGACGAGGGCGACGCAGAGTAAGTTTCAGGGCACACGGCTAAGAAGAACCCATAGAATTCGCGCCGGAGCGACCGCTCTATCACACCGCTGGCTAATACTGAAAGCTTCGGACTGCAAAATCGGGCCAGTAAAATATGGTATCGCCAGCCTGCCTGTCAAGAGTATGCCAAGGGGCTGATATGTAGAGCTGTTGAGCAGCTATCTAGCGCTTCTTATGTAACTGAGATCGCCACGTAAATTGCACGTGTTCCTCGGTCGCGGCGCCCGGCCGAATCGGATTCCTTGGACGACGGAGAGTCAGACGATGAATCGGCACTTGAGGAAACAGCCAACGAGGAATCAATGCCAGAGAAGACTTAGTTCGTTTAGTTCGCACATTTCTATACGGCCCAACGGGAGTCGATTCGACCTGCTTTATCCGCCCAGATTTTGGACCAAGAAATGGTGACCTCCCCAAAGGCAGTCTTTCGGGCTGCGCACAAGGCGCATGCCGATGGGCCAGCCAAACTGCACGCGCATCTGATCTAATCCGATCGCTCGTCTGTCCTCCCTATCGAGATTGCGAAGCCACTCAAGTACAGGCTCGCGTCCTACGGCAGATCGGTAAAACCGCACCGTCACTTCAGCCGCATGAGCCTAAGCAATTTATTTGAACTATTTGTTGTTTAGGAGTCGAGCGAAATTTCTGGCGGAGAGAGGGGGATTCGAACCCCCGGTAGAGGTGTTAGCCCCTACAACGGTTTAGCAAACCGCCGCCTTCAGCCACTCGGCCATCTCTCCGGGGTTCACAGGACGGATTATATCTGAACCGGCCGGGCGCGATCCCGCGCTAGCGGTTTCCGCCCTTTTCAGAAGCATCCTTATTGTCTTTGTAGCGGTGCACGGCTTCCACCACCTTGTTGCGGGCAAAGGCCGCATCGTGCCAGCCCTTCACTTCCACTCGCTTGCCTTCAAGATCTTTGTAGATGGCGAAAAAGTGGGTTATTTCCTTCAGCATGTGAGGGTAAATTTCCGAGTAGTTCCACACGTCGGCGTAGCGAGGATTGTTCTTCCCTACGGCCAGGACCTTCTCGTCAGGCACCCCTTGGTCGAGCATTTCCAGCAGACCAATGGGTCTCACCTCGGTCACGCAACCCACGAAACTGGGCGCGTCCACCAGCACCAGTACGTCCAGCGGATCGCCATCCTCGCTCAATGTGGAAGGAATGAAGCCGTAGTCGCCAGGATAATGCACCGGCGAATAGAGATTGCGGTCCAGGCGGAAGACATGAAGGGTTTTGTCGTACTCGTACTTGTTGATGCCCTCGGCCGGGATCTCAATGACCGCATTGATCACTTCAGGGCACTTTTGCCCTACCGGTAGTTCGAGATAATTGACCATGGCCGCTTCATCATAACCCAGGCTTCATAGGGAAAGCTTGGCGATGTGCAGGCTGAGCTGGACAGGCCTGGTCCACAACAGGGAAATGATCTGGTCCTGGTATCCTGCGATGGGTCTGCGTTGTTTTGCCCGCGAGGCGGATCTGTGCTCAGAGGATTTCAAGCAGTTTCTCGATCAGTTGGCGGTAGTCGGTGGACGCGATGACGGCATCCACACCGTTGCGGAATTGCACCAGGCCCACCCCGCGCTGGTAATCCATCGAGAGGCTGACGATTCGCTCCAGGGCAGTTGCCCGGGCGTCGTCCAGGGTCACCTCGACGTTGGTTGAAATATGTTCGCGGTGGTTCGTAGCCGGCTGCTTCAATTGAATCCCTCCCCCGAAGAATCAACAAGCAGTCGTCCAGAACCACCGCTTGATTCGTAGAATAGCTGCTCAAGCGCCGCTGGCTACAACTATTGGGTAACAAACGGCGGGATAAAAGTACTCGTGAGTGGTAATGTCTACATGGCCCTAGCCCTTCGGCTGGGCTGCGCTTGCGTTTGTAGAATCAATAGCTTGGAGCACATCGCTGGTTGCTTTTATACGTCTCCGCCGCGGTTCCGCCGCGAAATTACCTCCCCGCCAAACAGAGAAGGGGAAAATGCTTTAGTATCCATTACGGTTTTGAAGACACGCTTCGTGGAGGAGTCGGGTCGATGCACATCAAAGCACTTCAACGGTTTTGTTTGTTTTTGACACTGGTGCCGCTGGCATCGCATTTGGAGGCGAAGGTGACCAAGTCCGACTTCGGCAATACGTCCGATGGAACAAAGGTGGAGATTTACACCCTGGAAGGGGATGGGCTCAAGGTGCGCGTGATGACCTACGGCGCGCGCGTAGTTTCGATCGAGGTGCCCGACCGCACCGGCAAAGTTGCCGACGTGGTCCTTGGCTATGATTCTCTGGACGGCTACCTTCACGACCCCAAGACCTATTTCGGCGCCATTGTCGGGCGTTACGGAAACAGAATTGGCCATGCCACCTTTATCCTCGACGGCAAGCGTTATAAGCTCCCCGCGAACGACGGCGCCAACACCCTGCACGGGGGACTTGTAGGCTTCGACAAACTCGTATGGAAGGGGCAGGAGATCCCCAACGGGGTTGAGCTCACGCTGGTAAGCCCGGATGGAGATCAGGGGTTTCCCGGCACCCTGACCTCGCACGTCCGCTATACCCTCGAATCCCATGCGCTGAGGATTGAGTACACCGCCACCACCGACAAAGACACGGTGCTTAATCTGACCAATCACAGCTATTTCAACTTGGCAGGCGAAGGTCAGGGAGACATTCTTAAGCACGTGGTGACGATACCCGCGGAGCGCTACACCCCCGTTGATTCCGGGCTCATTCCCACCGGCGAACTGGCTCCGTTAGCAGGAACACCTCTGGACTTTCACAAGCCAACGGCCATCGGCGCGCGGATCAATGACGATAACGAGCAGTTGCACCTGGGCAAGGGATACGACCACAACTATGTCCTCAACGGAAAGATGGGCGCAATGCATGAGGCGGCGCGCGTCGAGGAACCAACCACCGGCCGCGTCTTGACCGTGGAGACGACCCAACCCGGTGTCCAGTTCTACTCCGGCAACTTTCTCGACGGAACCGCGCACGGCAAAAGCGGCCACGTTTACGGCCTCCGCACCGGCTTCTGCCTCGAGACCCAGCATTTTCATGACTCGCCGAATCACCCCAAATTCCCGACCACTGAGCTAAAGCCGGGAGAAACCTACCACCAGGTCACGGTCTTCAAGTTCTCCACCAGGCACTGAGGTTGCGAAGCTAGGTGGGTGGCCCAGGTCTCGTTTTTGAGCAAGTGACTACTGATGGCAACTAGAGAGCTTTTGTGGCTCTAGCCCCTCCACAACGGCCGGGTGCCCCACATCTCGCTCGTTTTTCGCGAGATGTGGGATACTACAGCTCTCGCCCCGCGCCTCCCAAAGCAGGACCGACTTGTCCCTTAGAAGACCTGGGTTTTCCGCCCTGACCATCCCCTCCGTTGGGCCGGGATGCTAACCTTCAAATTGAAGGCCAGTATGCCCGAAAGGACCTTGTTGCAGCACCCAGATTCTGAGCCCAGCCTGTCCGCCGGCACCCGCTTTGTCCGCGCCTGCCTGCGCCAGCCGGTCGATAGGACCCCGGTATGGTTTCTCCGCCAGGCTGGCCGCTATATGCCGGAGTACCAGGCCGTACGCCGTCACCATTCTTTGCTGCAGATTTGCAAAAACCCCGACCTGGCCGCCGAGGTGACCATTACCGCCGCTGAGAAGCTCGACGTCGACGCCGCAATCATTTTTGCCGACCTTCTTCTCCCCCTCGAAGGCATGGGGCTCGACTTCGAATTCCTGGCCGGCGAAGGCCCGGTCATCCACCATCCGGTGCGTACCGCGGCCGACGTGGAAAAGCTGCGCACCGATCGAGCGCAAGAACTCGGCTACGTGGCCGAGGCGATACGCAGAGTGGTGGCCCATTTCAACGACCGCATCGGCATCATCGGATTTTGCGGAGCACCCTTTACCCTCGCCAGCTACATGATCGAAGGTGGCGGCTCCCGCAACTACATCTTCACCAAGTCAATGATGTACCGCGAGCCCTCCGTCTGGGGCCTTCTGCTGGAAAAGCTAGCGGCCGTGCTCGCCGAATACGCCGCCCAGCAAGTTGAAGCAGGAGCCGACGTCATCCAGATTTTTGACAGCTGGGCCGGCGCACTCAGTCCGTCGGACTACCGAGATTTTGTCCTGCCCGTGACCACCCGCCTGGTGCGCAAGGTACAGGCATTGGGCGTGCCCGTCATCTACTTCGGCGTGGATACGGCCACCCTGTTGCCTGCCATGCGCGAAACCGGTGCCGACGTCATCGGGCTAGATTGGCGAGTGCCTTTGGACCAGGGTTGGTCCACC
>CAZSUK010000713.1:0-3552 GCA_964609355.1 uncultured Acidobacteriaceae bacterium | reverse complement strand
TTACTGCCGGAGCCCTTGGTGTAGTAGAGAACGTTGTTGAAGACGGTCATGCCGCGGAAGTTGTCGTCCTTGCCCACCTTGTCGGCCTTGTCGCCAAGCTCGGTGACGGAGAAGCTGGCCAGGGGCGTGGGCGTGCCGGGCGTCTGGTCGACCTCAGGCTGATTCACCGGGCTGATGAACTGCGCGCCCGCGCCGAGGACGATGCCCACAGGTTGGGGGTTGCTGCCGTTGCCGGCGTTGCCCGCGGTGTAGTAGACGTCGTTGCCGAAGGTGTCATTCAGGATGGCGGAGCGTCCGTTGTTGCCGCTATAGGCGTTGGTCTCAGTAAAGCTGAGATTGGCGAAGGCGTCTATGCGCGCTACGGCGCGGAAGAACGACGACGGCACCGGGTTGGTGGAGTCGAACGCGGCGGGGGTGTTGGAGTTGGAAACGTCGACGGCGTTGACCGGGGCGACGTAGCCCATGAAGGTCAGGTACTGGTTGTCGGTGGAGCGGTGCAGAGCGAGCTCGGACTTGGAGCTGAAGCTGGTGACGAACTGATTGCTCTCGCTGCCAACGCCGCGCTCAAGGCTGTTAGGGACTTCGATGCTGTTAATAGGGAAACCAAAGGTCGTGAGCTGGTCGAGGAAGATGCGCGAGGTGATGCCGAAGCTGGCGTCGGGGATAACGTTATTAAAGACAAACGGGTAGGTCCCGTTGTTTGTGGCCTGCGCGCAGCCGTTGGCGATGCAATTGGGCGGAAGAGTTTCGCCGACGGTGACGTTGCCTGCGAGGTTGTCGTAGACGCTGCGGCTGACGACGAGATTGCCGGGAAAAAACTGCGGCTGGCCGACGAAATCCTGAGCGGCGAGGTTCGCGGGAACGGCGAGTGCAGCAAACGTGGCTGCCGCGACAAGGCGCGCAGAGACGCTGCAGAGCGAAAAGGTCACAATATACCTCCGGGGTTGATGGGGAAACGCAGACGTACCTAGAAGCGGGCGCCAGTTGACGCCACGACTGAAACTAACAGGGCTGTATGAAGAGACCGTGAATGGAAGACGGCCTGCGCATCTAGAGTTAATGCCAATATAGGAGCCGCTTTCCGTCATTCCGATGCAAGACAACGGCCTTGAAGGGACGAAGTATCACCACTCCATTCCGCACACATATGCGGTTCGACTGGTGATTACTCCGTCTGTGCCTTCCAGGTCTTACTTAGGCGCATCTCGCAATTGACTCTCGAGCAGGTTCCGGATGGGACGCTCCGCCAGCCACGGGATAACCCACTCCCCAGGCCAGAGGAACATCCGCAACGGCCAGGAAGGAATTTGAGCTCTCCACAGACCGACGATCGCACGAACTCGTTTGCCAATGAGCTTCACGATGAGTCTGAGCTTCGCATCCGGGATAGTCGTGCGTTCCCGCATCGGAACCGGGTTCAACACGTTTTCCGAGCACAGCGGTATGACCGGGATCCATCGCCTCTCGCCCGCACCTATGCCTTCAGGCGTAGTTTGCGAGCTTGACTCGGCGCTGGAAGGCCCCGCATAGTTCCCCAGAGGCGGTCTGCCAAAACGCGAGCGGATCTCTTCACGGTGGTTCTCTCGGATTCCTGACTTGATGACGACGTTGTCTTCTGGAAGCACAAAATGGTCGCGGAGGAATTTTTGGCAGTTTCTCCGGCCGAGAGCATAATCGTGGGCCCGAAACTCTTTCTCGAAGAATCCTCCGAATGCTCCCAGGCTCGCGCATTGCAGGGCGGGCGGTTGCGCATCCGGATTCTCCGCATATTGCTTCGCAAGTTCGTCATCGGACGGGGCGATGACGAACCGGCTAAAGGTCGTGCCGCTCATGATCTGGTTGAGGGATTCCCCAAAGAAACGGGACTGAGAGATCAATGCGCTAAACAGTTGAGAGACCGCAAGAAAGACATTCGAATTCTTTGCGCTGTCGAATTGTTCCGAATATTCCTCCGTGGTGGGAAAAGGAGCAATGCTGATGACGGCGCGATCGGTATCCTCGGCGCCGGTCGGAGCAAGTTGTGCCGGCGAAAGAGACAGAAGATAGTCGTGGGCGTAATTGAAGGGGTCATTGTTCGTAACGCCACCGTCCACGTTCAACGTCTCGAAGGGGTTGGAAAGCTTCATCGGAAAGTTTGGTTTCGTAGGAGGTGGCGTGTTGCTGACAGCCGAGGTCACAGATTCCCACATCGGCGGCGTGTATTCCTCCTGCTTCCGCAGTATCGAGCGGGGCGCGAGGAAGACCGGGAACGCACCGGTCGCTTTAGCGGCTTGTTGCAACAGCGTCCAGCCTCCGGCCTCGCCGGGGACGCTTAGATTAATCGGATGTGCGCTACGACTGGAAACCGGGGTCGCGCTGGAAGCAACCGTCTCAAACCGAATGCGGTCACCGTAAAAAAAGGTGCTCTCTTCGATGGATCCCGGAGCCTCTCCATTCAAGGAGTATGGAACGCCCCGCAGATTCGTGAGCGAAAGGAACAGGGTGAGCACAGGTGAGACGTACGGGCGGGAGACATTAGGAGTATCTCCCGCGGCCAAAGCGTACTCCGCGATCTCGTCGATGATCGAGGAATCGAGCAAAGAGATGACCGAAGGGTTCTTTGCCAGATCCTCGGTCTTCAACAATTGCTCGATGTCGATCTTGTTGACCCAGCTTTCGAAGAGACGGTTATTCGTACCGGACTTCTCTACGTCCTGGATGTGCTCGAAGTCCTGCTGTAGCAGGACCGCGGAGATGGCTGCGCACATACCTCCTGCCGAGGCCCCGGAGAAGACCTCGATCACAACGTCGTGCTCTGGAACAGTCTCGCCCCTGGCTTTGGCAGCGTACCAGTCATCGAGTGCCTCCGTCAGGAAGTCCAGAACTCCAGCAGTATAGGAGCCCGCCGAGATCGCGCCCGCCATGTTGATTCCAAGTTTGAAGGGAGCCATCGTAGTTCACGCTCCGTACGGGTGTTTCTCGATGAGGCACCAGAGTAGCGCCGTCGAGAGAACTACGAAAGAGCAAAGTCCGAGTAGCGCCCGGAATTCAACAACTCAAGCATTGAAGCATTGCAGGGACAGGGGTCTTTCCCCGAAAAGGACCCCAGCATCATCAAACGAACCACAAAGGTCGCGGGCAATCGCGGCCTTTGTCGTTATTACTGCGGTTTGATCATGCGTACTGTGCCCATCGTCTGAGGGCCAGACTCATACGATTCACGTCGACGAAAAAGTCGGCTCTCCCGGCACGTGGCATTTCGCTGTCAACCGAAGAGAACAGGAGTGGTGCGACGTCCACCCGAGTAACTGAAAACCTGTCGAGTCAACTGATCACCAGCGCGTTTGACTAAACCGAGCTAACGTCGTCATTTCACAACGTGTGGTACCGCACGGTTTTTCCGTGTAGCAACCTCTATTCTGTCAGCTTGAAGTCTTCGCTACCATAGCTCAAATGGATGAGCGTCTCATGCCGGGACGCGAAATTTTCCCAGCAAGTAAGTGACTGAACCACCATAGAAGGAGGACAAATCATGCTAGAGAAAAGGTACGTTGCTGGCAAATGGATTTACCG
>CAZSUK010000712.1:0-3501 GCA_964609355.1 uncultured Acidobacteriaceae bacterium | reverse complement strand
CCAGTAATTCGCGGTGGTTCCACTAAAGACGTCACTGAAGTCGGTGCCGCCCGCGGCTATGTTATAGGGGGTTGAGGCTTCGCCACTGACTCCAAGACCGTGGTTGACGTAAGTAAATCGAATCGGCTCATCGCATTCCGCTCCGCCCGCATCGCCTGCGGCAACTACTACGGTAATGCCTTCCGCCGCTGCTTGCTGCCACAGCTGAACATAGAACTGGTTGGACTCGCTCTGAGGATCCTGCTCACAGTACCCGTAGCTGGAATTCAGAACCGAGTCCTGCTTGGCGTGGGCTGCGTCCTGCACGATGTATCCAGCCGCTAGATCGGTGCCCGAAGTGACACCGCTGTCGGCACAAGTCACAAAATCAATGGTAGCGTCGGGCGCAGTTGCGCCGGCCCATTCCGCATCGATGTAGCCTTCCAGATCCGGGGACGACGGATTGGGTGCCGCGCACACCGTGGTGGGAGGATGATCGACAGCCACCGAACCGTTGGGACCCAGGGCCGAGATCCCGAACTGATCGCGGAAATTTTGGATATCACCGGCAGCGAGATCGGTGTCGCCGATGACTCCGATGGTCTGGCCGGTGCCGATAATCTTTTGCTGCCAAACCTGGTTGATGTTGTAGATCTGGGCGAAGTCCTGGGGACCAACAACGTAATCTGTGCCTGCCCCATAATCTGTGGTGAAGTGGCCCTGCGCCTGATGCGACCACTTGCCGGTTGCCCGATCGAGGCGTGCCACCGTAGGCTTGTGGGCTACGCCTTTAGGGTGAAAGTCGTTCAGAGCCCGAAACCCTGACACCACGTTGGCCAGAGCAGCTGGAATCAGAGGATCACTTGCATTCGCGAAATGCTCTTCACCGTGATGTTGATAGTGATGGATCTCGGTGTGAAAGGCGGCAGTTACCTGCCCGGCAGTGCCACTGAAATCGATGAAAGTGCGTCCCGCGGGAACGTGGTTCACCGTGAATCCTTGCTGGGTAAGCCAACCGGTGACCAGCTCGATATCCTTGGTGGATGGGCCGAAGAGCGAGCCGAACTGTTCGGGGGTAAGCCACTTGTGGAAATTGGCCGAATGGGGATCATATTGCTGTTGCATGAAGTGGTCGAGCGCCTGCTGTTGGGCTGCTCCACGCCTTAGCATCATCAGGATGTGTTCCTGGGGAAAATCATTCGCTACGCGGCCCAGGTCGGTGCTGGTCTCTGCCGAGGGGCTCGGATTGCCCGTGAGCCGCTCGAGGTTCGACTCCACGATCGGCGCGGAGATCTGCGGCGCAGCCGCTGATAGCGAGAGATCAGAGGATTGCGCATCGACCCTGCGGCCGGTCGCAAGGATAGAGAGAACGACGATCAAAGAGGCGATCAGACTACGAACGGTCACAAGCATCAGGAGCCCTAAGAACCAGAGTTGCTAGAGAAGGTCTACCAGAAGTGGGGAAGTAAGACAATCGTCAGCGAAATACTGAAAGTGGTAGAGAACATGACAGCCAAACTGTATGCCGTCCACCGCGATCGGGATTCGACGAAATAGGTCTGCGAAAGCGTGATAAGAGCCGTAAGTCGCTTGCCAACTACTTATTTTCATAGATGCATGCGCTTTGGCAGGAAGTAACCTTCTTAATGTTGTGAGTTAGCAATTGCTTATGTGCTGTTGCCTGGGGACCTCCTCACCCGTCCGGGTTCCCTCGGGTTGGACCTGCAGGCGAACTCACAGGAGCGGTGTCGGAAAAGTTCTTGACACCGGGTGACCGCTGCACTATAAACCAACAAATAACCGGTTAGTAGGACCGGGCAAGCAGCGTTTCCGCGGATCCCAATACTAGCCGATTGGGCCGCAAGACCATCGACGGGGCCTCGTTTCAATCGTCAAAGAGTATTGCTACGGAGGCAACATGCATCTTCGAAGAGGCCAGCACTGGATAGGTGTCTTTGCGTTCGTCTTTGCTCTGCTTGTGAGTGGACGGATGTTTGCCAGCGTGACCGCCAGTATTTCGGGAACAGTGAAGGATTCGAGCGGGGCGTCGATACCCGGCGCCACCGTAACCGCTACCAACACGGGTACCGGCATCTCCGAAACCCGCACTTCGAATGGACAGGGTTTCTTTTCCTTTCAATCGCTTGCTTTGGGAACCTATGTAGTCACGGTGACGCAGAAGGGGTTTAAAGAGTATCAGCAAACAGACCTGGTTCTGGACGTCGACTCAGCCCTCACCGTGGATGCAACGCTGCAAGTAGGGCAAGTGAGCGAGAAGGTAGAGGTTGTCGCGAATGCCTTGCACGTGGAAGCGGTGAGCTCACAGATGGGCGAGGTCATCGAAGGCAAAGAGATGACAGCCGTTCCGCTGGTGACCCGCAGCTATACGGACTTGCTCGCGCTTCAGCCTGGAGTCGTCTCCAGTCCGTCGGGACTTTCCGGAGCTTATGGCGGTTCGTTCGTTTCGGCTGGGTTCCCGGTACCGCCGGTCTCGGGAGACCTGAACTCCGGAGCGCTTTCCGTCAACGGCATGCGCGAATCGGCCAACGCGTTCATCCTCAACGGTGTTCTGGTGCAGGAGGTAGGCTACTCCGGCGCAGGCGCCATCCCCAATCTCGACTCCATTGCGGAGTTTCGCATCCTGACCAACAACACAGATGCGGAATACGGCAACTACGCCGGTGCACAGATCAATGTGTTGACCAAGGCCGGCACCAACCAGTGGCACGGCAATGTGTTCGAGTTCCTGCGCAACACCGATCTGGACGCCAAGAATTATTTCGATGTAAACGGTCGTGGGGCTTACAACCAGAACCAGTTTGGGGGCACCTTCGGCGGACCAGTGATCCGCGACAAGATTTTCTTTTTTGCCGACTACCAGGGCAATCGCGTGATCCAGGCAGTTCCGCAAACCATTGCCGGGGCGCCAAGCTCGGCCACAGAAGCGGGAAATTTTTCCGGGATCGCGGCCAGCTTTACTCCCACAGTGAATGGTGTCGTCACGCCAACCACGGTCAATGGAGATGCCTGGGCCGCCCAGCTGACCCAACAACTCGGCCAGCCGGTGACTGCCGGGGAACCTTACTACTTCCCGGGTTGTACCAGCGCGGCGCAGTGCGTCCTGCCCAATGCACAGTTGCCCACGGGTGCCTTTTCTCCCATTTCCACCAAACTTCTCTCCTACATTACGCCCGCGTCGCCGGGCTCGATCGGTGCCTCCGGAACCGGCGTCTTCTCCACCACCGGCGGCAAGATCAATCTGAGCGACAACAAATTCAGTGGACGCATCGACTACAACTCAGGCTTCGCCGGCCTGTTGACTGCCTACTATTATTACGATCGCTACAACCGCATCGATCCTTATTGGGCGGGGAATTCTCCGGTCTACCCGGGGTTCAGCATCGATGGCAAAGGGCAGACGCACAACGTCAACCTGGGTTCTACCAAGTCCTTCGGCGCTTCCAGTGTGAACGAGTTTCGCCTCGGTTATTTCCGGCTCGACACCACATTGAACCAGCCGCT
>CAZSUK010000711.1:0-4150 GCA_964609355.1 uncultured Acidobacteriaceae bacterium | reverse complement strand
ACGGCGCCCCCATCTCCCGTTCATGGTCCCTTTATCCGTCCTTGATCTCTCGCCCATCACGCAGGGTAGCGATGCGGCACACTCGTTCAGGAACACGATTGACCTGGCGCGCCATGCCGAGCGTTGGGGCTATAGGCGCTTTTGGTTGGCCGAGCATCACGGGATGCCGGGGATCGCAAGTGCGGCGACCGCCGTGCTGATCGGTTATGTCGCGAGTGGCACCTCCACGATTCGCGTCGGCGCCGGCGGCATCATGCTGCCCAACCATTCCCCGCTCATTATTGCCGAGCAGTTCGGCACGCTTGAATCGCTGTACCCCGGCCGAATCGATCTGGGCCTTGGTCGGGCACCCGGGTCCGACCAGCGAACGGCGCAGGCACTGCGCCGTACTTTGACCTCGGACCCGGATGAGTTTCCGCGCGATGTACAGGAACTGGCTGATTATTTGTCCGATTCGCCCCGCCAGGCGGTGCGCGCGGTGCCCGGGACTGGGCTCAACGTGCCGCTGTGGATCTTGGGCTCGAGCCTGTTTGGCGCGCAAGTTGCCGCGGCGTTTGGGCTGCCGTATGCGTTTGCCTCGCATTTTGCGCCGGCGCAGATGATGGCCGCGATCGAGCTGTACCGCAGCGAGTTCCGGCCCTCGCGAGATCTCGCGAAACCGTACGTCATGCTCGGCTTTAACGTGTTCGCCGCCGATTCGATGGCGGAAGCGAAATTCCGGGCAACCTCGATGCAGCAGGCGTTCGTGAATCTGCGCAGCGGCCGTCCTTCGCAGCTGCCGCCGCCCGTTGCGGGGTACACCGATCGGCTCGGGCCGCAGGAGCGGGCGATCCTCGATCAAGTGCTGTCGTGTACCTCAATCGGCACTCCCGATTTGGTGCGCGCGGATCTGGGCAATTTCGTCAAGCAAACCGGCGCGGACGAGCTGATGATCACCTCTCAAATATTCGATCACGCCGCGCGCCTGCGCTCCTTTGAGATCGCGGCGAAAGCGTTGACCGATGTGCCGCTCGATCGGACTGCGTGAGGCGGCCGCAGCTTGATGATAAGCCGCTGACCTACGCACGTTAGATCGTAATTCCGGAGCCGGACCCACAGCGGTCCTTGGTGGCCGTCAGCTTTCGCGCATCAGGGCTCTCCGGCTGGAACGAACCGCAGAATGTACTCGTACATTCTGCGCATCAGTTGACAATCACGCTTATAGTGCGTATCGACATCAAAGCCAAAGCATAGAATGTCCAACGTGCCTGTCATGACTATCGGCGCTCTCGCATTGCATCGCGTGGAAGAGCTGCGCATCCCGAATAGGATTGCTTATTTCACATCGGACGCGGAATTGCTGGCCGCCAACCGGCATTGGCTGGCGCCGCATTTCCTCGACGAGAATGACCGTTTGGATGAGCGCGAGCACGGCTCAACAGGTTCCCCCTGCTGCTCCGCACTTCGACCATATCGATTGGCCACATAAAAATCTTCGTCTCTCGACACGTCCGATACTGCGTGCTAGGTTAATTCTTAGAACACCCAAGAAATCTCCGCCAGGGAGGCTTCCATGCTCAACGTCGCGATAGCCGATCTGAGAGAGAAGCTTAGTGGACCTCTGCTCACGCCCGACGCGCCCGGTTACGACGTCACCCGAAAAGTCTTTAACGGTATGGTCAATAAGCGCCCCGCGCTGATCGCGCGTTGCGCGAGCACGCGCGATGTGGTGACTTGCGTCAACTTCGCGCGCGATCATGACGTGCTTCTGTCGGTACGAGGCGGTGGACACAATTTCGCCGGCAAGGCAGTTTGCGAAGGCGGATTGATGTTGGACTTTACGTTGATGAAGGACATCACAGTCGATCCGGCACGACAGGCAGCGCGTGCGCAAGCCGGAGTCACCTTGGGCGAATTCGATCGCGAGACGCAGAGATACGGACTCGCGACCACCCTCGGAGTCGCAACGACCACTGGTATCTCCGGGCTCACGCTCGGGGGCGGGTATGGCTACCTCGCCGGCAAGTATGGACTCGCCTGCGATAATCTTACGAGGGTCGAGATCGTGACCGCGGACGGTGAGATTCTCATCTGCAGCGCCGAGGAGAATCCCGATCTATTTTGGGGTCTACGGGGAGCGGGCGCCAATTTCGGAATCGTCACGGAACTTCAATACAGGCTGCATCCCGTGAGGACGGTATTGGGCGGAGTGATATTTTACCCGCTAGACAGCGAGGCTTTCCGTTTCTACGATGAGTTTTCGCGCAGCGCTCCGGATGAGCTAACAATGATCGGAGCGGCGCTGACCGGCCCGAACGGAGCCCCGGCTTTTGCCACGGTCGCATGTTACTGCGGAGAACCTGCCGCGGGTGAAAAAGCGCTCAAGCCGCTGCGCACTTTCGGGACCCCAATCGCAGACCTCATCCAACAGCGGCCTTACCTTGAGGTACAAGCACTATTCGATCCGCTCAACCCGCCGGGTCGTCGCTACTACAACAAGGCGCACAACATTTCCAAGGTGCAAGACGGTGCGATTGATGCGATCTTCCATTATATGGCCAAGGTGCCCACTCCGAACGGAAGCATCGCCTTGCAGCAGTTGCATGGTGCGGCGACACGCGTCTCGGCGAGCGATACCGCATTCCCGCATCGTCATGATCATCACGTCGCTTGGATCACTCCGATCTGGGACGATCCGGCAGACGATGCCAAAGTAATCCAATGGGCACGCGACTTCTGGGAAGGACTTCAACCGTTTGCTGACCGAGCCGTGTACGTAAACGCCCTCGAGGATGACCTAGAGGAAGGCGAACGGCCCGTGCGGGAAGTCTATGGGCCAAATTACGGAAGACTCCGCGCACTCAAGAGAAAATACGATCCGTCGAACCTATTTAATCAGAATTCGAACATCAAACCGACTTGAGCGCCGCCGACGCGGCGGCGGAGCATCCACAGGAACCATTGCAACGCTATCGTTAACAAATGACCGCTTTCGTACAGGCAATTCTATCGGCTGGACTTCCGCTTTTGGGCCGGGAAGCGCCTGATGGTCGTCCGGTTAGCCGACCTCCAGCGCGATATCCATGACTGTCGATCAAGGACGGCCCAGACCCGTCTCAGCCGATCGCGAGCGGCAGGTTTCGAGGAGCAGAACATTTGCGAATGCCTTCGCTTTCGGACCCCTCGTGCTCGATGGGAAAGCCGGGCCAGCGCGGCCCGGGCGTTCCTTTGTCTCCGAGGTTCTTTATCGCTTTATCTGAGTAATCTTCGAGCCGTCAAGCGATGCGTCACCGATCAATCCTTTCTCGCCAAATACAAAGCCGAGGATCGGTCTCTGCAGAGTCTTGGTGTCATAGTCGCCACCAGCCCCCTTCGACAGCACGGCTACTCCGGTATCGGCACCCACTGCCCAACCCTTGGTGCTGGTGAATTTGTCCAACGCTTCCTGCGTCATGAACATAATGATTTCGCTGTGCTTTGCGACGCCAAGTGTTAGTCCAACTGAGGCTGACGACAGGCTGTAGTAGCCGACATTTTGTCCGTTGACGCGCAGGGCCCCTTCACCGAATTCACCTGCGACGCCCACGCCGCCCTTGGTCACGTTCGGAAACACCAGCATGCCCTTTGCCCGCTTGACCAAATCTTGGTTAGCTGGATTAAGTTGATCGAACTGAATCAGAGTGTTCTGGACGCTCTCATCAATTTGATCCTTGGTGGCGCCGAAAGACACCGCGCTCAAGAGTAAAGTAGCGGCCACAACGCTCACCACAGTACATAAATTACGAGATTTCATGATGGTTTTTTTCCTATGTTATCGAACAGCGGCTATCGTAGGTTGTTGCGTATGAAATACGTATATGCGCTAAACGCCGTGTACTGTAGGAAGGCGCCTACCCGTTTGGCCGCTGCCGCGGCGACGCGCGAGCGAATTCCGCGTTCTTATGTACAATGATTTCTGGGCACGCCGACTTCAATTGGCCGGCAGCTACGGGGCGCGCGTAATAGCCGGTAGACCTTATCTGGAAATACGCCAAGCATCGGGAAACTTTCTGAGTTAGAGCTGGTAGCGCGTAACTCCAGCGACGACTGTGTGCAGCACTTTAATGTCCTTGATCTTACCTGGGTCAATCGTGTGCAAATCTTCGGCCAACATCACGTAATCCGCGAATTT
>CAZSUK010000710.1:0-4734 GCA_964609355.1 uncultured Acidobacteriaceae bacterium | reverse complement strand
GGCGGCGACGATGCGTTGATACTCTTCGGGTGTAATGCTGTGCTGGGCAAGAAGTTCCGGCGTTATAGGGACTGATTCCAGGTCCAGGGAGACAGACTCAGGTTTCATGGGGTATCTCTATTGTCGCATGTTGCAGGAATGCAACGATGCGCTACTTACTGATACTGGATTCCGCCATATTGAGAAAGACTCTGGTTATGCTTTCCGCTCCCTCGCCTGAGTTCTGAATCAGCAGGATAGAGATCAGATCGTTGTTGGGGTCGATCCAGCCCTGGGTGCCGAAGGCGCCGCCGTGTCCAAAGCTACCCATGGTGTGCCCGGCTAGCTCGCCCAGTGGATCGGTCACCACTTCCCAGGCGAGGCCATAATCTGAGCCGCGCATCCAGCCCACCGGCTGTATTCCTGTGGTCTGGGGCTCCGTCATGAGGTGGACGGAAAAGGGCGACAGAAAGCGATGGCCCTCATACACCCCGTCGTTCAGCATCATGCGGTAGAGGTGCAGCAGGTCTTCGGCTGTCGAGTACAGGCCCCAACCCGGCGCGGGGAAAACGGCGCCCTGGCGATATTTAGCAGGGTCGCCTCCCAGGATGGTGGCTGGAGCCCGCTCCAGCTTTCCGTCTTTGGATGCATAGACCATTGCGATGCGCGCGATCTTGTCAGGCGGCGGGAAAAAGAAGCTGTCCTTCATCCCCAGGGGTTCAAGAATGTGCCCGGTGATGAAGTCCACGTATTTTTCGCCCGAAACCACTTCGATGATGCGGCCCAGGATCTCAATGCCGGGACTGGAGTAGCTCCATTGCGTGCCGGGCTGAAACAGCAGCGGCTGTTTGGCGAGTTGCCGGACTACCTCATCCAGGGGCACGCTCATGGTTTGGGGATAGTCGCGGATGGCGGGCGGCCCGGGGTAGTCCTGAATGCCTGCGGTATGGGTAAGCAGGTCGCGGATCGTGAGCGCATGGTTGGGTACCTTGAGGTGGTCGGCGTCCGGGCCGACGGTGGTAGCCACACGCACATCGTGGAATTCCGGCAGGTACTGTTCGACCGGGTCTCGCAGGGCGAGCTTGCCTTGTTCGGCCAGCATCATGATGCCAACGGCGGTGACCGGCTTGGTCATCGACATGATCTGGAAGATGGAGTCTTTCCGCATGGGATGACCGGCCTCAATATCGGCCATGCCGGTGGCGTCGAACTCAACTATGTCGGCACCATGGGAAACGAGAGTGACGGCTCCGGCGACGGTTTGTTTATCGACGAAGGACTTCATCCGTTGCGGAATTTGGGAGAGCACTTCCTGGTCGACCCCCGTAGTTCGGGGGCCCGTAGTTTTGGTGTTTGACTGAGCCAACGCGGAAGCGGCGAGCAGCAGCGACAAGAGTAGTTTTCGCACGCAAAACAGCTTAGAGCATTTTCTTCGAGATCACTATTTTTGTGATTCCACGGGACGAGCCTGGCGCCAGAGATTGGCTACGGCGCGTACGTGCTCAGGGCCGGTCCGGCAACAGCCGCCGATCCATTGCGCCCCCGCGCTCTTCCAGCGTTGAGCCAGTTCGCCGAACTGCTGTATCTGACCTTCGCCGTACCAGCACTGATGCACCGCATCCCACTGCTCGCCGGAGTTTGGATAGACAATGATGGGTTTGCTGGTGACCCGCGCAAGTTCGCCGACCAGGCTCTCGATCAGCTCGGGGGCGGTGCAATTGACGCCGATCCCGACGACCTGAGGCTGCTTCTCAAGCAATTCTGCGCAGGCCCGGAGTGTCTCTCCGTGAGAAACGTGGATTCCGTTGCGGCAGGTGAAGCTGAGGTATACCGGCAGATCGGGATGTGCGCCCAGTGCCACGAGAATGGCCCTGGCCTCTTCGAGCGAGGGTATGCTTTCAAGCGCCAGCAAGTCGGCATCGGTCTGGGCCAGTACTGCGATGCGCGGGCTGTGGAACTCAACGAGCTCCTCGAAGGAGCAGTGGTAATTGCCGTGATACTCCGCTCCGTTATGCAGCATCGCGCCGTAGCTTCCGAGCGAAGCTGCTATCCAAATTCTGCGCGGTGACCTGGCCTGGTACTCTTTTCTCACTTCTTCTGCAATCGTCACAGATGCGCGCAGCGCATTCGCTGCGTCCCTGACCGCGTCCCGTGGACTACGTCCAATCTTCTCAAAGCCCTGAGCGGAGACCTGGTAGCTGGCCGTCAGAAGGCAATCGGCGCCTGCTTCGAGATAGTCACGATGCACCGCAAAAATGGCCTGGGGCGCGCTTTCGAGCACGTGTGCGGACCACAAAGGGCCGTCGAGGTCGAAGCCTTTTCGCTCGAGTTCTGTAGCCATAGCCCCGTCGAGCACGTGCAATCCGTTGAGGTCGAGTTGTTGTACTGGCTTCATCTGCGAGCTCGGACAACTGGGTTTGGTTGTGAGCCCGGGACATGTAGGCTCCCCCGCAGTGTAGCGCTCGGGCTTCTGTTACACTTTGAGGTAGTTTGCGGTCGTGTACGAAGGGTCCGCCAGGAACTCTTTGGATCCGCAAGCGTCCTGCCAATCGCAAGTTCGGGGAGTGGCTCAGCCTGGTAGAGCACCTGGTTCGGGACCAGGGGGTCGGAGGTTCGAATCCTCTCTCCCCGACCATTCTGTCCACACCTGGCAAAAGACTAACGCAGGTGGTGTGCGACGCCATTGCGTTGGTTGCATCATCGCGAACTCTGGGCTACGCAGTTCTAAACACGGTCGGCGAAGCTACACGATTACTTGGTGTGCGCAGCACGCGCCGCTTCTTCCAGACTCTTCATCGCTGTAAGGTACGGGCCGGGGCCATGACTCACCCTGGCAACGCCATTCTCTGCCAACGTGCGCAAGGGCGGAGTGAGGTCACCCACCATGATATTGAGCGGAAGCGGCGACGCTTCTACCAGGCGCGCGATCAGAACGATATCCGCTAGACCGGGCGCGAAGAGCCCGTCAGCTCCAGCTTCTGCATACGCATGTGCCCGATCGATGGCCGCAGAGACCATGGCATCGTTATGCTCTTCGGGGGGCTGTTGGAAAAAGATGTCAGTGCGGGCATTGATAAAGAAACGAATATTTGACGCATCGGCAACCTGCCGAGCACGCCGGATGCGGTACGTCTGGTCGATCGTCTCGCGGAGTTTCCCATTCGCAGGAAAGCTGTCCTCCAGGTTGCAGCCTATGGCCCCCGCGTCGATCGCCAGGGTGAACGTTTCACCGACGACCTCAGGTGTGTCGCCATAACCACTCTCGAGATCGACGGTCACCGGCAGTTGTGTCGCACCAACAATTCTGCGCAGGTTATCGATCGCCAGGGCGAGCGGAGTGCGCTCGCCGTCGGCAAAACCGTTGGCATTGGCGACCGACCAACTACCCGTCGCGATTGCCTTGGCGCCGACCGAAGCCACAGCCTTGGCGCTGCCTGCGTCCCAGATGTTAAAGAGGATCAGCGGCTTCCCGGGAATATGCAGTCCCCGGAATCGCTCAGCCTTGCGGGCCTGATCGGTCATTTCGTCTCCTTATAAGTCAGCTCTTCTACTGTGCCGCCTGCCAATGTGCACGCAGCTCCTGGTTGAACTCCTCCGACCGCTCCTCAGGGAAGAAAATCCTTGCGCCCTTGAGCTCGACACGACGCCGAACGCCGGGGATATTTTCCGCCAGCCAGTTCGACCATTTCACGTCGAAGTAGATATCATCCGTGCCCCAGACAATCAACGTCGGCGCCGTCAATTTCTTCAGCCGGTCCTCAACTGCGAGTGTGTGCTTGTTGTCGAAAGCTGCGAGAAAGTGTTCGAGGTCGCGGGTTCGCTGCTGGGTTTTGACTAGCGGCCGCAGATACGTCTCGATGCTGTCGTCCGTCAGTCGTTCCGGATGTTCGTATGCCGGTCCCAAAGCTTGCGGCGATCGATAGACGCTCTTGTTCGATAGCATGACATCAAGCGTCCCGCGCAGGCCTCCTCCGGCTGCCATTGCCAGAAAGGGTTTGAATGCCTCGGGTGGCCAGTTGTCGTGCGTGTCGCAGTCAGTGAGCGTGAGGGTGCGTATCCGATCCGGGTAAAGTGCGGCAAATATCTGGGTGATACCGCCCCCACTGTCGTTGCCCACGAGATCCACCTGATCGATGTTCAACGCATCGAGAAGTTCCTTGAGCATCTTGGCATTAGCGGTCACGGATACGTCCTGATCCGGCGCAATCTCAGTGTCGCCATGCGCCAGCAGGTCCACGGCTATACAGCGCCGGATGTCCGACAAATCCGCCAGTTGATGACGCCACAGGTAGCTGTTCAGCAGCACGCCGTGCACGAACAATGCGACCGGTCCCGTGCCCTGCTCCGTATAGCTGATGCGGCCCGAAGGGGTCTGTACGCTACGGTGAATCGGCGATGATTTCTTTGCGTTCATGACGGATCCCTCCGTCACGCGCGCGGACGCCGTCACACGCGCGTCCGTACTGACTTGAGCCGAGATCGATCCACCCAAACAAGGCCCGAAAATTAGCGCTCCCACCAGCAGTGCAGCAAAAGGCCGTACCGTCCGCCAAAATTTCTCACGAACACCTGCGGCTACTTTATTTTTGCTCATGGCTCACCCTTTCCCTGACGTTGCCGCCGAACCGTGCGCTTCTTTCAGTTTTTGCGCACAGTCCTCGCAACACACCTCGACCGTCTTGCCGCCGATTTTCACCTTGATGAGACTCGCATCCAGCTCGCAGTCGCAAGCCGCGCACGTTTTCGCAGTCATCA
>CAZSUK010000709.1:0-2640 GCA_964609355.1 uncultured Acidobacteriaceae bacterium | reverse complement strand
TTTTTTGCACTCGGGTTTTCCCGGTGAGCACACCCGCGGAAGAGAATTCAGCGATGTCAATTTCGGGCGCTGGTCCACTCTTCAGCGCGATCGCGGGCGGTGGAGGGTCAGAGTGCAAGGACCACGCAGCAATCGCCGCTGCCGCCATCCCACCGCTCAGAAGAAAGGCGCGGCGAGTCACTTTCTGCCGTGCAGCGTCTTCGTTTAAGTCGGAGTCGAACAATGGATTCACCCGGCTATTGGACGCACGGCGCGCCGCCGGGTTACAACCCCGCGAGGGAAGGGCTTAGCTAAGCATCGAGCTGCTTGGTTACCAATTCATTCAGCAGCGCAGGGTTGGCCTGTCCTTTTGACAACCGCATAACCTGCCCGACAAAAAATGCAGCTACCGTCTTCTTGCCTGCCCGATACTGCTCCAACTGCTTGGGATTGGCCGCAATGACTTCCTGGATCAGCTTTTCGAGCACCGCAGGATCGCTGATCTGCTGCGGCTTCTCCCGCTCATACACCACGCCAAAATCCTCGCCCTTGTCAAAAGCCGTGTCGAACAAACCTTTCAGCTGCTTGCTGGAGAGCTCGCCGGCCTCCGCCAGGTCAGCCGCCTGCACCAGTCCCTTCATGGTAATGGGTGACTGCTCCAGCTCAAGCCCCTTCGCCTTAAGCCGGCCCATCAGTTCACTCTGGATCAGGTTAGCCACCCGCCGCGGGCTACGTGCCTGCCGCGCCGCCGTCTCGAACTGGTCGGCAAACTCGCGCGTCGCGGTGAGCGTCTGGGCATCCTGCAGGGTGATGTCGTACTCGGCGATCATGCGCTTGCGGCGCGCCTCGGGTAACTCGGGCATCCGCTTGGCGAGAATCGCCCTCCACTCTCCCGAGATCAGCAGCGGCGGGAGGTCCGGTTCGGGGAAGTAGCGATAATCGTGCGCCTGCTCCTTGGATCGCATGGAGTAAGTGCGCCCCTCGCTCGAATTCCATAGTCGCGTTTCCTGAGTCACGCGGCCGCCGCCCTCGATCAGCTCTACCTGGCGCTCGATCTCATACTCCAGCGCCGAACGAATAAAACGAAAGCTGTTCACATTCTTGACCTCAGCTTTGGTTCCGAATTTCTCCTGTCCGCGGAGCCGGACGCTCACATTGGCATCGCAGCGCAGGGAGCCCTCTTCCATGTTGCAGTCACTGACTCCGGTGTAAAGAAGAATCTCTTTCAACCGAGTCAAATACTCGTAAGCCTCGTCCGGGGTACGCAGGTCGGGTTCGCTAACAATTTCAATCAGCGGCGTTCCGCACCGGTTCAAATCCACATAAGTCTTGGTCGCGGAGTCTGGAAAGCCGTCGTGCATGCTCTTTCCCGCATCTTCTTCCATGTGCAGGCGTGTAATCCCGATACGCTTGGTCACGCTGTGGCCCGAAGCATCGAGCGACGGAACATCGATCCATCCGTGTTCCGCCAACGGTTTATCGAACTGCGATATCTGGTAGCCCTTGGGCAAGTCCGGATAAAAATAGTTCTTGCGCGCGAACACCGAGTGCTCGCGAACTTCACAATTGATCGCCGTCGCGGCCAGCACCGCGAACTCCACCGCGCGCTTGTTCAGCACCGGCAAGGCGCCCGGCAAACCCAGGCAAGCGGGGCAAATATGAGTGTTCGGTTCGCCGCCGAATCGATTTGCGCAGCCGCAGAAAGCCTTGCTGTTGGTCAGCAGCTGGACGTGGACCTCGAGCCCGATGACGGGCTCATACCGCTGCAACACTTCAGGCGAAACGCTCGTCGTAGTGGCCGTCATTACTTCCGATTCTAGCAACGCCGCGGCCCCAAACGGCAGCGTTTTGCTCAACCATTTTTTCTTCGCCCGCGAACGATAGTAAGATTCTGAGGCAACAAGCAAGCCTGGAGAATCCCCGCGAGTGATCGACATCCGTCAGGAAATAACAGCGGTCATCGAGGCCACGATCCTCGTTGTGGCCACCCTGTTTCCCATTGTTAATCCACTGGGGAGCGCAGCGATTTTCGTCAATTTAGTCGGGCCCGTGGCTCCCTCTACCCAACGCCAGCTGTCCCAGAAAATAGCCATTTATAGCTTCTTTCTCCTGCTCTGCTCCGTGCTCTGGGGAGTGCATGTGCTTGCATTCTTCGGTATTTCCATCTACGCGGTCCAGATCGGCGGAGGCCTGGTGGTCGCCGCCACTGGCTGGTCTCTGCTGAATCAGAGCACCGGGCAAGCTGTACCCCAACCAACTCCGGATGACCAGATCCTCGAAAACGCCTTTTATCCCTTTACTCTTCCCATCACGGTGGGGCCTGGTTCTATTTCCGTTGCCATTACCTTAGGAGCGCACCTGCCCCCTGAGCTGCAGGAACATTCGCTCTTTTCCATTAGGGTTTTGATCGCTGCTATCAGCGGCATCACCTTGATCTGCGCCATCATCTACTTCTGCTACCTCTATGCCAGAAAGGCCGAGCAACTTCTGGGCCGGTCTGGAACGTCGATGGTGATGCGTCTTTCGTCCTTCATCCTACTCTGCATCGGGGTGCAAATTATCTCGACGGGCCTTAAGGCATATCTTGTTGCAATAGGTAAAATCTAGTGGTTCTTGTGTACAAATTACGGGTTCGCAAGTCTACGGGGCAGAAGCACAGAA
>CAZSUK010000708.1:0-14774 GCA_964609355.1 uncultured Acidobacteriaceae bacterium | reverse complement strand
GCCCATCACGCCGGCCAGCCCGATCGCCTTCTTTTCATCGGCGATGACCAGGTCTTCTTGATCGAGCACACGTACCACGCCATCCAGCGTGCGAAGTTTTTCTTGGCTGCGGGCTCGGCGCACCACAATGCCGCCTTCGAGCTTGTCGCGATCGAAGGCGTGGGTGGGATGACCCATGGCGAGGGTGACGTAATTGGTGGCGTCGACTGCGTTGGAGATGAGTTTCTGCTGCAGCAGGGCAAAGCGCTCGGCGACCACGCCAGTCGACGGCTTGATCCGCACATCGCTCAGTGCCCGCGCAGTAAAGCGTCCGCAGAGTTCCGGGGCTTCAATGGAAATCCTGATGGGAACCGTGCGCGACTGCGGGTCCGGCAGCTTGTCGTCCAGCGGAGCCAGCGGACGATCCACGATGGCCGCTGCCTCCCGCGCGATGCCGTAGTGGTTCATGGCATCGACCCGGTTGGTGGTGATATCCATTTCGAATAACGAACCATCCCCAACTTCGTAAATGCCTTCGACAGCGATGCCGCGCAGCGTCAGTGCCTCGGCAAGTTCGCGGTCGGCCACGGTGAGGCCGGGAACGTAGGACCGAATCCATTGGGAGAGAATATTCACTTACCTGAACTGCTCCAGAAATCGCATGTCGCCAGAGTAGAGCTGGCTTATATCGCCGATACCATACTTCATCATCGCAATCCGCTCCACGCCCATGCCGAAAGCGAAGCCGCTGATTTTGCTGGGGTCGTAGGCGGGCTGTTTTCGCGCGGCGAACGCGAACACCGCGGGATCCACCATGCCGCAGCCCAGCAGCTCGATCCATCCCGACTGTTTGCACTTGCGGCAACCCCGGCCGCCGCAGAAGATGCAGCTGATCTGCACATCCGCAGAGGGCTCAGTGAAAGGGAAGAACGAGGGAAAGAATCTGGTCTTGACGCTGGACCCGAAGAACGCCTTCATGGCATGGTCGAGCGTCCCCTTCAGATCGGAAAAGGTGATGTTGGTGTCGACACACAAACCTTCCACCTGGTGAAAGATGGGGGAGTGGGTCGCGTCCAACGCATCGTTTCGGTGCACCTTGCCGGGGATAACAATGCGCAACGGTGGCGGTTGCTCTTCCATGGTGTGGATCTGCACCGGCGAAGTGTGGGTGCGCATTAACAGCCGGTCGCGCAGCGGTTTGCGCTCCTGTTGAGTGATCACCAGGGTATCCTGGGTGTCGCGCGCGGGATGGCCGGGGGGGAAATTCAGCGATTCGAAATTGTAGTAATCGGTTTCGACCTCTGGTCCCAGGCCTACTGAGTATCCCATTGCCGCAAAGACGGTGACGATTTCATTCATGGTCCGGATCAGGGGATGCTCGGCGCCAAGCGCACGCCGTGTACCGGGGAGAGTGATATCGATCGCGTCCGCGACGGGTCCCGATGTCTTCACCTGCTCCGGGTCACAGCGGGGCTCGATCGCGGATTTGAGGGCGTTAAACCGCATGCCCACGTCCCGGCGCGCCTCGCTCGGAGCGCCTTTCAGCACTTCGCCAACCCGCGTCAGCAAACCCTGTTTGCGGCCAATCCAACGAATACGCAGCTGCTCCACCGCCTCGACAGAGTTCGCAGCGGCTGCTTCCTGGTCGAACTGCGCCAGGATCGCGCTGAAGAAGCTGTCGAGCGCGCCGGGCGAATAATCTCTTAATTCGGGAATCTCAAACGGTGGCATGGGCTCTTCGCACAACAGCCCGATCAATGTGCGACCGGGCTGCTCGAGAAACTCTGTTGAACGTAAGGTCTATGCGGCGGCGGTCTTGTTGCTGAGGGCGCTTTTGGCTTGATCAGCGAGCGCCGTAAATCCCGCCGGGTCGTTGACTGCAAGGTCGGCCAGGATCTTGCGATCGAGCTCGATGCCAGCCACCTTCAGCCCATGGATGAGTTGGGAATAGCTGATCCCGTTTAGTTTGGCAGCTGCGCCGATGCGGACGATCCAAAGAGACCGGAACTGGCGCTTCTTTTGCCGGCGGCCAATGTAGGCGAACTTAAGACCACGCTCGACGGCTTCCTGCGCTGCCTGGTAGAGCTTGGATTTTGTGAGGAAGTAACCGCTGGCTCGTTTGAGGATTTTCTTGCGGCGGTCGTTACGTTTTGTTCCACGTTTAACGCGGGGCATTGTTTCTCCTTTAAATACTGCGTTATGCGGCTGGAGGTAGGAAATACCTCTTCACTCGCTTGAAATCTGATCGTCTTGTCTTCAAAAGACAGGGGCCGAAGGCCCTGCAACCCGATCAGGCGTAGGGGATCATTCGCGCTACCTTGCGCTTGTCTGCTTCAGAAACCAGAACCGTGCCACTCAAATGCTTCTTGACCTTCTGGGACTTGGAGGTCAGGATGTGGCGCTTCTTGGTTTGACCGCGGAGAATTTTTCCCGTGGCGGTCTTCTTAAAGCGCTTGGCCGCGCCCTTATGGGTCTTCAATTTGGGCATGGTTTTCCTGCTGCTTAGCGTTTGCTACTTGAACGATTATACGGGAGAACAAGAGCTTTGGGGGGACGTTGGCGTAACCCACCCTTCGCAGCTCAAAGGATGGGCCACTCGGCGATGATTGGCCCGATGGAGCCCAAAACCAAATTTAAGACTGTGCGGACTGAGGCTGCTGAGCAACCAGACCCGCAGCCGGCGGTTTAGGTGCCGCAGGCTTCTTGGGCGGCTCCGCCTTCTTGCCTGGGGCAAGAATTGCGTGCAAGGTAGTGCCCTCCATGCGGGGCATAAACTCGACGATGCCGGCGTCACCCATGTCCTGGATAAGCCGGTTGATGATCGCGTAACCCAGCTCACGGTGGGCCATCTGGCGGCCTTTGAAGCGCAGCGAAGCCTTCACTTTGTCGCCTTCACCCAGAAAACGAACTGCCTGATTTTTCTTGGTCTGGTAGTCATGCTCATCGACGGTCACCGAAAACTTGACTTCCTTGACCGTGATGACTTTTTGCTTCTTGCGCGCCGCGCGGTCGCTCTTGTCCTTCTCGTAAAGGAATTTGCCGTAATCCTGGATACGGCACACCGGTGGCTGGGCAGTGGGCGAGACTTCCACCAGATCCAGACCACGTTCGCGGGCTATTTTGAGAGCTTCGAAGGGGGGCAGGATTCCGAGCTGTTCACCGTTTTCGTCAATAACACGGATTTCACGCGCGCGAATTCTGTCGTTAATGCGGATAAAGGACTTGGCCGAACGCTTATCGATGGTTTCCTCCGGAAACGAGAGACGCAAGGCCCCTCGAATAAAGCATAGCATCTCTCAAGCGGCTATGCGACCGTTCAAACCGGTACTCGAGAGTCCCGTCACGAGCACACGCAATGTCTGGTTTGCCGCAACCTGGGCGTCCAACTCCACCTCGAGAAAATTGTCGGTAAGCGCCTTCGTGGTCTCGTCCGGAGCCGTATGCAAGCTAATTGCACTCAGTTCGATGCCCTGAAATCGCTCCCGAAACCGAAGATTCTTGGCTGCGATCAGGGCCCGCAGGCGGCCCATGCGCTCCGTGACCACTCGAGGGTCTATCGCACTCTCTTTAGCCAGCTGCCACGCCCTGGTTCCGGGACGCGCGGAGAAAGGAAACAAATGCAGGTACGTGAAAGGTTGGGCCTCGATAAAAGCGAAGCTCTCTTCGAACAAGGTTTCGCTCTCCCCGGGGAATCCCACCATCACGTCCGCACCGATCGCCGCGTCCGGCAGGCTCTCCCGGATCAAGCGCAGTTTTGCGGCATAGTGCCACGGCCGGTAACGACGGTGCATGGCGCGCAAAATTGCGTCCGATCCCGATTGCAGGGGAAGATGGGCGTGGCGCGCAACCCGGCCGGGCGACTCGCGGAAAATCTCCAGCAATGCCGGTGTCCAGTCCATGGGCTCAATCGAGCTGAGACGGAGGCGTGGCAACGAGGTGCGGAGCAGGATGGTGCTGACCAGTTCTTCCAGAGTGCTTGCCGGCTTGAGATCCCTCCCCCAGCGGCCCAGGTTGATGCCGGAGAGCACCAGCTCCGTACCGCCGGTGTCGACGAACGCCTGCACCTCGCGAAGACAGGCCTCCATCGGGAGAGAACGGCTGTGCCCGCGAGTACTGGGAATGATGCAGAACGAGCAGCGGTTCCCACAGCCATCCTGCACCTTGAGGTTCGGACGCGTTTGCCCGCGGTCCTCCTGCCGCCAGCCGCCTTGCGGCATAGCCAGCTCAGAATGGGCAAATGCGTCATCCACGTACAGCCCAGTCAGTGGAACAAAGCCTGCGGCCTGTTGGGTAAGCTCCGGCACCAGCGCCTTATGGCTGTTGCCAATCACGGCATGGACTCCGGGCAGCGCCGCCAATTCCTGCGGCGCGCGTTGCGCGTAACATCCTGTGACCAGGATGCGCGCTGAGGGATTCTCCCGGTGCATTTTGCGCAGGAACGCACGCGCCGTGCGATCCGCTTGCGCGGTCACACTGCAGGTGTTGGCCACAATCACGTCAGCCTTGGCGGGGGTTTTAGCCGGGGTCAGGCCCCGACGGCGCAAATCGGCGCTGATGATTTCGCCGTCTGCCCGGCTGGCCCGACATCCGAAGTTCTCGACGTGGTATTCTGCCACGTTGTCAGTCTAATCAACCCGGCCCTTTTCAGGTAGGATCCGATCAGGCGACTAGCTTCCTTCGGACCTACAGTCAAAGAACCCTGGAGTCTTTTCCCCATGAAACGTCGCATTCTATTGGTAGATGACGAGCTCGCAATTCTGCTGACCCTCAAAGCGGTACTGGAGATGAACGACTTTGAGGTGGAGACAGCTGCCTCCGCGCGAGAAGCCCGGTCCAAGCTGCGCGCCGGCACCTTCCACATGGTGATCACCGATATGCGGATGGAAAACGAATCGGCTGGTCTGGAGGTTGTTCGGGCCGCCAAGCAGGCTCCTTATCAGCCGGCAGTAGCTATGCTGACAGCGTTTCCCGTGCCCGGCTCTGAGTGGCGCGATGAGGGCATGGACGAGATGCTGGTTAAGCCCATGAATATCATGAATTTGCTGCGCCAGATCGAAGCCCTGCTTGTCACCCATGAGGACAAGAAGCAAAAGGCTCTGGCCCAGAAGGCAAGCGCCTCTACCGCTGCACCTGCAAAAGTGGCTGGACGATCGGCCTCAAGAAAGCCCGCAACCGCTCACTAGCCATACCTCAATCCTCTCCAGCAGGCAAGGCCCACTGGAGAGGTGAAGGTTTCAGAGCATTGCTTCGAACTAGGAAGCTGCGCTGGCCGCGACTGTCGATGGAACCGGGGGCCGCCGTTGCTGGAAACATGACCTGCAAAGCACGGGGCGACCTTGGGTGGGTTTAAAAGGAACGGTGGTCTCTGTGGCGCACTCTGAACAGACCGTCCGGGTTTCCGTACGGACACCGTTGCCGGTTCCGGCCACCCGCTTGATTTTGCACTGTTTACACCGCTTTGGATCGTTCTTGAACTGTTTGTCGTGAAAGAACAGTTGTTCGCCGGCGGTAAAGACAAAGTCGTTACCGCAATCTGAACACTTGAGTATCTTGTCAATGAAGTCCATTACGCGTCCCCCCGAGCATGCCTTGGAAATTTTTCAGTCTTTCGTCGACAGACGCTGGATAGGCTTCGTCTCACCAACCAGCTGATCCGTCAGTAAATCGACAACTTTCCTCGCACTCGCCAACCCCGGGAATGTAAGGAAAAATGGTGCCAAACCTCGTTTCAACCAATTTTGAAAGTGCGGGATTGCCGGCTTATCGTACCTTAGAGGTCCGTTAAGCCGGCACTGCAGGGTTAATCCTGCTCTTTTCTTGCCTTCTTACGATTCCGCTTGCGCGCCAGCGCTTCTTTTACTCGACGGCGCTCGCCAGGCTTCAGGTAAAAGGAGTGACGCTTTACTTCTTTGATGATGTCCTCTTGCTGAACCTTGCGCTTAAACCGGCGCAATGCATTTTCAAGCGGCTCGCCTTCCTGCACGCGAACCTCTGCCAAATGAACCACACCTCCAAACAATCCCAATAGGGTTCTATAAGATTACGTTACGTTCGAGGTATGGAGTCAAGCTTAATCAGCGTCCTCGGCAAGGAATTTCCTCATGATAAGGTCGTACCTCGGTCACAGCCCGATCATCCCGAACTCCTGCTATATCGACATTTCCGCACAAATCATTGGGCAAGTGAGTCTGGGTGAACATGCAAGCGTGTGGATGAACGCGGTCTTGCGCGGGGACGTGCATTTCATCCGTCTGGGTGCGAACAGCAATGTGCAGGATTGCGCCGTGTTGCACGGCATGCGCTACAAGCATCCGGTCGAAGTCGGTGATTGGGTCACCATCGGTCACAATGCCACGGTGCATGGCTGTGTGATTGAGGATGCATGTCTCATTGGCATGGGCGCGACGATCCTCAACAATGTACGCATCGGCGAAGGTTCGATCATCGCCGCTGGAGCCCTGGTCCCTGAGAACACGGTAGTTGCGGCGAACACGCTCTGGGCCGGAGTTCCAGCCAAAGAGCGGCGCCGCCTCGACCCCAAAGAGCGCGAAGGAATTCTGCAGTACGCGCGCAACTACGTCGACTACACGGCCACCTACCTCAAGGAAAGGGAGAACTGGTAGGGACTTCCTGCCTGCTCTCCAGTCCCTGAGTGGAACTCACTGGAGCGCGCCTGTATCCTGATAACAGTCGACTCTATGAGCATTTTGCAAGCTGTTCGCGGGACCAGGGACCTTCTTCCTCCCGAGACCGAACTCTGGAATCACATTGAAACCACGGTGCGGCGTACCTTTGAGCGCTATTCCTTTGGCGAGATCCGCACTCCCATTTTCGAGGAAACGCAATTGTTTGCCCGCGGTGTCGGAGAGGAAACCGATATGGTTTCCAAGGAGATGTACACCTTCACTCCGGAGCCCGGGCAGTCCCTCACTCTTCGTCCGGAGAACACCGCTGGGGTCGTCCGCGCCTACATTGAGCACCAGTTGTTCGAGACCGGCCAGCTCCAAAAGCTCTATTACATTGGTCCTCAATTCCGCCGGGAACGGCCGCAAAAGGGCCGCTACCGCCAGTTCTATCAAATTGGCGCCGAAGCCATCGGGCCACCCAGCGCGGGTAGCGAATCGCCCCTGCGCGATGCAGAGGTGCTGGAAATGTTGGCCACTCTTCTCGGAGAACTGGGCATTACCGGTTGGAAGCTGCTGCTCAACTCCGTCGGCTCAGCTAGCGACAGACCGCGATACCTCGAGACCTTACGCGCAGCCCTCGAACCAGTCGCCCCTCGCATGTGCCCGGATTGCCAGCGTCGCGCGGTCACCAACCCCTTGCGCGTGCTTGATTGCAAACACCCGGAAGATCAACCCATCATCGCCGGCTTGCCGCGCATTTGGGACTCGCTCGATGAAGGATCGAAGGAACATTTCGCCGCCGTGTGCACAGCACTCGATGCCTGCGGGGTGCCCTATGAGCACGACCATCGCCTGGTGCGCGGTCTCGACTACTACACACGGACAACCTTTGAGTTTGTCTCCGGCGAATTAGGCGCACAGAATGCGCTTCTCGGCGGTGGTCGATACGATGGCCTTTCCGAAGCCATCGGCGGCCCCAGGGCGCCGGGAATTGGATTCGCCATAGGCGAAGACCGCCTCGTGCTGGCCCTCGAGGCCCGGCAAGCACGCGCGCCGCAGTTGGCAGCGGCCTACATCGCGCCTTTGGGCGAGCGAATGGGGCCCGCTGCACTGGTCTTAGCCCGGGAACTGCGTGCCGGCGGCTTACGGATTGAGCTCGGCGACGGATCGTTTCGGCTTAAAAAATCGTTCGAGGCGGGAAACAAAGTGGCGCGCGCCATCGTGATTCTCGGCGAGGACGAGGTCGCCTCCGGTATCTTGACGGTAAAGAACTTTGCCACCGGTGAGCAATTCAAGGTTCCCCGAGGCCAACTCGGCCAGAAGCTCACCGATATCACATCAAATTAGGACATCCGCATTGCTCGACTTTCTAGGCACTCTTCAGCGCACGCACACTTGTGGGCAGCTTCGCGCGCAAAACGCCGGCGAAAAGGTCACCCTCATGGGTTGGGTGAACCGGCGCCGCGACCACGGCAACCTGATCTTTCTCGACCTGCGTGACCGCACCGGGATCACCCAGATCGTGCTCGACAAAGACCGGACCCCGGAAGGCCACGCCAAGGCCGAACAGATCCGGCCGGAATATGTGGTGGCAGTCGAGGGCACAGTTCGCCGTCGCGGCCCGGATGTAATCAATCCCAAAATGGCGACCGGCGAAATTGAGGTTGCTGCCCAGCAGTTGCTGGTCTTGAACGACTCTCGCGTGCCTCCGTTCTCGCCTGCCGAAGAAGCGATTGCCAACGAAGAGCTTCGTCTGAAATACCGCTATATCGATCTGCGCCGGCAGCAGATGCAGCAGAACTTCGAACTGCGCCACAAGATCACCCGGGCGGTACGCGAGAGTCTCTCCAACCAGGGCTTTCTCGAAATCGAGACCCCATTCATGACCCGTTCGACACCCGAAGGCGCCCGCGATTACCTGGTGCCTAGCCGTGTCCATCCTGCGCATTTCTATGCGCTGCCGCAATCACCCCAGTTATTCAAGCAGATCCTCATGATTTCGGGCTTCGATCGCTATTTCCAGATAGTCCGCTGCTTCCGTGATGAAGATCTGCGCGCTGATCGGCAGCCGGAGTTCACCCAGGTCGATCTCGAGATGTCGTTTGTCCGCCAGGAAGACGTCTTTCAAGTCGTCGAGACGTTTCTGCGTGAAGCCTTCGCTGCAGTAGGCGTAGTGCTGTCCACGCCTTTTCCCAGGATCACGTACGACGAGGCCATGCGCCGCTATGGTATTGACAAGCCGGACCTCCGGATGCCCGGGCTCACGGACGTGCGCTCCGCCTTCCGCGACGAGGATTTGCAGGCGCTGGCCGTAGACCCAAATTTGCCGGTAGTGGTGGTGTGCATCCCGAAGGTGGGAGAGCTCTCCCGCAAAGAACGCGACGACAACCGGCCGCTCTTCGATGCCGGCAAGGGCGCGAAAATGATCGACGACTGGAAGCGTCTGGAAAAGAGCTTTCCCGACGCAGTCACCAAAATTCGCGAGCTGGTGGCGTGCGAGTCTACAGATCTGCTGGTGCTGGTAGCGGGAGATGCCACCTCCCATGTCAAGGCCAGCGATACCAAAACTCAGGGTCATCTTTCCGAACGGGAAATTGGCGTCTACTCGGCGGCCGGGAACCTGCGCGTGGAGTTGGCCCGGCGTTACGCTGACCGCCATGGGGTCGCAGCCATGACCGACCAGGTAGTAAATGCACCGGAACGCCACCTCGGTCAGCAGGTGGCAGGAGACACCGCCTTCCGTCCCATCTGGGTGACCGACTTCCCGATGTTTGAATTCGACCCGGCTTCTCAGCGCTGGCTGCCCGCCCATCACCCGTTCACTTCGCCCCACGAAGAGGACATGGAACGGCTGGTTTCCGATCCCGCCTCCGTGCGCGCCCGCTATTACGATTTGGCGATGAACGGGCTGGAGCTGGGCTCAGGTTCGATTCGTATCCACCGCCAGGATGTGCAGCAGGAGATCTTCCGTGCGCTGGGCATGAGCGAAGAGGAGGCGCGTTCGCGCTTCGGCTTTTTCCTCGAAGCGCTCACCTACGGCACGCCTCCCCACGGCGGAATCGCCCTGGGCCTGGACCGCATTGCCATGATTCTGGCCGGAGCCCAGAGCCTGCGCGAAGTGATTGCTTTCCCCAAGACGGCGAAAGCCATCGACCTGATGGTCGATGCACCCACAGAGGTAAGCCCTCAGCAACTAAAGGAGTTGCACATCCGCACCACCAGCTGAGCAGGCATTGTTTCCTTAGCGGGACTGAGATTGCGTGGAAAGATAGTGAGTGGGTGGCCCAGGTCTCGCCTTTGAGACCTGGGTGTTGCGGCCGCGGCCAGAACTCCCAGCGCCGCCAAATTGACTCAATTCATCCATCTGCGGTCGTTCGGGTCGCGCTTCTCATCGGGATCGATGTAGCGGCCTTCGCTGTCAAATCGAACATCCCGGTTCTGCTTGCGCATGTAGACCTCGAACTTGCGCGCCGCCTGACGGCGCTTCCAGCGATAGTAGTTGTTGCGCATGCTGAAAAGACCTTCGCTGAACGCGGTGCTCATCCCTCTCCGTGGAGCGCGCCGGGCAAAGAAGAACCCGATGGCCGCCCCGCTCAGGATAACGAAGTACGCCAAAGGAGGCCCTCCGGAGAGTAGCAGCGCCACCTCAATGAGCATGTAGACAATCACTAAATACTTGGCCTTGATCGCCACCGGCAATGGGAACATGTACATCTCCAGGTCCCCAAAAAGCGCTGCGAAGGCAGCCAACAAGCCGAACAACGCGCCGTCGGCGCTGTTGGTAGTGGAAAGGGGGCTGGAGTGGAAAATGCCGGTAAAGCTAAGGGCGCTCCCAATCAGACCGCCGCCGATAGCGCAGAGAAAATAAATCTCCAACAGCCACCGGCTCCCCTTGGAGGATTCCAGAAACGACCCGATAAACCACAGGGTGAGCATATTGAAGGCGACATGCAGCACACCTGTATTCAGGAAGCTATACGTTGCCAGCTGCCACAACCAGCCATGTAGCAGCATCGCCGGTGTGAGCGCAAAATAGTTGATGATGATCAGCGCGACGTGGGGTGCCGCGTAATCCATAACCAGAAACAAAAAGAACACGGCGACATTGGCCAGCACCAGTTGGCTGGTGACCCCGCTAAAGCTCGGGAAGGAGAGAGATGAAAAACCGGTGCGGGGAAAGCGTGCCATGACTTCTTTTGTAAGACTAACGCGTTTTCACCCCGGTTCGCGGTACGATTTGATCTCTGGTAGGAGTTCCTTGACGTCCGGCGTGTTCTCCCGGAAACTAGCCAAGCCGCCTATGCGTTACAGTCACCATCAACATCTCTATGCTCCATGAAAGGAGAGCTAATTATGCCCGTTTGTCAGGAATGCGAAAGCGTCCTCGATTTCGATCCCGACGAAGTTGAAGAAGGCGACGTCGTGGTCTGCGATGAGTGCGGCACCGAGTTCGAAGTGGTAGCCACAGAACCCCTCGAACTCTCGCAGGTAGACGCGGATGGCTACGAGGATGAAGATGAGGAAGTAGCCGATGAGGAAGAGGAATGAGGTTGAGGATCCTTATGTTACTGCTGCTGACATGCGCAGCAGCCGGGCCGCTAAGCTTTGGCCAAAGTCTGGCGCAGTCGATGCGAGTGGTGCAGGGTCTGGTGCTGAATGCGGACGGCCAGCCGCAGCAGAATGCTGTGGTTTACCTGCAGGACCAGAAGAGCCTGCAGGTAAGGACCTATATTACTGAAGCGGATGGACGTTACCGCTTTGGGCAGCTGAGCTCAGACGTGGATTATCAGCTCTGGGCAGAGTACAAAGGTCACAAGTCCAAGACCAGGTCCATCAGCTCGTTCGACAGCAAGAAAGAACTAAACTTCGACCTGAAAATCGATAGCAAATAGAAAACCCAGGTCTCGTTTCCCGAGACCTGGGTTTACGAAAGCCCCGCCAAAACGGGTTCTACTCGTGTGGCGTTTACTCGTGTTCCAGGCGCTTCCAGTTGACCAGATCACCCAAGGTGGTGGTGGAGCTTGAGACCGGCTGCTTGTAGGCTTCCACATCGGCCCGGCTGGCTTCTTCGCCCACCGCCCGCAAGCTCAGGCCGACCTTCTTCTCATCCTGGTTCATCTTGATGATCTTGAAGTCGTGCTCCTGGCCTGCCTCGAGCTTGATAGGTTGACCGTTTGCGTCGGCGGCTTCGGAGACATGGCACAGGCCTTCGACACCCTCGGCAATCTCAATGAATGCTCCAAATTGAGCCGTGCGCAGTACCTTGCCCTTGACCACGTCACCCACGCGATGCTGGGCGAAGAACGTCTCCCAAACATCAGGTTGGAGTTGCTTGATACCCAGCGACAGGCGGCGGTTCTCCGCTTCTACCCCGAGGACCACAGCGCGAACCTTCTCCCCCTTCTTGAGGATCTCGGAAGGATGCTTGACCCGCTTGGTCCAGCTCAGGTTGCTGACATGTACCAGGCCGTCAATACCGTCCTCGATTTCAATGAAGGCGCCAAAGTCGGTTAGATTACGCACCCGGCCTTCGACGATCGTGCCCGCGGGATAACGCTCAGACAAATGTTCCCAGGGGTTCTCCAGCAGTTGTTTCATGCCCAGAGAAATACGACGATCGTTGGGATTGACGCTGAGAACGACCGTCTCCACTTCATCCCCCGGCTTCACCAGCTTGGAAGGATGCTTCATCCGTTTGGACCAGGTCATCTCAGAGACGTGCACAAGTCCCTCGATGCCCTGCTCCAGCTCGACAAAGGAGCCGTAATCGGTAACGCTCAGCACCCGTCCACGCACCCGGGCGCCGATGGGATAACGTTCCACCGCATCTAGCCAAGGGTCGGGAGTTAGCTGCTTAAATCCCAAGGAAACCCGCTGCTTTTCCTTGTCGAACTTCAGTACCTTCACCTGGATTTCGTCCCCGACGTTGACCAGGTCGCGGGGATGGGTCAGCCGCCCCCATGACATATCGGTGATATGCAGGAGGCCATCGATACCACCCAGGTCGACAAACGCGCCATAGTCGGTCAGGTTCTTCACTGTACCGGTCAGGACTGCGCCTTCTTCCAGGTGTTCGAGCGTCGTGCTGCGCTTGCTGGTCTGCTCTTCTTCCAGCAGTTCCTTACGCGAGACCACGACGTTGCCGCGTTTCTTATTGAGCTTGATGACGCGGACTTCGATCTGTTGCCCAATGTACCCGTCAAGATTACGGACCGGTCGAATTTCCAGCTGGGAACCCGGCAGGAAAGCCTTAATGCCTATGTCGACCGTGAGACCGCCCTTGACCCGGCCCAACACCGTACCGATTACGGGAGTCTTGTCATTGGCTGCGCGTTCGATCGCATCCCAAACCCGGTGCCGCTGGGCTTTGTCATAGCTCAGCAGGAAGCCGCCCTCGGCTTCTTCGCGCTCCACGACCACTTCGACGGTGTCGCCGGCCTTCAGTTTGGCCTGGCCGGTATGATCGAGCACTTGCTCCAGGGGAATCAGACCCTCGGACTTGAGCCCCACATCCACCACCACGTGCTTATCCGTCAGCTTGATGACGGTGCCGGTCACGACGTTATCGTCGTAAGCCTGGGCGGCGGCTTCTGCGGCTTGCTCGCGGTCGAACGATTCCAGCGCGGCGGCGAAATCCTCCATGCCGGTCATTTCGGTTTCATCCTGACCGGAATGGCTGGCGACGGGCTTGGGATCAACGACGCGGTGGGGCACGCTGGCGGCTTCAGCTTGCGGGTTGGAGTTGTGGTTTTCGGACGGATCGAAGTGATCCGCCGGTGCTTCAAGCGTTGGGGTTTCGGTTTCGGTGTTCAGGTGTGTGCTCTCGGTTCGTTCAGGATTTAGGACGTCTGCCATGAATGCCAGCTCCGGATTCTCGATCGGTAAATGCCGATCCGTCCATCACTACAGGTATCAGATGAATCACATCGTCCCGGTCTTCAGAATTATTAACCGAAGTTCTTCGTGATCCGTACCAGCAGCTTGCTTCGCCGGACTTTATTTGCAGGCATGGTCGGCGAAGTAGGGCACCGTAAGTTTACTCTCCCCAACAAGCGTTCGGAGGGAGACTGTAGTGTAGCCGGACTGAATGGCTTGGCACTTTAATCAATCTCCGGTAGGAGCATCCGGGAGGGGGGGTAAAGCAAGAGCGGCGATGGATGTCTACGTCGAATCCTCTACGTAGACCCTTCATACACAACTATAGCAACCGCCAGGAAAGTGTGTCAACGAACTCCTACGCAATTCGACCCTGCGAAAGAGGCCTGAAAATGCGGCCAAACGCCTATTTTCATTGCCTTGTCATCGACTGGTAAAGACACGCTCACCCAATTGTGCTGGTGGGTGTTTCGCCTCGTCGCGCCTCCGTATACTTGAGGCGCATGGACTATCTCTGGACGCCTTGGCGCTACGCTTACCTGGTCGACGCGGAACAGGCTGACAAACGTGGACGCAAAGGCGTACCCCCGGCGCTGGCTGCCTGGTCCGGCGACTGTCACTGCGTCTTTTGTAACCTCATTGCCGCCACCAAATTCGCGGTCGAACACGGTATGCCTGAGATCGACGCAGACCGGGCCGCCAACATCGTGTTTCGCGCCGGGCACAGCTTCATCTGTCTCAACGCCTTCCCCTACTCCTCCGGCCACGTCATGATCGTCCCTTATGCGCACCAGGACTCGCTTGCCAACCTGGAACCAGCTGCGGCGCTCGAGATGATGACCCTGGCCCAGCGGACGGAGGCGGTTCTGCGCCAGGTGTACTCGCCCCAGGGCATCAATATGGGGTTGAACCTGGGGCAGGCGGCGGGAGCGGGAATCTCCGAACATTTGCATATGCACGCCCTGCCCCGCTGGCTGGGCGACTCCAACTTCATGACCGTGATCTCAGAAACTCGGGTCCTGCCGGAAACCTTGGATATCACTTGGCAACGCCTGCAGCAGGCATTCAAGGCGGGATAAGAGAAACCGCAGATTTCTCCACTGCGCTCCCCCGGATTTCCTGTAGAGACCCGTGGCTTTGAGCATCTGCATGCTGCTCTCTTCACGGAGAGCCGCACACGTGGTCGTCGCTAGCACCGCGAAGTAGGAAATCCGGGTTCGGTTCGGTCGAGAGGACAAAGGGGAGGGCAGCGCTTCCAGGAAGAGTAGTTGCTGAACAGGAGCCGTTGTTTCG
>CAZSUK010000707.1:0-3262 GCA_964609355.1 uncultured Acidobacteriaceae bacterium | reverse complement strand
CTCTTTTCTTCAGAGTTACAGCGGCCGTGACATAACAATACAAAAACCATGGACGGTGTTACCAGACTGTACATCGGTAGTGGTGATCGCGCAATACGAGTTAAACATGACATTCGCACACAATGTAATTACTGACAATCTCGGATCCGCTATTGTCCTAGCTGACGCTCTCGAAGGCGTCATAGAAGATAATGATATAAATAATTCCGGTTGGGGGATTCTTGTTTCCGGCTTCGGTCCTTATGGCGGTCCGGCAGCATTCGGCCCTGTAATCAACACCGATGTCTTGCGCAACATCATTACGGTGGGGAAAGGCGACCGTATCTGGCATGATTACAACGACTACATCGCTGGAATCGGAATTCAGGACTTCCCTGGTTTTTTGCTCTCGGGTCTTATGGTTCGGGGAAACGTCGTACCGTCTATAAATACTATCTACAATACCGACGGAGACGACGGTATCAGCGCAAACGTGATTGAGCAAAATTACGCTTTCTGGCAGCCCACATTTCCCACTCCAGGGTTTTTAGTACAGGACAACTTCCCTCCTCCCTACTAAAGCTGCGGGGGGCGAAGGCGGCCCGGCATACGCGATGAAATGAAGAAGCGAGCTGGATAATCGAGTGGACCGGCCAAATGGCTGCGGAAAAATCGTCGTTTGCGAATAGGAAGCCTGAGGGCCTAAAGCAGCGCTGATCCTAATAGCGAATATGTACGACCCAAAGGCCGTACCCTTCAACAGCCAGGGGTTTTCGAAGCATAAAGAGCCTATATACACATGTGCTGAAGCTCGATGCGGCGAGGTGGCCCGTACCCTTCAACAACCAGAGTTCGGTTCGACGGTCCCCGATAGTCCGAGGTGCTTCTCTACTGCTTGTAGCAAAGAGGCGGCGACTTCGTCAGCCAGGCTCGCGGCCGCTTGTGCTCCTGCTTTTTGTCGATCCGCCTCTCCCTCAATAAAGATGGTTCTCATACCCAGGCGGCGGCCAGCCTGGATGTCGGACAGAGAATCGCCGATCACTGCGCTATTATCCGCATTGACGTCGGGGAAATCTTTCGCGGCCTGCTCAAAAAGCCCAATGTCCGGCTTACGGCAATTGCATTCTCCCTGGTCATGGGGGCAGTAGTAGATGGCATCCAGCCGGGCGCCTTGACGCGCCAGGTGGCTCCGCATCTGGCCGTGAATGAGCTCCAATTGCTCCACGGAAACCCGGCCCAACGCAATACCGCGCTGATTGCTGACCACGATGACGGTCAGACCAGCGCGATTCATGCGGGCAATCGCCTCGACTGCTCCCGGAAGCCACTGAAATTGCGCCCAGTTGCTCACATAAGCGCCCTCGGGCAACTTGCGGTTCAACACTCCATCGCGATCGAGAAAAACGTAACGCACTATAATTACCAAGGCTAACATCGGTGCCATGCAACGTATTACATTGCTGAGTTTTCGCACGTTTGGCGATTACGTCCTCAAGGCGCCCTTTCTCTTCGAACTCGCCCGGCTGTATCCCAACGCCGAGGTCACCATGATCACCAATCGCAAAGGCGGCCGGGTGTATCCGCTGATCGACTCGCGCCTGAAATTGGTGGTGGTCGATCATGGCGACTCGAAGCTATCCATGCTGCGCAAGCTGTTTGCTGTCCCACGGGCAAACCTTGTCATCGCATTGGATGACAGCCGCACTACCCTTCTGCTCTCGCTGATCCTGCGTGGCAAACGGAAGACAGGCTGGGTCCAGGGGGTTAGCCGTCTCTATGCAGAAGGCGGCTTCTTTGAATGGAAGAGTGTTCGTCCCTGGGTTTCGGCGATGGTGAAGGCAGTGTATCGGCCGGGCAGGATTCGACTGCCGGAAGACAAACACGACGCGGAAGTGGAGCTGGAACTGCTGGATCTACGAGGACGAGGCGCACCGCTCGCGTCGTATCGCGGCGACTACGCGGCGCCGCCTGCTCAACGTCCGGCGCCACCCTACATTTATTGCGCAGCGGAGGCCGGGTGGCTTGCACGACAGCTTAGCGAAAAACAGTGGACGAGCATCCTTCGCGGCCTTTTGCAGGCCTTTCCGGAACATACGATCGTTGTCCATGGCGCAATATGGCTAACCGGTTTTGATCAGCGGGTTGTCCCTCTTGGACAAGGCTCAGTCAAAGAGTTGTTCGAGAAGATCTCCGCTGCGGACCTGGTTATCGCTCCCGATAGCTTTGCCCTGCACTTGGCTTCCTTCTATGGAGTGCCGGCGATTGGTTATTTCGGACCGGCCTTTCCCCATCGCTTTCGGCCAACCGGTCCCCGCAGTACCAGCCTCTTTCACCAACCGGAGTGCTCCCCCTGTCTGCAGTTGCGAGGCAATGCGCCGTGCCGCAGGGGATTGGTGCAATGCAGTTCTCTGACGGCGATGACGCCGGCTGAATTTATTACCGCGGCACAAACCGCGCTGGGGTAATCATGGCTATCGTTTCGCTCACGCTTGAACTACACATCGAGCAGGCGCACTCGCTCAAGGACCGGCGCCAGGTGGTTCGCAGCCTCAAAGAGAAACTTCGCAACGGGTTCAATATTTCGGTTGCGGAGTTGGACGAGGCGGTTACCTGGCAGAGCGCGACCATCGGGATCACGGCCATTTCCCGCTCTCGCGACTATCTTTCGGGGCTCATGAAGCAGGTCGAAGATGCGGCGGTTCGCATCACCAACGACCTGGGCGCGCAGGTCGCCGATTCGTGGTGCACCTTTCTGGAAGAAGACGCTGAGGAATAGGACTTTTCTGATAGTCTAAGAGGTTTAGCTAAGGACTTTTTCCATGGTAGAGCCACGGGCACGAAAGTACCACCGGGATCGCGTCGCCGAAACGCTGCGCGAAGAAATCAGCGGCATGATTGTAGGTGAATTGGGGGATCCGCGCATCAGCTCCGCCTACGTCAGCGAGGTGGTCCTGAACCCAGGCGGCAAGTCCGCGCGGGTCTACATCTCGGTCGACGGCGGTGAGGTAGAAGAAGAAAAGACGGTCGAGGCGTTGACCGCGGCTCGTGGATTCATCCGCCACGAGTTGCTGGAACGGATGGGAGTGCGGCATGTGCCGGAACTCTCGTTTGAAATTGATAAATCCAAGCACCTCAAGATGCGCATCGACGAGTTGCTGGGGCGCAACCGGAAGACGGCAAAATCGAAGGAGTAGCAGCAGCTTCGCACCGGCTTATCATGCAATCGACGGCACCGATCGACGCGGTTCTCAGCTCCATCGCCAAGGCCGATCACCTGCTGGTA
>CAZSUK010000706.1:0-6271 GCA_964609355.1 uncultured Acidobacteriaceae bacterium | reverse complement strand
GATTGGCGCTATTTGGTCGACGGGGACGGCGGGGACGAAAACCTCAAGGACTATCCAATCGAGCAAAACCCTGAACTCACAATTCGCAGCGTCATCAACAATCCCCTGCTCTACCAGGAGGGTTGGGGCGTGGGCAAGATCAAGCACTCGTTGACGTATAGCGGAGGACTTAGCCGTTCGTATAGCAGAACCTACGCTCCCGCGCATCACTTTGGCTTTTCTGGCTTCAGTCCATATACCCAGCCTCGCGTCATTGCGGTCGCGGAGGCTATTCCATTCATCGCTCTCACCGAATACGACGTAGAGCGGTTGTATCAGCTAAAAGGCGAAATCGTATCGCGCGGGGTAAAAGCGATTACCGGTTTCGATATGCCAGTGTTCTCCAAAAGGCGCTTCCAACATGGTGCGGTTGCCGAGAAAACGCTGCACTCGAAATTCCCTTTTCGCGAGGCGGAGTATCGCCAGAAATTTCTGTCTTTGTACCCATGAGTTCTGAAGTTGATGCCTGGATCGTGAGCCGTCGCCCGGCGCGAGCAAAACTGGATCCGTATCTGCCTTATGAGTATTTCGTAGAAGATGAGCGGTCGGCCGATGGGGTCGTAGTGCCGATTGCCACTGTATTCATTACTAATAAAGAATGCCCGTTTCGTTGCGTGATGTGCGATTTGTGGCGCAACACACTTACCGAAAGCGTGCCCGCTGGTGCGATCCCGGTACAGATCGACCACGCGCTGCTTAGGCTTCCTGCGGCAAGCCAACTAAAGCTTTATAACAGCGGCAGTTTTTTTGATACGCATGCGATTCCTGCGCGGGATTATGCTGCGATTGCACAGCGCGCCAACCGCTTCGATCGGTTGATTGTGGAGAATCACCCTGCGCTTACCGGGGATGCCTGTCTGCGCTTTCGTGACCTGCTTGCATGCGGACTTGAGGTTGCGATGGGCCTGGAGACTGCACACCCTGAAGTTCTGGGCAGATTGAACAAGCGTATGACGCTCGAGCAGTTCTCGACTGCGTCCGAGTTCTTTCGGCGCAATGAGATTGACCTTCGTGTCTTTATTCTCGTGCAGCCTCCTTACTTGCCGGCAGCAGAGGCGCTCCCATGGGCAAAGCGTTCTTTGGATTTCGCGATGGAGAAAGGGGCGACGGCGGCAGTGCTGATTCCCACGCGGGGCGGGAACGGGGCCATGGAAGAACTGATGGCGAGTGGTCAATTTGCACCACCATCGCTGGAGACGCTGGAGGCCGCAATGGAGTACGGTTTGAGCCTCAAGGCGGGCAGAGTCTTTGCTGACCTTTGGGGGTTGAGCGAGCGTTGCGCGTATTGTCATCCGCAGCGTCTCGCCCGCTTGCGGCAGATGAACCTACAGCAGGTGTTCCTCGATAAAATTTCGTGCGCGCGGTGCTTTGGTGCAAGCTGACCTGGTGATCGTTGGCTCCGGTTTCGGGGGGAGCGTGATGGCTATGGTTGCTCGCCGACTCGGGCTGTCGGTTGTCTTGCTTGAACAGGGTAGGCATCCGCGGATGACGATCGGAGAATCCACTACTCCCCTTAGCAATCTTTTGTTAGAGAGAATTAGCACAACCTACGATCTACCGCGGCTGGCTCCGCTTGCAAAATGGGGAAGCTGGCAACGCACTTATCCGCAGATTGCTTGCGGGTTAAAGCGCGGCTTCAGTTTTTTCTGCCAGGGGGAGCGGCTGCTAGTGGCCGCAAGCCCGCGGGATGAGATTGCGGATACCCATTGGTACCGGGAAGAAGTGGACCACTTTCTCGTGATGGAAGCGCGCAGTCTTGGCGTCGGGTACCTCGAATGTGTACTCATTGACGATTTGGTTTTCACGGAAGAGGAAGCAATTGTCGCTGGGCGGGCGGGCGATGAGCCGTTCCGGCTAAATGCGCGGCTGTTGATTGACGCCACTGGACCGCGTGGTTTTTTGCACCGTCGTTTGCAGCTTCCGGAATCTACTTTGCCCGGTATGGCGCTGACGGAAAGCTTGTATAGCCACTTCACCGGAGTCGCGCGTAGGGATTGTCCCGGAGATACAGTTCCCTACCCTGTCGATGATGCGGCTGTGCATCACGTGTTTGATGGCGGATGGGTTTGGGTACTTCGATTCAATAATGGAGTTACTAGTGCTGGGGTTGCGGCCACTCAGGCTGTGGCTGCAGAGTTGAAGCTGAGCGAAGGCGAACCTGCATGGCGGCGGCTTTTAGACGGTTTGCCTGCGTTGCGATCACAGTTCGAGCACGCAATGCCTTTCCAACCATTTCGGCACATGCCGGCCATGAGTTTTCGAAGCTGTACGATCGTTGGCAAGCGATGGGCTATGCTCCCCTCAGCTGCCGGATTTGTTGACCCTTTGCTCTCGACTGGCTTTACTCTCACGTTGCAGGGTGTAGAACGACTTGCTCAGATCCTCCAGGAAGATTTCGATTCGGCTGAGCTTTCTATGCGACTACAGGCCTACGCAGACCAAACGGAACGTGACTTGCTTAATGCGAGCGCGTTAATTGGCGCCTTGTACGCAACCATGAATAATTTTTCGGCTTTTACTGCTGTATCCCTTTTGTATTTTGCTGCTGTCAGCTTCTCTGAGGCCGCGTACAGGCTGGACAGGCCGGAATTGGCGACCGGGTTTCTGTTGCCGTCTGCTTCAGCCCTGCTCGAACGCGCGCATACGTTGCGGGATGCAGAGACGCGGGCGTTTACTGAGGACGTGCTGCGTGTGATTGAGCCTTTCAACCTTGGCCGGTTCGGTGATCCTGCTCTTCACAATCGCTATCCCGTGCGCGCTGAGGACCTGCTGGTTGCGGGTTCTAAATTGGGAGTCGGCAGGGCGGAAATAGTTGCGATGTTGGAGAGGTCGGGGTTTTCCGTCTAAGGGGAGGGATACCGCAGATCTCTCCACTACGCTACGCTTCGGTCGAGATGACAAAGGGTAGTGTCGTTATGGTCCGGAGCAAAGGTTAAGCGAAGAGAGAACTGCACATTCCTCCACTGCGCTTCGCTCAGGTCGGCCCTGCCACGTTGATAACAAAATGGTTTCTGTCCGGCAACCTGTCTCCCCGTAGCACCCTCTCTTTCCTTTGTCATCTCGACCGAAGCGAAGCGAAGTGGAGAGATCTGCGGTTCAGCGGTCCCTTCTTGGAAATGTTTCGACAGAGCGTAGCGTAGTATGGACCCTCGACTTTACGGAGACGCTTTTGCTCTTTGGAATACGATTGCATGGGCGGCGATGATCCCTTTGCCCTGCTGCACGGTGATGGCTTGATTGGGCGCAATGTTTTCTACGGTGTCTTTGTGGCCCCCGGGCCAGTCGATGGTCAGCCGCATTTTTCTGGCTGGATCGGGTTTTCCTAACCCGAAAGTTACCGGCAACTCGCTTTGGGAAAAATAGCCGGAGCCGGTCTTTACCATTCGCAACAGTCGGAGGTTCTTATCAACCTGAAGTGCGAGCTTCGCCCCTATGCCGTCGCGGTTCGAACTGACGCCTACCAGCTTTATGCGCAACATGTCGTTCTGATTGCCATTGTCGTTGCGCAGTAGCCGTGCAGGGCCATTGCCTTCCGTGATCACCAGGTCCAGGTCGCCATCGTTGTCAAAATCTCCGTAGGCTGCACCTCGGCCTACGATCGGCCGCTCCAAGGCAGGACCTAACTTCGTTGACATGTTTTCAAACAGGCCTTTTCCCTGGTTGCGAAATAATAACGACGGCTCCGCATACTTCAAATGCGGTTGCGTCACGCTGATGTCGTCCGCTACATGACCGTTGGCCGCGAACACGTCCAGCAGACCGTCTAAATCGTAGTCGAAGAAAAAAGTGCTGAAGGTGAGCGACTGCAACGACCAACGATCAATGCCGGTCGCCTCGGAAATGGAGGAATACAAACCTGAGCCGTCCGTGCGGTATAGCGCCATGCCCTCGTTAGTAAAGTTGCCAATCACCAGGCCAGGATGACCTGAGTTCTCATAGTCACCGTTATCTACGCCCATGCCCGCACGAGTAGCACCCGCATCGCTGTAAGCCACGCCTGCCTGCACCGCAACATCGGTGAACGTGCCATTGTGATTGTTGCGATAGAGCCTATTCGGCTGCGTGTCATTGGTCACTAACAAATCGAGCCAGCCATCGTCGTCGTAATCGAGCAGCGCTATGCCGAGTGATTTACTGGTCGCATCGATTAACCCTGCACGCTTGGTAACGTCTTCGAAGGTGCCGTCCCCCCGGTTGTGGTAAAGCCTGGCACTCTCCCCCTTATAGACTTGCGGTGTGCAATAGGATTTGTTTTTGGTGTCGAGCGAGCAGTATTGATCTTTCTCAATCGACCACTCCACGTAGTGCGCCACGAACAAGTCCAGTTTGCCATCGTTGTCGTAGTCGAACCATACGGCGCCGCTGGGAAAGCCGCTACCTGCCAGCTTTGCGCGGGTTGTGACATCGGCGAAGCGGCCGTTGCCGAGATTTCGGAACAAGTGACTGGAACCTACAGCGGTGATGTAGATGTCTTCTTTGCCATCATTGTCATAATCGCCGACAGCACAGCCCATACCGTACATCTCGACGGCTAAGCCCGCCTGGCGGGTGCGGTCAGTGAACGTTCCGTCTCCGTTGTTGTGGTAGAGGGCGGGATAATACTTGCCGGAGCCATGGCCCGGCCAATCCATCGAATTTACGAACAGAATGTCCTGGAGTCCGTCGTTGTCGTAGTCCAGCACGCAAACACCGCTGCCCATTGTCTCGGGAAGGTATTTCTTTCCAAAGGCGCCGCTGTGGTGACGAAAGGAAATGCCTGATGCCGTCGTGGCATCGACAAAACGAATCGGTCCGGAAGGACGCTGCGGCGAAACGGCTCCGGCAGAAAAGCTGCACAGCAGAAGAACAACCACAGAGAGCCCTAACCTACGTTCAGGCATGCGCTACCAGAAGGCGGGCGCGGCGTGATTCCAACCACATCTCCAAAAGCATGGCCGTTGGACCCACCATGAAAAGGGCGTAGAACGGCGCATAGACCGCCTGGTGAAGACGCAGAACCATCTCGACCGCAGCTACTACAATCACGGTCACAATTTGGCCCGTCTTCGAGCGCACGGTCGTCTTGGGATCGGTGATCATGAAGAAAATGAATAGCTGGTACATGGGCCCGGTAATGGGAGAAATTTCCGACCGCCACGGATCTCCCGTGACCCAGCTGCGCAGTAAGGCGAACGCAAGAAAGGACGCGACATAGGTGGCGCTGATATGGAAACGGCGCAAGCGCCAGATGATGGCGGAGCCCAACGTCCAGATCACGATCATCGGCCAGATAAAGTTGCCCCACTGAATGCTCAATCCCGCTACCGTGCCCGAAGCAAGAATGAACATGGCGACGATGCCGAAGTTGGACGGGTTCCAAATGTGGCGGTCGTGGACGCGGAGCACATACTTCGAAGTAATAGAAATCAATGCGCACAGCGCATAGGGCCAGAAGGCCGGGGAACGAACCAGGATGCCTACGCTGATGCCGCTAATGTAGGCGCTGGCCAGGATTGGCCATTTACCAAAGTAGACGCGCGACAAAATGATCTCTGCGACCAGGCTGGTGACAATGGCTAACAAGGTTCGGGTGTAGCTCTCCAGGATGCCGTAGGAGAGCTGGCCGACCAGCAAAATGCAGGAGATGAGCAGCGGGGAAAGATAGCGGTTGGATGGGCTAAAGAATCGCTTCCATGCCGCCTCACGCTTCGCCGGTTGCCCGATGCTCACCTGGGAACTCATTCCGCCTCCGTGACATTGTAGAGCTTTCCGGGCACGAGATTCTCAACCGTCTGGGTTTTCCCCGAAGGCCAACGGATGACCGCCTTCTCTATTTGAGGATTCTTCCCCAGCCCGAAATGCAGCCGGCGATCGTTCTGGGCGGCAAATCCGCTTCCACCGGAAACCTCTTGCAGCTGATGCTGGCCGTTCCAGTAGACAGTGACCTGCGCACCGATCGCACTGCGGTTGCTGGCTGCGCCGACGAGCGCAAATTCCAGCCACTCATTCCCTGGGGTCACCGTGTTCTTGTAGATCAGCAGCGGGCCGCGCTGGTTGGCCACCACTACGTCAAGAACCCCGCGATTCCACAAGTCAGCCATGGCCACCGATCGTCCGTCGTAGATATCGTTCGCACCCACCGCCTGGGCTACGTCGACAAACTTGGCGGCTCCATCGTTGATCCATACTTTCTTTTGCTGGTAACCAGATAAGCTGCGGCCATCGAACGCCGGCCAGTTGGCTGCATCGCCAA
>CAZSUK010000705.1:0-2682 GCA_964609355.1 uncultured Acidobacteriaceae bacterium | reverse complement strand
CGGGTGCGTTCCCCACACCAATGAGATAGCGACCAGCGCACTTATCCAAATAGCAGAGCGGCCCTCGGCGTGATACGTCTTCATGCGTCCTCCTCAAAAACACCAGAAAGAGTGGAGAGCATTATCAGAAATGCGGGCAGCTACGCAGCTTAACATTTGCCGGCGGCCTGATGCCATAGCAAGGTTTTGTCCGGACTGGCATCGCCCTTTCTTGAGTGGCAGGAACTGATGCACGGCGCGATCCAGCGAGTCGTCGGCAGGTTCCGTACCGCAATGGCTTGCCGCGCTCGACCAGGGCCAGGACTCTGCTTCTGGGACCAATCCGGCCCTTTGATGATTCAGCTCGGTGTAGCGCAATGCTTCCCACAAATGCGGCTCGTCCAGCGGGCAAGAGTCTGATTGCTTATGTCCGTCGCGCATAAATCAAGGGTAGAAGGTACCCAGCTATTGCTGGGTTGGTGGCTGGTCTGGGCTATTCGGCGCATCGGTCTCGTCAGATTTAACTTCGGTTGTCTTGAGGCGCATCTCCCGGTAAACCCCGCGGAGTTTTTCTTTCATCTGCTTGTATTTGCGGAACTCCTCCAATTCGCGCTGTGCATCTGCGGTACGTCCCGCATTCCGATATAGGATGCTTAGACGGTAGTGTGCCACGGCGATCGTCGGGTCTAGTTGAAGCGCTCTTTGCAAAAGAGCCATTGCCTTTTCCGGTTGTTCCATCGAGGTCAATATTTTTGCCAGGTCGATGTTTGCTTCTGCGTCATCGGGCTTAAGCTGTAGGGCTCGCGAGTAATACGCGTATGCTTCTTTCTGGTCGCCCCGCTCCGCAGCGATCTCACCCAGCCTGCGTTCGGATTCCTCATCAAAGGGGTTAACAGCCAGAGCAGCTTTGTACTCACCTTCAGCCTCTTGCTTCTCTGCGGGACTTGACGAGGCATGCAACGCCTCCGCCAGTTCAAAATGCAGTCCAGGAAGTCGCGGAGCAAGCTTGAGAGCTTCGCGGTAATTCCTGATGGCTGCTTCCGTGTCTCCCTGCCGCGCCATTTCATGAGCCATTACCTGGTGCATTCGTGCGGAGTCAGGAGCGGCCATGGACAGGCTGAGCATGGATTCACCGGCAAGGTCGGAATAGATCCGGTAGGAAGCGTAGAGGACGTCCACGTTGGTCGGGTACGACCCGCGGAGGGCGCTGACGATTGCGGCAGCTTTATCGAGGTCACCGGTTCCGTTGTAAATTTCGATCAACTCCATACCAGCTTCTATGCGAATCTTTTCCTCCTGTAGCTTGGGAAAGGCTTTTTCCAGGTCGTCGAGAGCGCCTTGAGCATCACTCGTTCGCTTTTCGCTCATGCCCAGAAGGGCTTCAATTTTCCACAGACCAGGCTGTAGCTTGAGCGCAGCTCGTAGCTGGGGAATCGCGTCTGCATAGTCACCCTGGAAAAAGAGCACCACGCCGAGGTTGCCGCGCGCGTCGACGTTGTTTGGATCGAGGGCAATGATTGCCCGCAACTCGGCCGAGGCGAGATCGGCTCGATTTTCTTTTAAGTATTGCTGAGCTTGACGGTTGTGCGCCTCGATCTGCTGTTGGCGGCTGGCACCCGATTGGGCAGCGCTCTGAAGTGAGCCCAGAAAAAGCAGTATCGCCGGGACCGAGCAAATGATTTCTCTTGTTTTCATCGTTGCTAATGATATCCCCGACATCGTATTCGTTCGGTGTGACCTGTCTTCAAATGGTCTTCTTCTGCCAAAGCTCATCAGAACTCCTGGCTGTCTCGGCCTGCGGGACGCGGTGTTCGGCGAAGTGGTCATCTGGCAAATCCCAATTGCGCCGATAAGTGGATATAGCATGCTGAAACTAAAGGCGCGCGGAGCAATGGATGAAAGAACAACCGTTTGTCTAGTCGGAAACCCTTAAAGTTTCCGCTTGACAATGTCTCAAGACACAGACTAGCGTTTCGCCTGCCAACCACATTTGGAAAAAGCTGGGTTATTTGTGGATTCTCCGGAGCGGGCGGCAGGAGTTTATACGAATCATTCATCGTTCATAAGGGTCAACGGCGTGCGCAGAGCACTGCCGTCAGGTGGAGAGTCGTCCTGGGTGCTTCATTGCTGCTTCAGTACTGGAGACGGTCATGAGAAAGTCAGTGCAGGTTGTTCTCACACTTTGTTTTCTGCTGTGCGTGGCCGCTACAGGTCGCGCGCAAAATTCAAACTCCGGTGATATTCGCGGCACTGTGACCGACTCGACCGGCGCACTGGTGCCAGGCGTGGACGTCACAGTCACTAACACCGATACCGGTGTGGTTAATCATTACGTGACGAATCACGACGGTCTATACGACACTAACTCGATTCTGCCCGGAAACTACACGCTTGAATTCAGCAAGCAAGGCTTCGAGAAATTGAAGCGCGAGTCGGTCCCGCTTCAAGTCGGAATCGTTAGCGTTGATGCCACCTTAAAAGTTGGGTCGGCCTCCCAGGAGGTTGAAGTGAATTCCCAGGCGCCTCTGCTCAAGACGGAGGATGCGCAGGTGTCAACCACTCTGACGACAACCCAGTTGGCCAATCTTCCCAACGTCGATCCGGAGAATGGCTGGACCTATCTGCTGAAGCTGATTCCCGGCGCTACCAGCACGCCAATGGGCTCCAACGGTGGCGGCAGTGGTGATGCGGAACCCCAGGCCG
>CAZSUK010000704.1:0-3286 GCA_964609355.1 uncultured Acidobacteriaceae bacterium | reverse complement strand
GACACGCTGCATCTGACGCCGGGCGATGCCGGGGTTGCGGCGATGCGCGATCAGTATCAGGACGGGCTGAAGCTGCTGTTGGTGGCTGCGGGCTGTGTGCTGCTGGTGGCCTGCGGCAACCTGGCCAACCTGATGCTGGCGCGGGGGCTGAAAGATCGCGCACAGACATCGATACGAATGGCTCTGGGCGCATCCCGCCGTCGCCTGGTGCGCAAGGCCCTGGTCGAGTCAGTGCTGCTGGCTGTGACCGGGGGCGTACTGGGGATCGTGGTGGCCTATGCAGGAACCAGGCTGATTCTCTACCTGGCCTTCGAGGCGGGTAACCCGAACAACTATGTGCCGGTGAGCGCCTCTCCTTCATGGCCTGTGCTGCTGTTCGCGTTCGGGATCTCGGTGCTCACGGGCATTCTGTTCGGGGTCGCTCCGGCGTGGGCGACCTCGCACGCGGATCCGGTCGAGGCGCTGCGCGGAGCGAATCGCGCAGTCAGTGGGCGTGGTTCCTGGGCACAGAAGTCGCTAGTCATCGGGCAGGCTGCGATGTCGATTGTTCTGTTGTCCTCCGCGGCTCTGCTGGGCAAGAGCCTGCGCAACCTGGAGCACCAGAATTTCGGGTTTGCGACCGAGGGCCGCTATCTCGTGTCAATCAACCCCTCGCTAGGCACGGACAAGCCCGAACAAATGGAGCCGAAGTTCCGGGAGATCGACGATCGCCTGCGGCAGATTCCGGGCGTGCGCATGGTGGCGCCTGTGCTCTATGCGCCGATGTCGGGCGATAGCTGGAACGACGGCGTTCGCATCGCCGGCAGACCCGAGCCCCCGGCCAAGGAAGACACGAGCGCCGGTTGGGCGCGCGTGATGCCGGGCTTCTTCGAAACCATCGGCGCGAAGATGGCTATGGGCCGTCCGTTTACCGACGATGACACGGCCACCACCCGCGCGGTAGCCGTCGTCAATGAAGCCTTCGCCCGGCGATTCTTTAAAAACCAGAACCCGCTCGGCCAGCATTTCGGGCCGGACAAGATCCAATATGCGTCGAAGTATGAAATCGTCGGCGTCGTGAAAGACATGCGTTACATGACCTACGACTACAAGGATCCGATTGGGCCCATGTACTGGATATCGGAGACGCAGACCACCCATTGGGACGATCCTGTCTTTGAGGCCGGCGAGATCTGGTCACACTACCTGTACAACATCGTGGTTTGGGCGCCCGGCAATCCGCCAGGGATAGAAGAAAATGTGCGTAAGGCGTTGGCGAGTGTCGATCCCGATCTTGTGTTCTATGGGGTGGACTCGTACGACAAGGTTGTCCGTGGAGACTTTCAGCAGGAGGACATGATTGCGACGCTGACGACGCTGTTCGGTGCGCTGGGACTGGTGCTTTCGGCGGTTGGCCTGTACGGCGTGATGGCCTACATGGTGGAGCAGCGCACGGGTGAGATCGGCGTCCGCATGGCGCTGGGCGCCGATCGCGGAAGGGTGTTGCGTATGGTGCTAAGGGGCGCTTTTTCCCAGGTGGCTATCGGATTGGCGATCGGCATTCCCGCAGCGATCGGCGCCGGCAAGCTGATGACTCAGCAATTGTTCAGCGTAAGCCCCTGGGATCCGGTCATGCTGGCATCGGCCACGTTGGCGTTAGGACTTGCAGCGTTGTTCGCTTCGGCGCTGCCCGCGTGGCGTGCTGCGGGCGTGGAACCGATGGTGGCGCTGCGGAATGAATGAGGGATGGATGACTTATTTTGGATGGACTTTCCACTGTGGGATGTATGGATGTATTTAAGGAAAGTTAATTCTTTCGCGTGACATCGACGGCCGGGAGAACATAGACCTCGATCACCCCTGCGGGTGGGTCGTTTCTTTACCGCTTCAGTAAAGTTCCGTCCCGTCTGGCCACAAATCATCTAGGGAATTGGGCAGTGAGTCAGTCTGAATCTGGAGCTTTGAGCGAACCCGAATTCACCACCTTGGGATGATTTTCTACAGTCTTTTCCGGTTCATGCTGTTTCTGCCGAATGGCCCAAGCAAGCTGGGGCCTGGAGGAACCATAGCCGCGCCGCTCCACTTCGGCGGAGACACCGCGGTAATTGAATTGCTCTCGCAGTGAAGGTGTGATTTTGAAGCACATATAAACAAATTCTAGCTCCGGTCCTGCCCCAATTAAAAGCCGCGCTTCTGGGATTAGTTGTCAGACGGGAGTGGTACTTTTGGAAAGCTGTTATCGCAAAGTATCACTCCCGTCTGGCGACTGAATTCGGCGACTGAATTCGCATTTTCAAACAACTGCTCCCGCCAAGAAGCAACCTGCTGATAGGTGAATGTCGATTCGTTCTTATCTACCGAGGCCATGTGTTTCCCTGAGTTTCCGTAAATATCTTGAGTTTCTGAATGTCTGTATATCTGTGTAACAAGTACCCCAACTCCATAACCATGGGATATTAGGTTTTCGGGGGGGAACAGCTGAATTTGCTGCAAAAGGTAATCTGTCACCGTATTAGTCCAATCTTCACAGACCTAAGGCAACGTGAGCTCACCTTCGACACGTAGCAGACTCTCGTCTCCCTAGACAGGTCCCGTCTGACCGCTAAAATCCCGCAGCCTCACCAACTACATCGCCAGGAACCTGCTCGAGACCGGCGGGTTCAGGTCACAACTACACCCTCGATCGTGAAGAGCCGCGAAACCGGCCGTGAGGCACGGTCTTGATACCTCGATGGACAGGAGTGTCCACGGGCTGAAATAGTGGGGAGATGGTTAAAAACGTTGCTCTGGTTCTCGGTGGTGGTGGGTCCGCCGGACATGCATGGACGATCGGTGTCATCGCAGGACTGGCCGAAGCTGGCATCGATATGACCGAGGCCGCCGATCTGGTGATCGGCACGTCGTCCGGGGCTACCGCGGCAGCGCAGGTGCGCAGCGGCATACCTCCAGCCGAACTGTTGGCTTCGATTCTGTCTGAGCCGGTTCCACCGGTCGGACAGAACCGGCCGCCTGCACCGGGCCCACCGGTGACCACGGTGTTCGAGCGGATGAGGGCCATCGGCTCTGCCGCCTCCTCGGCAGCCGATCTGCAACGTGCGATGGCGCGTTCGGCTTGGAGAGCGACGCCACCCTCGGACCCGCGGCGGCGGAACGTTGGCGAGCGACGGTCGCCGCCAGGTTGCCTGGCCCTGAATGGCCGGACAGGCCGATGATCGTGGCGGCACTCAACGCGCATACCGGCGAGCTGGCTGCGTTCGACCGCGATTCCGGCGTTGACCTCGTGGACGCAGTGACGGCAGGCACCGCG
>CAZSUK010000703.1:0-7613 GCA_964609355.1 uncultured Acidobacteriaceae bacterium | reverse complement strand
CCGGCCTCCTCAAGCCTCCTGATAATGGGAGGGAAGAAGTGTGCGTGAGGCGAGTTATCCAGGTCGATCCAGATGCGCATTTTGCTATCCGCGAGAATCATAATCCAACCTGGCTGACAAACCGCTGGCGAACTGCAGCCGGGCCAGGGCGTGGAGCATCCAGGCTTGCCCCCACCGCATGTAGGGGGTGCGGTTGGTCCATAGGCGATGCTGCTCATAATAAAATGACCCGTCGGGCGCAGCCATGTTCCCGAGCGTCCAATGGAAAGTCTTCCAGGCGCGCTCCAAGGCCGGCGGGTCAATTGCGGAAAACGCTGTGAAGTGCAGGATGGCCTGGGAACAAGCGTGAATATCAATGGGAAAAGTCCGGTTGTGGTAGTACCGGGGCGCTCCATCACTACGAAAAAAGGCGGCCTGATAATAACGATGGCCGGCTAGCATAGCTTCCTCAAAGGTCCGGTCGCCGCTGGTTTGTTGGTAGTCGAGCAGGGCGCAAACGTTGTACGAGGTGTGAAAACTGTCGATCCACCGTTGCCGCCGATGCTGCCCGTAATACCACCCGCCCGATTTCAGCTGTCGTCTGACCAGGAAAACCATGGCTTTACGCGCCAGAGAAACGTAGGCCTGGTTGTCGCTTAATTTGCCGGCCCGCGCCAAAAAAAGGCCGGCCAGACCGCTACTGTTGTAAATCAACGTTTTGTCGTTCGGCGTGTAGCTGAAACAAATTGCGTCTGCCGACTCAAAAGATCGGTTGAGACGCGACGCCATGAAACCAGCCGTTGACTCGGCAATTTCCAGTGCCTCACGGTCGCCAAATACCTCGCTCATTTCCAGCATCGCCGTCCCGCAAAAATACGACGCGATGCAGTTTGGTGAGAAGGCAGGCAGCCGGCTCCCTCGTAAGGAGAGGTAGTCCCAGTCGTAACCCCAGCTGAAATAGGATTCATGCGGTGAGCGAAGCCGAATCAGTTCGCTTTTGAGCCATGCCGCCTCAGTCGAGACATCGCATCCGGATCGGGCTAGATCACAGTACGCCGATAGGCAGAGACCTAAAGCCTTGGGATTACGGCTGGGCGGCACCTTGAGAAATTGCCGAAGTCGCTGTCCAGCAAAACGCTTGCCGAATTGGATAAGCAGAACCGCCAGCGGAAGTTGCCGTGCCCACTTCCCACGTAAATAAGGCGAGTTGAGCAGGTCAAACGGCTCGTAACCCTCGAAATGCCTGCTCTCTATCCATGTGCGCAAGCCTCGAATCGCATGAACCAGCTCCGAAGGCTCGTCCTGTGTCACCGAGGGAGACGCTCCCCAGCACAGGCGAGATCGCCCTCCCACACCTGTTTGAGAATCCGTACGATCCTCGAGGCGGTCCGGCCGTCCCACAGTGGGGGCCGCGAAGGGGCTGACCTGGCATGGCCTTGCTGGACGTCCTCAAGCACTTCCAGCGCGTTCAGCAACAATTGCTGAGGGTCGCATCCCACTACCCTGTTGGTGCCCATGGAGACGGTGACGGGCCGTTCCGTGGTGTCGCGATAGGTCAGGCACGGAACTCCGAGGAACGTCGTCTCCTCCTGCACGCCGCCAGAATCAGTGATGACCATCACGGCATGTTGCGTGAGGTCAAGAAAGTCCAGATAGGAAGCCGGAGGCATCATCCATAAGCCTGAGTTGGAGAGTGGGCCGCCAGTCCAGGTTTTCATTGCAGTCAACCTGGCTGCCTCGATGTTCCGCGCCGTTCTTGGATGCGCCGGAAAAACTATAGGAATGTGCTGCGCTACCTCGACGATGGCGTCGAGGGTACGCCTCAACTGATCTTCGTTATCCACGTTCGAAGGACGATGCAGCGTGAGCACGGCGTAGGGTTTTCCATCCAACCCCAACTCCGAGCCCAGGGGGGATTGCCGGGCAACCTTAAGAGCACTCACCAGAGAATCGATCATCAAATTGCCAACAAAGAAAACCTTGCCAGTCTCGATGCCCTCATTCGCGAGATTCTGGTTGGCGCTCTCCTCGGTGGTAAAAAGCAGGTCCGCCACGGCATCTGTGAGGATGCGGTTGATTTCTTCCGGCATGCTTCGGTCGAAGCTGCGCAAACCTGCCTCCAGGTGCGCGACAGGAATTCTTTCTTTGGCCGCGACCAGCGCACAGGCGATGGTCGAGTTCACGTCGCCTGCGACCACCACCATGTCTGGCCGGTCCAGTTGCACAAGTTCGCCAAACTTCCGCATAATCTCTGCCGTTTGCGCATAGTGCGTGCCTGAACCGACGTCCAGGTTGTAGTCAGGTGGCGGCACCCCCAGCTGATCGAAAAAAACCTGGGACATGGAGTAGTCGTAATGCTGGCCGGTATGAACCAGGACCGGTTCTAAATCCTCGTGCCGTCGCATTTCCGCCAGCAAAGGGGCAACCTTCATCATGTTCGGCCGGGCGCCGACAATACTCATGATTCGCAAGCGGTTGTTCCTCTTTGATTGGGGCATATTTTGGCCAGTAAACGATGCGGCCCTTCACTTGCGTGGTTTTAAGTGTACCCAAAGATGCCAACCGAGCATACGCGCGAACGGTTTGAGCCAGAACACCGGCAGCGGGGGAGCATGCATATAGTCCTGATAGTGGGTATCCAGCGTGAACGCCGGGAAATCCTGGTGAACCGTCGCTAAATCATAGACCTTGCTGTATGGATTCCAGGGGCCGTCCGTGTTCCCGTGGATGAAGTTGCGCATCCTCAGGTACTCACGCAACCCCATTCGTTTAGCCCTCGCGATATGGTCGCCGATCATTCCCCCGACCATGCCCCCGGTTTTGGCCCGGCCGAGAACGAGAACGGCGAGACTCAGTCGCCGTACCACGGAAATCGCCACCAGGTAATTGAGCGAGCGCTGCGCATAGAGCATCGCAATAAGGCGGCCACCCGGCTTGAGCACACGCGCGATTTCTTTTTGAGCTGTCAGTACGTCAGGAATATGGTGGAGCACGCCATGAGCGAAGACAATATCAAAGCAATCGTCGGGGAAGGGCAGGTCCAGAGCGCTGGCACGCTCAAGCCTCGCGTACTCGAGCCCTCGGCACCGGAGTCTGGTGGAAACCCGGCTCACGGATTCAGCGGAGATATCAATGCCCGACCAGATTGCCCCTCGTCGGATGATCTGCTCCGAGTCAGCTCCCTGTCCCAGCCCAATCTCAAGAACCTGCTTACCTTTGAAATCAATAGCATCCAGGCGACGCAAAATGTGAGCTTCCCGCTGGTATCGAAACGCATCGTAGCGGCGAAAGAAATCCTCGTAGTCCGAGCTCAGTCTCTCCACCTGGCTCTCACCGCAAGGATGAGCATCCCAGAACTCGCGGATCGCCTTTTCGCTCATTTCGTTCATCAGATCCTGGTGTTAGGGTATAAGCTCGGTGCTCACAGATGTGCGGAATCTCCGGCGTACTGGCATTTAAAACCAGCAACTTCCAGGTCACGGCGGACTATCTTCTCCGCATGCGGGAGACGATGGTGCACCGCGGCCCCGACGGCGCCGGTTTGTGGATTTCCCCCGACCGCCGTGTCGGTCTAGCCCATCGTCGCCTGGCTATCATTGATCTTTCCGATGCCGCTGCGCAGCCCATGAGCAACGGCGACGGATCGCTGCAGATCGTCTTTAACGGCGAAATCTACAACCATGCAGAGATCAGGCGCGAGCTCGAAGAGCTGGGTAATCGCCGCTGGAAAACCCACCACTCTGACACCGAAGTGATTCTGCATGCTTTTGAACAATGGGGCATCGCATGTCTCCAGAAATTCCGCGGCATGTTTGCCATCGCGTTGTGGGATGCAAAGGCGCGCCGTCTCTGGCTCATTCGTGACCGGGTCGGCATCAAACCGCTCTATTACAGCATTCATCATGGGCGCATCACCTTTGCCTCCGAGATCAAGGCCCTGCTCCAGGATCCCGAACAGGCTCGTGCCGTAAACGAAGAAGCTCTGTTTCACTATCTGTCTTTCATATCCACACCTGCCCCGGACACGTTGTTCGCAGGCATCAAAAAACTGCGGCCTGGGTCATTCCTCACTGTCGACGCAGGTGGCCAGGTGGGTGAAGAGTGTTATTGGGATGTTCTTGATCACACCACACCGTTAACCGGCGTTTCTGAAGAAGAGATCGCAGAACGCCTGCTTGCGGAACTGCGAACCAGCGTAGCGTTGCGCACCGTCAGCGACGTTCCGGTAGGAGTTTTTCTCTCTGGCGGAGTCGACTCGAGCACCAATGCAGCGCTCTTTTCACAATCGGCTTCTGAGAGGGTAAAGACCTTTTCTGTTGGCTATGACAGGGACTATCGAGGCTGCAAAAGCGAATTGCCGCTAGCCCGTGGATTCGCAGCCAGCATCGGCGCTGTTCATCATGAGCGCGTTCTCAACCAACATGACTTCATCGATTTTCTTCCCCGCATGGTCTACCTGCAGGACGAACCCATAGCAGATCCGGTCTGCATGCCGGTCTACTTCCTCTCCAAACTCGCGCGCGACAACGGCGCTACTGTGGCTCAGGCAGGAGAAGGCGCCGATGAACTCTTTTGGGGATACGAGCGCTGGAAACAAGTCATGAACCTGATGCGCTGGAACGAATATCCCATTCCTCGTGCGGTTCGGAAGCTGGGTCTCCTCGGATTGAGTGCGGTCGGTAAATCCCATAGTGCCGCTTACGAACTACTCTGGCGCAGCAGCGCTGGATTGCCGTTGTTTTGGGGTGGGGTGCATGCTTTCTCGCAACACGAAAAACTGGCTCTGCTTTCGCCCCGTCTCCGTCGACGTTTTCGGGACCGGACTTCCTGGGAGGCGATACGTCCGATCCACCAGCGGTTTATGGAAAAGGCATGGGAGACCACTCCCGTAAAGTGGATGACCTATCTCGACCTCAATCTGCGTTTGCCGGAACTGCTTCTCATGCGGCTCGACAAGATGGGAATGGGAGTAAGCCTGGAGACGCGTGTTCCTTTTCTCGATCACAAGTTTGTCGAGCTGGCGATGAGTATTCCGGAGCAGGTCATCACTCGCGGCAAAGAATCAAAGCATATCCTGAAGAAAGCCGTTCGCGGCCTTATACCCGATGAGATCATCGATCGTAGAAAGCAGGGCTTTGGAGTGCCCATTTACGAATGGTTCTTCGAGCAATTTGGCGAATTGGCTAAACGCGAATTGTCGGCATTCTGCGAACAGACAGACTTCCTGGACCGAGCGGCCGTGTTAGGTTTGCTCCGGTCCGGTCGAGGGAGAGATGCCTGGTTCCTCCTCAATTTTGCGCTATGGTGGAAGGAATTCATTGCCGGCAAATCGCCTGAAGACGCCGCTTGCTTCGAATCCGGTATGGTGAAGAGCAATGCCTGACGCAGCCCAGCTCGCCCAGGCTCACTGGAACGAAACCCCACTGTTTCTTACTGAGGAAGAGCGCTACTCCATCTATCCATGGCTTTATGACGCGGCAGAATTTCGCCGGCATGCGGGAGAAAAGGTCCTCGAAGTTGGCTGCGGCACCGGGAGCGATCTTCTCCAGTTCGCCAAACACGGAGCCCTGGCTACGGGAGTCGATTTGACCGCGAAGCATGTAGAGTTGGCCCGCCTGCGCGTGGGCGATCTCGCAGTCGTACAGCAGGCCGACGCGCGGCATCTTCCGCTTGCGGATGAAAGCTTTGATTATGTCTATTCCCACGGGGTTCTTCACCATTGCGATGAACCCGAGCGGGTGGTCGCCGAGATGCTTCGTGTCCTTCGTCCTGGTGGCCGCTTCAACGTGCATGTCTATGCTTTGTGGTCGTACTTCGCGCTGTGGGCTTTTCTCAGTCATGGCAGCCATTGGAAACGGAAGATGGAAAACAGTGAAGCACCAGTTCATATCGATCTCTACACCCGGCGCAAGCTAAGGCGCCTCTTCGGTGACGATATTTCGATTCAGAAATACCAATGCGCCCCGTTACAGTTCTTTGCCCCTTGGTTCGGTTGGTTCTTGGTGGTCAGGGGTCAAAAAACCTAGGTTCATGGAAAGCCGAATCTGTTTTGCGGCGAGGCCCGCGTCACTCCTTTTCTGTTTGGTGCTGGCGCTGTTCCTGGCCACGCTCACACTTTGGATTCCGTCTTACTGGCCGGTCGCGGCCTTCGAGATTGCGGTCTTCGTAATCGCCGGAATAGCCATTGCTCTTGCAATGCAACCTGAGGCGGGTGAGGGTTTTCCGCTCGTTGTCCTGAGTTCCATCGTTCTATGGGGCTGCCTTCAACTACTCACCGGCTCCAGCATCAACCGCTTTGAGACCGAGAGAGCCACGCTGCAGTGGATGACCTGGGCCGCTGTCTATTACCTGGGGGTATCTACCTTGAAGGAGGAGAGCCTGGCCAGACGTGCCCGCATTGCGATCGTGTGGTTTGGGCTCGTCATTGCTGTCGAAGCCATCCTCCAGGCCTATCTGTCTCCGGGAAAAGTCTTTGGCCTCTTTGACACCGGCTATCAGCACTTCGTCATGGGCCCGATTATTTACCATACGCACTTCGCGGTCTTCATCGAGGCCATTCTCCCCATTGCTCTTTTCCTAGCATTCGAGTCGTACGCCTATCTAGGGATCGGGGCAGTGTTGCTGGCAGCCCTGGTAGTCAGTGCTTCGCGTGGGGGCCTGATCATTGCTTCCGGGGAGGTTCTCATTGTTTTGTTTCTGGCGTATAGGCAAAGGCCATATGCCAGCAGGAGAATCATCCGCATCGCACTTGCTTTGGCAGGGGTGACGGCCATTCTAGCGTTAATTGTGGGATTTGCAACAGCATCGGAGCGATTTTATTCCGAAGCCTTAACCGCGGGGCGTCTGCAATTCGCCGTATCCACGCTGCACATGATAGCTGTTCATCCCTGGATAGGTTGGGGACTGGGATGTTGGCCTACCGTCTATCCAGCCTTTGCGACCTTCGACCCCGGAGCCCTCGTCAATCAGGCCCATTGCGACTGGCTGCAGTGGACAGCGGAAGGGGGACTGCCGGTCGGGCTAGCCATGCTCTCGCTGGCCCTTTGGGCGATAAAACCTGCGCTTCGCTCGATCTGGGGGATCGGTATACTTGCTGTTCTCATTCACGCCGCTTTTGACTATCCCTTCTCGCGCCCGGCAATCGGGGCATGGCCGATTCTGATCCTCTCCATGGCGGCTGCCTCCAACCAATCCGCGGGTGTTCCGTCCATTACGCTTCGCTCCGGAAACCGCCGGACTAGTGTCGTGCCCTGATACAAATATCAACGCAGACGAGAATTTAGATGATGGAACAACGAACCTCAGCGGCTAAGGCCGGGTATGGCAGTGTCATTTACGGCACGGTTGAAGCTGTGCCCTCCCAGGACCGAGTCCTCACGCAGACTCTTTAGCCCCTGAGGCAATTTCCTGCCCAAAATCGATTTTGCTCGCAGCCGGTTAAGCGGGACTTACAGTCGACGACTTACCGCCACCCAAGCCGAGGGCAACTCCAACTACAGCTCCAGCCGCCAGAACTACGATCACCAGAATCTTGGTAGTGTCGTGGTGTTGCGGTAAGGGTGGAATAGCCGGGGTGTTGTTTGCCTCAGGTGGAGCGGTTGCTTCGGGAGTCGCGCCAACCTCTGGCCCCGCCG
>CAZSUK010000702.1:0-3957 GCA_964609355.1 uncultured Acidobacteriaceae bacterium | reverse complement strand
CGGAAGAGTGGGTCACTCATTTCAGGCAGCGTCACAAAATCGATGGGAAAAAGTCATGCGTGAGAAAGAACCGCAGTTCACAGTTACCGACCGCCGCAAGTTTACCGCCGAGGGCGAGTTGCGCAATGGCGAAAGCACAGCAAGCGAACCAACTCCTCCTTCTCCTCCCCCGCCTCCGGTTGCTGAACGAGCGCAGCAGGCGCCTCAAGCCGCAGTGGCCACCCAGGAGTTGCAGGCTGACCTGGAAGAGCCGGAAGACGTGGATGGTGCGGACACCATTCCTGAGCCCACCGCGCTCGAATCCGCGCAGCAAAGCAAGGAATACCAGGCTTCGGCCAGCCGCCTGGACGATATGGTGCGCAAGGCAAATCCAGGCCAACCAGCTCCTACAGCGATGAATTTCGACCGCCTGGTGCAATCGCTCTACATGACGGCGGCGGTGCAAATGGGTGCAGGCACTGCTCCCAACGAGCAGCCGCGCATCGACATTCTCGGCGCCAGGCAAAGCATTGACATGCTCATCGTGCTGGATGAAAAGACCAGGGGCAATCTGAACGAGCAGGAGAAGCGCTTGTTGCAAAATGCGCTCTTCGATCTGCGGATGTCGTTTCTCGAAATTACGAATGCGATCGCCAATTCCGCCCAGCGGCCGCCCCAGCCGAAGAAACCGCACTAAGGCTGTAGGGAGCGTCTTTCATCCGTCCAGCAGAGATCACCATTCTTGGCAGTGGCACCTCCATGGGTGTCCCGACGCTTGGCTGCACTTGCCGGGTATGCACGTCTGTTGACCCGCGCGATCGCCGCACGCGGCCGTCGATTGCTGTTGGCTGGGATGGATACCGGGTCTTAATTGATACCGGCCCGGATTTTCGAATGCAGGCGCTGCGGGAAGGCATCGATCATGTCGACGCGGTGTTGTATACGCATTCGCATGCCGACCACATTCTGGGGCTGGACGATTTGCGGCCGCTGAGTTTTAAACACAAAGGCAAAATCCCGTTGTATGCCGATGATGCCGCAGCGACTGTCATCGAACGTATTTTTGACTACACCTTCGATACCCATTCCTGGTATCCGACCCGCGCCCAGGTGGAGATGCACCGTCTGGGCTCGTCAGTCGAAGTTGAGGGAGCCGTCTTCCACCGTGTCCCGCTGACACACGGCAGGATTGAAGTCGCGGGCTTTCGCTTCGGCAATGCCGCTTACCTGACCGATATGAACGATATCCCGGGGGGCAGTCTTCCGTTGCTCGAGAACCTCGACGTGGTGATCATCGACGCCTTACGCAAATCACCCCACTCCAGCCATGCAACGCTCGACCAGGCGATCGGATTCGTGCGCCGTCTCGACCCCAGGCGTGCGTTCTTTACTCACATGTCTCACGATTTGCCCCACGCGGAAACCAACAACGAGCTTCCCCCGAACATGCAGCTTGCCTACGACGGGCTGCGTATTCCCTTCGAGATTTGATATGGACGTCTTCCGCAACCTCGGTGAGATACCCCCGCAGCTGGGACCCACGGTCGTGAGTATTGGCAACTTTGACGGTGTCCATGTTGGCCATCGGTTCATTCTTGATCGAGTCAAACAGAGCGCCGAGGCGCGATCGCTGCGTTCCGTTGCAGTTACCTTTGATCCCCACCCCTTGCGCTTTTTACGTCCGGAAACGTGCCCCAGGTTGATTACACCGCTGGAGACGCGGCTGGAGTTGCTGGCGGACGCAGGAGTAGATGCGGTGCTGGTGCTTCCCTTCACCGCGGAGCTGTCTCGCATGCGTGCTGCGGAATTCGTCACTGCGATGGTTCATGATGCGCTAGACGCGGTTGAGGTCCATGAAGGGACCAATTTTCGTTTTGGCTACCGTGCGGAAGGTGGCATTGCTGAACTGAGTGAATTGGGGCACGGTCTGGGATTTCAAGTGGTCATCCATGACGCCTGCCAGGTGCGAGGTTTGACGTGTTCGAGCAGCAAGATCAGGGAGTTGCTGTCTCGAGGAGACATTCGCACTGCCCGCGCGCTGTTGGGCCACGGTTTTTTTATCGATTCGACGCCGGCTCATGGACGCGGAATTGGTTCCACCCTCACCGTTCCGACGATCAACCTGGCGCCGTATCGGGAATTGTTGCCGCCGAACGGAGTCTATGTCACGCAGCTGCGTGTGGATGGGGAGTGGTTTGATGCGGTGACCAACGTCGGCAACAGGCCGACGTTTGGGGCAGACTCTTTTGCAGTGGAGTCACATCTACTCAATTTTCGTCCAATGACGCTTGAGGACCAGACGCCCTTGCGGCTGCTATTTCACCGCCGCCTTCGCGAAGAGCGGCGCTGGCCCTCGCCAGAGCTTTTGAAGGAGCAGATCATGCGCGACGTCGGCCAGGCAAAACGCTACCTGCACCTGATGCGTGTACTGTGCGATTGAGGGAAAGAACCGCAGGTCGCTCCGCTCCGGTCGAAAAAACATTTCCAAGAAAGAGCCGCTGACCGCAGATCTCTCCACTGCGCTGCGCTTCGGTCGAGATGACAAAGGGGAGGGCGGTGCTTCCATGGAGAGAAGTGGGTGAACAGAAGCCAAGCGCTGCGCAGTGGAGGTACCTGCGGTTTCCCTATGCCTAGACCTTTGCTCCGGACCACAACTGCCCTACCCTTTGTCATCTCGACCGAAGCGGACCCGGATTTCCTACCTCGCGATGCCAGCAACGACCACGTGTGCGGCTCTCCGTAGAGAGAGCCGCATGCAATTGATCAACGCCACCGCTCTCGACAGGAAATCCGGGGGAGCGCAGTGGAGAGATCTGCGGTTCAGCGGTCCCTTCTTGGAAATGTTTTCGACAGAGGCGTAGTGGAGGGACTTGCGGTTCCGCCGCGACCGTTTACTGCGGAGTAGGCGCCTGCTGCCGCGCAGCAGGGTGAGCGCTGGCAATGTTGGTTGGTGGCAGCGGGCGAATATCTCCCGGAAAATGCTCGTTGGGCCGGTCGGCGATGGCGACTTTCATGAAATCGATCCACAACGGCAGGGCTGCGTGGCCTCCGCTTTCTTTATCGCCCAGCGATTGCCGGTTGTCGTAGCCAACCCACACCCCGCAGGTCAGTGAGGGCGAAAAGCCAATGAACCACGCATCGTTGAAGTCACTCGTAGTTCCCGTCTTGCCGCCGAGCGGATGATGAAGCACCCCGGCGTCCGAGGCCGTACCACCGTACGCAACAACCGCCTTGAACAGGGTCATCATGGTGCGCGCTGTCTTTATGCTGGTCGATTCAGCAACACTGGTCGGACTCTCCGATAAGGTTAGCCCATCGGCGTTGGTCACCTTGCGGATGAGGTGCGGCCCCAGGCGCACTCCATCGTTGGGAAAGCTGCTAAACGCCGCTACCTGCTCTTGCAGAGTAGCCTCGACGGATCCGAGCGCCACGGGAAGGAATGGTGGAATATTGCTGGCCAGGCCAAAGCGGTGTGCCGTCTCGATCACCTTGCGTATACCAACGCGTTCGGCAAGCTTGACCGCCGGAATATTACGCGAATCAGCAAACGCGTGCACCAGCGACACCGTGCCTTCAAACGTATCGTCGTAGTTATGCGGGGTGTAAGGCCCAACGGCGGTCTGAAACGTAACCGGCGCATCGACAATGGGCTCGTCAGGGCGTGCTCCTGCCTCTACCGCAGTGGTGTAAACGTAAGGCTTGAAGGAAGACCCGGTCTGGCGTTCCGCCTGGGTAGCGCGGTTGAACTGAGAGAGGTTGAAGTCCCGGCCGCCCACCATAGCCAATACTTCGCCGGAAGCGTTGTCCACGGTCATCAGCGATCCCTCCACCCCGGAATCCTGCTCCAGAACACCATGCAGCACCAGGTTGGAATCAGCAGAAGCCACGATGTGGACGTAGATGATGTCACCGGGCTTGAGAAAATTCTCTGCATCGCGCTGCTTGGTCCAGGCAAAATCATCCGGGCCCAGAATCACT
>CAZSUK010000701.1:0-2577 GCA_964609355.1 uncultured Acidobacteriaceae bacterium | reverse complement strand
TCTTCTATTTCAGTGATAACGCCGATCTAATGGCGGTACGATACAACTCCTGGAAGCTCAGCTTCAAAACCATCGAGGGTAACCTCTTCACAGGGAAAGAAGATTCGACGAACGTTCCTCTGGTGACTAACCTGAGGCAAGATCCTTGGGAGCGCTACCAAGATCAATCGATGATGTATGCCCGTTGGTGGGGCGATAAGTTGTGGACGATGGTGCCCGCCGTACAAATAGTTGGACAGTTCCTTGCAACGTTCAAGGAATATCCACCAAGCCAGGTATCGGGTTCGCTGAGCGTGACACGATTCCTGGAAGCCATCCAGTCCGGGGCTGCGGGAGGCGGCAAATAACGCCGGAAGTAATACCGAAACCCAAGATGCAATCGCGGAGTCTGTCCCCGCTTCCTCAAAAGAGTCAAGACCGGTTCTTGGTGATCTGGCAATTTTTGGCTGCTGACGTCACGGACCGCCTAGTAGGAGACGGCCCGAGGGGTTCGAGGGCTAACGCGAACGTTGTCACTTTACGAATTCAAATTCCCCGGGCTTCCATGTCTTGTCGAACCACGGCTGCAGCGGGCCATAAAGGCGCAGGAGGACGTTCCAACCCTTGTCGGGAACTGTTTGTACCCAGTTGGCCTCATGTCCCTTCGGCGCGGTGGGCCCGAACCACACATCCACTGATGTGTCCGGGTTCACAACGACGCCTTCTTTCTGGCTACCGATGCTGGGGAACTGTTGATCGGTCTGCAGCATCGAGCGCGTTTGATTGTCATAAACGACGAACGACCAAAAGTCCTTCGCGGGGATGTTGGGGGGCAGATGAATCTTATAGGTCTTGCTGCCATCCAACGGCTTGCCTTCGGAGTCGACGAACGCGGCGGCGTATTGTGAGCCGATGCCGACCATCTTCAAGGCCATTGCCGGAGTAATGCCGGTGGCATAGTAATGAAACATGGTCCGTGCGTCGAGATTTCGCACGCCGGGTTGGAGCAAAAACTCGTACCCGCCAGCGAAGGTTGTCACCCAGGCGCTTCCTGGATATAAGTAGGCCTCCTTCATCCGGCTTCGGAAGAGAATGGCACGAGAAGTGGCGTTCCCTACCGCAGCCGCCTCGGTCAGAATTTTCTTCATCCGCGCATCAGGGGCAAACGGCTTGCCCTTCTCGATGCCGATGGAGGCGAACAACCCGAGCCTTTCGGGATCGAGCGCCTCACTGGGTTCCTCCTGCACAATCTGGTTAAGCTCTTCAAAGTAGGTGAAGTTATTGGCGTGAACCGTGTTTAGCTCCACCCCAGAGCCATTGATGAATTTCGTTTTGGGCTGGTTCTTCGCTTGCGCAAGCGGATAGATGCGGAGGTTTTCCTTGATGCTCTCCACGCCGGGTTTGAGGTCGCCGTCTACCTTGAATCCCCGGCCCATGAGCCAAAGGTTGAAGGTGCGCGAGCGGGCAACAAAGTAACCCTCAGGTACTTCGCCTATGTAGCCGGGCGGAACCACGAGATATTTGCCGCCTTGACCTTTGTCAGGACCAGCGTTGCCGATATCAATTACGTACTGAAACCAAAAGTCGTCGAGGAACGCCAGTACCTTGGGAGGCGCTTCGAGTACCAAGGGGCCGTCCTTCAAATTGAGCCACGCGCTGAAGTAGACGGAGTCGGTATTCCCCGTGAGGAAGAGCGATTTGGAGTCCAGAAGGTTCTCCAGAATCAAAATGGTGCCGTTGATAACGCCGAGCTTTTGAAAACCTGTGCGCATACCGACCAGCGACGCCCCAGGCATGCCGCTGAGAAACGCCTGTACGCCACGCGAGAAGTCAAGATTGTCCATGACTTTCTCGACCGTTTGATCGTCCGGGAACCCATCAAAGAACTTGAGGGTGCCAAGCCGTGTCTCTACCACGTCCGGCGTTGTGATAGACGGCGGTATGGCAGTCGTCATTTTCATCTTTGCAGCGGTTTGGGAGGTATTCATTTTTGCCTTCCTATTTGCGTTTTAGCGCCGGTGCGATGCAGTTTTTGTCCAACCTTGGCTATGACGTGTGCGTCGTCTGGCGACAGAGCCTCGGCGACAAGGTCCTGCGGGAGTGTGGTTTCCATCGCGGTGTCCTACTGGTGCGTTCTATGGGTAAGCCTATCGGGATCGAGGCGCTTCAACCACTGAGAAAACTACTAGTCTCGCAGCGTTTAATTTTCCAGCCAGTGGATTTGGCTGAACGCGGCGACCGGAAGTTATCCTTTTTGGGCATTGAAGGGACGGTCTAGGGGATTACTCCGTCAGTTCCGGTTCAGCCGTCCAGGTTCGGTTTAGGTTTGTCCCCGGTTTAGGTTTCCGGTCACGAGGGCGCGGTTTCAAACGCGGTAACGACAGCGTAGAATTTGTGCCAATTCCACGGAGAGCGAAAAACAATGCGCCGGTACCATCACATCGGAATTCCCACTACTGAAGCAAAGCCTGGCGAAACTCACTTGAAACACCTGAAACTCTTTGTCGTCAGCCACGAGAAAAGCGAATTTGGCGTGGAGTGGATGCGTTTCGAAGCGGACGCGGCGGTCCCTGATCTCGTCCGGCAAGTTCCGCACGT
>CAZSUK010000700.1:0-12152 GCA_964609355.1 uncultured Acidobacteriaceae bacterium | reverse complement strand
TTGTAACGGGTGGCGGCTGTTATGATGCAGGCTTCCGGTGGCGATGCGACAAGCGACTTGGAAGATCGTAATCAGCCTGGCCGGAGCAGGCGCGGCTGCTTTTGGCGTGTTTATTCTGCTGGAAGCCCTGCTCTCGGGTGTACACGTATCCGCTGCGGGCTCGGTGCTCTTTCGCTTTCAGGTAAGCTCCATGATCGCGATGGGCGTCTTTGCAGGAGTGGCCATTGTGATTTACGTGCGGCTGTCGCGTAGAGACTGAGGGAGTGTATGAAGAATCGCGCGGAGTGGCTGACATTCGTGGTGTTCGTAGTAGCCGTGCTGGGAGCCTTGGGTTATCTCCTTCGCAGGGGGGTCCACGGCCAGTCTGCAGCTTTGGCGGTCGCGTTGCTGATCATCCTGATCCTGCGCGTGGGAATCTTTGCCTGGAACCTGCGCCGGCAGCGCGCTGACCTTGAGAAGAAATAGACGACAAACGATAAAGGCGCAAACGACAGGCGAAAAGTAAGAACCCGAACACTGTGCTACACTCGGTTCCCTCAAAAGAGCAGGCCGCTCGTCTGCCATGGAATTTCTCGCAATCGCCGACCCATGGCCGTTCGTGACGCGCTTCCCGGCGCGTACTCGTAATTGGAGATGTCCCGGATGAATCGTTCATTGAAGCCCTATCAAGGACAAGACATTCGTAACGTGGCTCTGGTGGGTCACGCGCATTGCGGAAAGACCACTTTGATTTCCGCACTACTGCAGGCCGCTAAGATGACCGAAAGGTTAGGCCGGGTGGATGACGGAAGCGCGGTCACCGCTTATGACGAAGAGGATGTCGCCCGCCGCACCACCATGCAGAATGCATTGGCCTTCGCGGAATGGCGCAACCTGAAGATCAATTTTGTAGATACTCCGGGCTTTCCTATGTTTGTACACGAGGCCCGCGCAGCGCTGCTTCCGGTCGAAGCCGCGCTGCTCATCGTCAACGCCGCCTGCGGTGTGGAGGCCATGACCCGGCGGGTGTGGAAGTTCGGCGAAGAATTCAATCTGCCCCGCGCCATCGTGATTAACCAGATGGACCATCCCCGCGCCGATCGGGAACGCACCATCAATGCACTGTGCGAAGCATTCGGCCGCCAGGTGGTTCCAGTGCAGTTGCCCATTCTCGAGGGCAACGGCAGCAATCCGAATTTCCGCGGTGTCGTGGACCTGGTCACCATGGAAGCCTTCGTGTACGAGCCCGATGGCACCGGCTCCGGGCGTCTCTCCGAGATTCCCGTGCGCCTTCGCGAAGAAGCCACGGCTGCCCACCAGGCACTGGTGGAACTGGTGGCTGAGGGGAAAGACGAGTTCATGGAAGAATTTTTCCGCGAGGGAACCATCCCCCAGGAGCACCTGATCGTCGCCCTGCACGAGGCCATCCGCGAAGATCGCATCTTTCCCGTGCTCTTTACCAGCGGGCTGCGTAACGTGGGCACGGACCATCTGCTCGATTTTCTCCAGGTATACGCTCCCTCGCCGGTGGAGCGGGTTCCAGTGGCTGCCCGGGGGACAGCCGTGGTCCGCGCTGTACGCCGTGAAACCCAGAACCACGACGGTGCTCCCGCCGAATCGGCTCCGGACGCCGAGATGGTGTTGCGCAAGGTAGACGATCGCGAGCCGTTGTCTCTTTACGTGTTTAAGACCATGTCTGACCCGTTTGCGGGACGAATTTCCTTCTTCAAGGTCTTTTCCGGAATCGCAAAAACCGACGCCGCAATCACCAATTACACCCATCGAAGCGTCGAGCGCCTGGCCCACCTCACCGTCATGCAGGGACGCACAGCCACCCCGATCACGGAACTGCACGCTGGCGATATCGGGGCCGTCGCCAAGTTGCGCGAGACCTATACCGGGGACACGCTGGGCGATGCCGGGTCTGAAATCTATTTCGATCCGGTGACCATGCCGGAGCCCGCCGTCACCTATGCCATCGAGCCCAAAACCCGGGCGGATGAAGAAAAACTGGCGCCGGCGGTGCACAAGTTGATGGAAGAAGACCCAATGGTGCGCTTCTATCGTGACGACGCGACCCACGAATTCCTGCTTGCCGGCTCGGGCCAGCCGCACATCGAGTCCATCGTGCACAAGCTGCGCCGTCGCTACCACACCGAAGTGACCCTCAAGGCGCCCAAAGTGCCCTATAGGGAGACCATCCGTGGCCGTGCCGATGCCCAGGGCCGCCACAAGAAGCAGAGCGGCGGCCATGGGCAGTTCGGCGACTGCTGGGTTCGCCTCGAGCCCCTCCCGTTGGGCTCAGGATTTGAGTTCGTGAACGAGATCTTCGGCGGGGCAATTCCACGTACCTTCATTCCTGCGGTCGAAAAGGGCATTCAGGAAGCCGCAGCGCACGGCTGGCTTGCCGGCTATCCCATCGTCGATTTCCGGGCTGTGCTGTATGACGGCAGCTACCACGACGTCGATTCCAACGAGCTCTCGTTCCGGCTGGCCGGGCGGCGCGCCTTCCGCAACTGCATGGAGCAGGCCAAACCAGTGCTGCTGGAGCCGCTCATGCGGGTGGAGATTGAGGCGCCCGAGACGTTTACCGGCGCAATTATGGGCGATCTGACCGGACGCCGGGGACGCGTACAGGGCATGGGGAGCGGCCGGGGGACCACGATCATCCGCGCGGAAGTACCCATGGCCGAAATGCTCAGCTATGGCGCCACGCTCACCTCTCTGACCCAGGGATTAGGCAGCTTCCACATGGAAATGACCCGGTATGACGTCGTTCCCGCGGTAGCAGCAGAAAAGGTCATCGCCGCCGCACACAAACACGCCCAGGTCGACGAAGATACGTAGGGAGAGCTTTTTCCTTATTGCTCTCGGCCAATCCCAAAATTAGGCCCCCAAAATTAGGCAACCTGGCGTCGGCGATTCGATCTAAAGGATTGAACGGAAAGGAAGAGACCCTCGATAATGACGATTCGGAGCGTGCTGGCAGCGGTCGTGTTGCTGTCTTCGGGCATGCTGCCAGCGCAAACGGCCAACCAGAGTTCCGCGCAGAGTCCCTATTACGGTAGCGTAACCATCGTCAAACCAACGGACGGGGTCAAGCCTCTGACCCTCGATGAAGCGATCGCGCTGGGCATTGAGCATAATCTGGCCATGGTCGAGGCGCGGGAGCAGGAACAAAGCGCAAAAGCGCAATCGCTCGCGAGTCTGCAGCCCCTATTGCCTACGGTTACGGCTCAGGCAGATTCGGGTGCTCACCAGCTCAACCTGGCGGCACTTGGATTCTCCTCGAGCGAGCTCAACAAATTCGCACCCATATTCCCCGGCTTGGACGTTGCCGCGATTCAAACAGTGGTCAAGGTCAACGTCACCGACGCGATGGTGAACTACTCTCAGACCCTGTTCAGTCTGAGCAACATCGATCGCTACCGCGCGGCGAAGGCAAACGTCGTGGCGGCTTATTACAGCAAGCAGTCTTCGCGGGGGCTGGTTGTGCTGACCATTGGCGACGCCTACCTGCAGGCGTTGGCTTTGGGGTCCCAGGTCGATAATGCCAAAGCTCTGCTCGAGGCCGACCGCGTGCTGCTCAGCCAGGCAGTCGCCGAGCACCAGGCGGGAACGGTAGCAAACCTCGATGAACTAAGGGCCCGGGTACAGTACCAGACCCAGGAGCAAGCCCTCATATCGGCTGAGGTCAATTTCAAAAAGGCGAAGATTGCGCTCAACCGCGAGATTGGGCTTCCGGCAGAACAGGAAATCCAACTCACTGATACTCAGCCCTATGCCGATCTGGCGGTCATGAATATTGACCAGGCCAAAGAAATGGCCTATCGCAGCCGGCAGGACTATCAGGGCCTTCAAGCGCAGGTCCGTGCGGCGCAATTGCAGCGCAAGGCGGCAAAGTGGGAGCGCCTGCCTACGCTCGATTTTCAGGGCAACTATGGCGTTACAGGAGTGACCGGTGGGCTTTACCACGGAACGTTTGTGGCTGCGGGATCGCTGAATCTGCCCCTGTTTCAAGAGGTCAAATTCCGCGGAGACAGTGGGGTCGCAGCAGCGAATCTGACCAATCTGATCCAACAGTTGGCTGCTCTGAAGGAGCAGATCAACCGCCAGTTGAGGGATAGCATCCTCGATGTGCAGACAGCTACGGAATTGGTGCGGGTGGCGCGAAGTAACGTGGAGTTGGCGCGCAAAGAACTGGAGCAGACCACGGACCGGTTTAGGGCCGGAGTCGACGACAATCTACCCGTAGTGCAGGCTCAGGCAACGCTGGCCAACGCCGAGACCAACCTGGTCGCCACCACCAGCCAGCACAATCAAGCCAAACTAGGCTTGGCCCGAAATCTGGGCATCGTCGACACGCAATACGCCACCTTCTTGCACGGCAACTAGCAGCGCTTTGAAAATGGCGCTGAAGAATAATTAAGTGGGTGGCTCAGGTCTCTATTTTGAGACCTGGGTATTCCGCCCTGGACCCATTTGTGAGGGAGTGCAAAAATGTTTTTCCACGGCATCAACCTTCATCCAGCAGGGTCACCGCACCGGTACGGATATCGAAATACCCCGCCGCCACCTTGAGCTTCCCCTCTTTGATCAGCGCTGACAACAAAGGCGAAGATTCCCGCAGCCGCGCGACCTGAATGAGTATATTGGCGCGTACGGTGGCTTCCACGTCCGGCCCGGCCTGCTCTACCGCGGGCCGAATATAGGGAAACAGCGCGCTAATCTGCCCTGGAACGGCTGTTCCCTGATCTGAGGATTGGATGGCTGCCGTCACTGCACCACAACGGCTATGGCCCATAACCAGGATCGTGTGTGTTCCCAGAACCGCAGCTGCATACTCGAGACTGGCCACAATCTCGGTAGTCACAATATTCCCCGCCACCCTGGTGACAAACAGCTGTCCGATGGTCTGGTCGAAAACCACCTCCACCGGCACGCGCGAATCAGCACACGAGAGAACTGCGGCAAACGGTTCCGGTTTTTCCATCATCTGTTGCAGGATGGCAAGATCGCGCCGGTGAGACGATGTTCGCCCGCTTGTAAACCGGCGATTGCCGGCAATCAACTCTTCCAGCGCTGCGTCAGAGTCCGAAATCTTCACCTCTGGCGGCGCTGCTGATCCACTGGACATGCCTGCATCCTATCGTATTTCCCCCGTTGCGATATCCTTTCCCAAACCAGACCTATGGCCGCACCGACAGCAGGTACAGCAGCATTTGCCCACCGCGACTTTCGCCGCTATCAGCTGGCACGGGTGATGGTCATCATGGGCGCAGAAGCGCAGGCGGTGGCGGTAGCCTGGCAGGTCTATGAAATCACTCACCGGGCGCTCGATCTGGGGTACACCGGGCTGACCCTCTTTTTGCCTGGACTCCTGTTCCTGCTGCCCGCCGGCCATGTCGCCGACCGTTACGACCGCCGCGTGGTGATTCTGGTCTGCTACACCTTACAAATCCTCTGCACCTTGGCCCTGCTCCTTTTCGCCTTCCGCGGTCTGCATCGAGTCGAGCCCATCTTCGCCGTGCTATTCCTGATCGGCTCCGGCCGCGCGTTCAGCGGACCTGCTAGTTCCGCGCTCCTGCCTCACCTGGTCCCGACGGAGCATTTCGTGAACGCCATTACCTGGGGCGCCACGGTGTTCCAGATCGCCAATATCGCCGGCCCGGCCATCGGCGGGCTGCTTTACACCCTACCCCTTAAAGGCCGCCTCTACGGTGCCCCAATCGTTTTCCTGTTTACCCTGGTCACCGGCATCGGCTTTATAGGTTTGATCAGCTCCCTCCATGTTCGCCCTGGACGTATGGAGCACCGGGCCATTTCAACCGAGGTGATTCTGGCGGGATTTCGCTATGTCTGGAAGGCGAAGCTTCTGTTGGGCTCCATTTCGCTCGATCTCTTTGTAGTGCTCTTAGGCGGTGCTACCGCCTTGCTGCCCATCTTTGCTCACGATCTGTTGCACACCGGGCCTCAGGGTTTGGGTGCGCTGCGCTCCGCCCCGGCGCTGGGTGCTCTGGCCGTCTCCATTTGGATGACCTTCCGCCCGCTGCTGCACCGTCCCGGCGTACTAATGTTTACCGGGGTCGCCATCTTCGGCAGCGCGACCATTGTCTTCGGCCTCTCCCGGAGTTTGCCGCTCTCCCTCGCCGCACTGGCCGTGGTGGGCGCCTCCGACATGGTCAGCGTCGTGATCCGGTCCTCCATGCTTCAGTTGGCCACCCCCGCTTCCATGCGGGGCAGAGTGAGCGCCGTAAATTCGCTCTTTGTCGGCGCTTCTAACGAGCTGGGTGAATTCGAGAGCGGAGTCACCGCACAGTGGTGGGGAGCGGTCCGCGCGGTGGTCGCCGGGGGCATAGGAGCGCTGGCCGTTACCGGCATCTGGAGTGTTTTGTTTCCCGAGCTCCGCAGCATCGACCAGCTCACAGAAGATTCATTGATGCGGGTTCAGGAAGAACCTTCGAACGTCAATCTTTAGTTGACAGGACATCTCTCGAATTGCACAATCCCTAAGGCTCGCTGAAGTTGCCCTACGCCCTCCCCCGGGGTGAATCGCGCCGTGAGCCCGGCCACAAAACAAAATAGGGGTTTCCGCACAATGAAGAGTCCCGTTCTCGTGCAGAGCTTCGCAGCCATCTGCGTCGCTGCCACTGCTTTCTCCGCCTCTGCTCAATCCATCCAACTCTTCAGCCCAGTGAACGTCAGGGTCTCCACCCAGGGCACCAGCAACAGTTCACCGAATACCTTCAACACCACCATTCTCAATCTCAGCTGCCCCTCGTCGCCCAAGGCCTTAATTTCGTCCTCCGCCGATGGCACCGGCAACGTGCTGGTGGACAACTTCATCTCGCTCCAGGTTGGGGAAGCGGAGGATGCGGTCAACATCTGCAATGGGAACTGCTTCAACAGCTGGTACGAAACCCAGGCCAGCGCCGGCAACTTGACGAACCAGGACCCGGATAACTTCGTAGGCACCGGAGGGGTGGCTCCCATTGACATCAGCAGCTACTTCTCGCAGGGAGCGGTGCAGGCTCAGATCGGTCTAGTGGATCAGGGAAGCTTCCTCACCAGTTCCACGCTTTACCTGGTAACCAACTGCTCCTCGGCCGGCGTCGCGGGCCCTGGCCTGGTGACCGGTAATCCAATCTCGAAGAGCAATCCGACCTCCGGGCAATTGGCGCAAAACTATTCGTTCAATTCCAGCACCAACCAGCAGGTCCAGTTCACCTACGATCTAACGGCCGCGCAGAACGCCGGAACTCTAACGATTACAGATCAGTCCACGCCCTCCACCGCGGACACTCCTCTGAATCCGGCGGCGTTTCCCGGCTATGTGAACGGGACCTCGTTTGCGACTTCAAGCTGCCTGCTCCACACCGGCGAACTGTACAGCGGCTCGCCTGCCTGCAAGCTCTACACCCTTACCTGTCAGATTGGTAGTAATTCGGCCCAAGCCGGCGCTTTATGCCCCGCTTCGCAGCAGCGCAACGAGGTGTTCCAGGAAGTGTTTGACGGACCCGGCTTTAGCCTTCCCGACATAGCCGGGACCAATGGCCTGACCTACCACCAGGGAGTAGGCTTCCTTGAGGCTGCGGAAAAATGGGGTGGAGGGTCATGCACCTTCGATCAGAACTCTGGCATTGCCCAGCAGCTTTGCCCGCAGAACGTCCTGGTCAATTTTTCCGGTCCCGGAGTTTATAAGACCGGAGGATCTGGGCAAAGCCCCAATTCCACATTCATTACTGTGGCGCCCGTGCCCGAGCCCCTGACCGCTGTTTCGGTGACCGGGATCCATCAGCCCGGGAATTGGATCAATACCCAAAGCCCCACCGTAAACTTTGTCAGCACACCCCCCGCGATATCTTCCAACAACAACTTTGTTGCCGCCCCAATTGAGACGCTCACCTACGGAATTTCCCCCGCCTCGAGCGTTCCTCAGCCCCCGGCCCCGGTTGCCAACGACACAACGCTCACGAACAATGGGGCCTGTCCTGCGCCCCAAGGCAGTGCACCGGCCAATCCGTTTACTCCCCCGGCACAAAGTGTTTCCGTTCAGGCGGACGGCAATTATGTGTTGCATTATTATGCCCAGGACTGCGCTGGCACCCAAGAGTTGAAGTTCTCTCAGACCGGAGGAAGTTGGTCTACTGCCTTCTACACGTTCCCGATCAACATAGACACGGTAAACCCGGTGGTAGCCACTGGGCCCACGCTATCGCCCCCGCCCTCGACCAATAACGGCGTGGCCAACTCCTATTTGGTCGGTCAGGCGGTAACGGCGACCTACAGCTGTACCGACAATGCCTCCCCGATTGTGAACTCCGGAGTCGTGAAGTGCGGTACCGCGACGTTCCCCCAGGGCACGCTAAACACTGGGGCTGTGAGCAGTCCGGTGAGTACGTCGACGGCGGGGTCGCAAACCTTCACTGTGGCTGCGGTGGACGCGGCTGGAAACACGGCAACCCCTGCCTCTGTGACATACCAGGTGGTGGCGCCGCCCCCGGCAAATCTTTCTATCCTGAAGGTTGCTCCGTTGACGGTAAAACACGGTGCGCAGCTAATCTACGGGATCACGGCTGTCAATCTGGGCAAGCAGGCGGCCTCTGCGGTCATGATCACCGATCCGCTTCCGAGCGGCGTTACGTTCGTGAAGGCTGCTGCTCAGCAGGCGAGCTGCACCAAGGGCCAATGCAGCTGTACGTTTGCCAGCAACACGGTGACTTGTTCCATTCCTACATTGACTCTACTAACGCCGGCTTTAGTAGAGATCTACGTGAATGTGACGGCCAATGCGGGAACGACCATCACCAACACAGCAATGGTAACCAGCGCAAATCCTGAGGGGAAAGGGATCGCCCAATCGACCGCGAAAACCCTCGTCAAGTAGGTGGTGGGTGGCCCAGGTCTCGTTTTTGAGACCTGGGTTTTACGGCCGGGAAAAAAACCGCGGGTCCCTCCACTACGCTTTGCTCTGTCGAAAAACATTTCCAAGAAGGGACCGCTGAGCCGCAGATCTCTCCACTGCGCTGCCTTCGGTCGAGATGACAAAGGGGAGGGCGGTGCCTTGATCGACAGCCGTTACTGAACAGGAGCCGTTTTTCATTACCTTGGGTGGGCCAAAGACCCATGATTCATCCCGACCGGAGCGAAGCGTAGTGGAGGGACCTGCAAGTCGCTAACCTTTCGAAAAGTAACCGCCCTACCCTTATCATCCGGAGCGAAGCGCAGTGGAGGGATCTGCAGTTTTCGCAAAGTAACGGCTCCTAACTCCGTCCATCCGAGTCGCAACCCTTCCAAAAAGTAACGACCCTCCCCTTTGTCATCTCGACCGAAGCGAAGTGGAGAGATCTCTGTGTGGATGCTATTTCTTGGAAAGGTTTTTCAGGAAATCCGGGTGAGTGCAGTGGAGGAACGTGCCATTTCTCCACCGAATTTCAAGCGACATCCACTACCGCTTCCAGCGATTCGATTCCTCATACATGGTCTTGAAATCAACCCGCTGCATAATATTCTCCGCGCCTGAGTCCCCTCGGACTACATCGAGCAGCTGGGCCGCTTCACGGTAGTAGTCAGCGGCGCGCTCAGCGCTTCCATTCAATCTGGCGGAAGTTCCGAGCAAATAATATGTTCGGGCCAAATCAAATCGCATTCCAGCGCGTTTCGCGGTAATCAATTCTTGATCAAGAATATGATTCGCTCGCGCGTAATCTTTGATCCCGATAGACGCCTCTGCCGCCGCAAGGTTCATTTGCAAAGAAAGGTTCGCGGGAGCGGCACGCTTTCCATTGAGTAAAGGTTGCAACATGTGCAGCGCTTCCTGATACCGGCTCTCCGCAACTGCAACCCTGACCAAATTGACTTTGGAAAGAAGCGTTACCTCGTCTTCCTTAGTCCGCGAGGCGAGCCGCAGCGCCGATTGATACGATTGCTCGGCATTCTTGTAGTCCCCACGATAAAAAGCGACATCGCCCCGGGTGTTCAGGAGTGCTGCTAACAAAGACTCATTCTTTAAAGCTTGCTGAATTTTCTGCGCCTGGTCGAGCGTGCTGGATGACTCGTTGCCCTTTCCCGCCCGAGCCAGGGCTCCCGACAGGTCAGCGAGAAACCCGGCCATATTTGCCCCATTTTCCCCCTGCGCGCGGAAAGCGTTCACTGCATCCTGCAACGACTTCACCGACGCGCCAAACCGGCCTTGATACCCAAGCACGAGACCGATCTGATGAGAAACCAGGGCGATACGCCCACTATCCCCAACCTTACGGCTGAGCTCGAGCGCACGCATAAGCGCCGTCATTGCCTGGTCGTATTGTCCGGTCGCCGTATAGGCTTCACTTAAGCTTTCCAGCGTATCGGCGATGTCACCCGGAACTCCCAGCTTTTCCCGCAACTGCAGCGCCTGCTGAGAATAGGTGAAGGCGTTATCGGTGTCCCCCATAGCCAGATAGACGCTTGCGATATTGTCCAGGCACTGTGATTCGTAGCTCTGGTCGCCGGTTTCGCGCTGGATTTGTAAAGCCTGCTTGTAAACCTCGAGCGCCTGATCGAATTTCCCCAGATCCTGATACACCCCGCCCATGTTGGTCAGGGTGTTTGCCGTCTCATCCTTCATCCCGATGTCGCGCAGCAGGGCTAATGCCTTGTTGTAGCTGGCTAACGCGGCATCCGGCTTTCCACTCGTCCTCTGTACAGCCGCCATTTCGTTCAGCGCTGCAGCTACGCCCCGCTTCTGGCCAATTTTTTCGTTGATCGCAATGGAATCCTGATAATTGCGCAGCGCTTCCTCCGGCTTGTTAAGCAGCCGGTAGGAGATACCCATTGAGAGCAAAATCAACGCTTGCTGTTCCTGATTTCCACTTGGATCGCGAGACTGGAACCGCGGGTAAGGGAATCAAGCGCCGCCTGCGGATTGCCGGTCAGGTTATCGACCACCCCTAAACTCCACAACGCCCTGATATTTTTAGGATCCGTTTGCAGCACACCTTTAAACTCGGCGCGGGCCTTGTCGTACTCCCCGTTCTGCAGGTACAGGTTGCCCAATTCATATTGGACATCGACATCACCAGGTGAGCTTTTTAAGAGATTCTCGTAGGCCTCGAGTGCCTTCTTGTTGTCCTTCATGATCCGCGCATTGCTTGCGCTGATCAGGTACGTCTCCGCCAGAGGCAGTTTCTGGTTATGCGCAAGATCGGTCGCTCGGATCGAAGACTGCTCGGCATCGCTCTGGAAACCGAGCTCCGACTGGGCATCTGCCAGTTTGGAAAACGCCAGCGCAAACTGGGGATCATCCGTGGTCGCGGCCTGCAGATGCTTCAACGCATCCACATACTTGCCGGCGCGCATCAGCGCCGATCCGGCGTCGTACTCACGCAACGCCTCCACGGATGTCGAATTTGGCTTGAATGACTGCGCTTTCAGCTCTTCCACCACATTGGCCGAGAGCGAAAGGTTCTTGCGTACAGAGTCCGCCAGGCTGTCGATCGCGGTCGGCAGGTCTTTTACCAGTGCCTGCGCTTTGACTGGTACAGTCTGGTCGTGCACCAGGTCACGAATTGTGGCGTCGATCACAATCTGGTCGCCGAAGCGTGCGTATTGTCCCGAAACCAGAATGTCGGCATTGCTGAACTGGGCCACGCGGCGTAGCGTATCCGGATCGATCGCTGTCTCCGGACCCACGCGAAGATCCGTTAGCACCTGGTGCAGGCGATCCGTAGGCACCGTGTGCAAATGTGCCGACTGGCCTATGTCTGTGCTCAGCATGTCTGCCACGCTCGAGCCGATCCAGTCGTCCTTGGCATCTCCGGATGAGTTGCGAAAAGGCAAAATCGCCAGCGATCGCGCCGGCACCACCGGCACGCCCTGTTTGACCTCTGAGACGGGCGCAGACTTTGGGCGCGTAAGGAAGTAGGCCAGGGTCACGATCAGCAGCAGCACCAGGCCCGCCACACCGGCCAGCAGCCGCCTGTTCTCGTCTGCCCATCTGCGGGGGCCGGGCTTAAGACGCGCGGCGATAATCCCGGACCTGCCTGTACCCGCCCACAACTCGAGGTCGGCAAGCAGTTCGGAGGCATTTTGATAGCGAAGGGCAACATCCCGTTCCAGGCAGCGGCTAACAATCTGGCTCAGCTCCGGCGGAACACTCTTTTCGAGTTCCGATACCGGAACCACCCGCTCCT
>CAZSUK010000699.1:0-2946 GCA_964609355.1 uncultured Acidobacteriaceae bacterium | reverse complement strand
CGGCACGCCTGCATTTCGTGTGCGATCCAGCGCCGCACGGACGCCGCCCGCAGCGGTGATGTGGTTATTCTTGATCAGCACCGCGTCGAACAGACCCATGCGATGGTTCACCGCGCCGCCCGCGGCTGCGGCCCTCTTTTCTAATCGCCGCAACCCCGGCGTGGTTTTGCGAGTATCGACGATACGAGCCTTAGTGGCAGCGGTTTCCTCAACATACTGGGCCGTCAGCGTGGCAATGCCTGAGAGCCGCTGAACGAAATTCAGGGCGACACGTTCCGCCTGTAGCACTGTCTGTGCCTGCCCGTCGACTGTGGCGAGAAGCTCACCCTTAGCAAATTGTTCGCCATCGTGGACCGCGAACTGGATAACAATCGTGCCTGTCATCCTCATAGCCGCAGCGAAGATATCCTCGCCACACAGAATGCCGTTTTCCCGAGCCACCAGTTGAGCCGAGATGCGAGCGTCGGCAGGCAGCAGCGACTGCGACGTAATATCTCCCCACGGCGCGTCTTCCATCAAGGCCATGCGAACAATCGCCTCAATCGCTTTTTGATCGGGTCTCATCAGCATGGCACGGCAACCTTCTGCTCATAGACCAAGCTGTGTTGCCACTCGGAGGAACTCTCAGGATAGTCTCGACGGAAATGGGCTCCGCGGGACTCGCATCGGGCAAGCGCAGCCGCAGTCGTCACGCGTGCCAGTGCGAGGAGGTTGGCGGTCTCCATAGATTCCACACTGGCTCCATCGACACACCACCGGTTGAGCTGAGTAAGTGTTTGCTGCAAGTCGTTTCCGTTGCGTTCGATTCCGACCTTGTCCCACATCACAGCCTGCAGCAACTTGCGATCAGCCAGCGGAGTCCGACTCCGGGCATTCATGCCGCGACTGAAGTCACTCGGCTCGTCCTGTTGCGAGAACGGCCAGTCGCCATCGCCCAAGCTATGCGAACCGCTCTGCAGCAGCAGATGCGCACAGCGCCAGGCAAAAACCAGGCTCTCCAACAGTGAGTTCGATGCCAGCCGATTGGCTCCGTGAACCCCGGTGCACGCCACCTCACCAACGGCGAAGAGTCCCGGAATGGAGGTGCGGCCCCACAGGTCAGTACGCACTCCACCCATCCAATAGTGCGCTGCAGGAGTTACGGGAACAGGCTCCCTGGTCCAGTTGAAACCACGGCTGCGGCATGCAGCATCGATGCTGGGAAATCGTTGACGCAGGAATTCCTCGCCCAGACTGGTCGCGTCCAGCAAAACCGGGCGTCCCTGCTGTGCGGACATTTGAGCCGCAATGGCCCGAGCCACTACGTCCCGGGGCGCCAACTCCGCATCTGGGTGAAGACCGGGCATGAAGCGGCGCCCTTGCGCGTCCAGCAGCACCGCTCCCTCGCCTCGCACCGCTTCAGAAATGAGGAAGGTATCCGCAGTAGCCAGCGCGGTGGGATGGAACTGATAAAACTCCACATCCGCAATCTGGGCGCCGGCACGAAGGGCCATGGCGATACCGTCGCCGGTCGCGCCGGCGGGGTTGGTTGTATGCAGGTACAGCTGCCCGGCGCCACCGCTGGCGAGAATCACCGCATCTGCTTCCAATCGCCTCAGCTCGCCGTCAGGGCCAAGCACCTCCAGCCCGGCGATGCGATCGTTCTCGAGAAGAAGATCGCAGGCGAAGGTGTGCTCGAGCACAAGAATATCGGCAGCGCGGACTGCGCGAACAAGCGCCATCTCAATCGAGAACCCGGTCGCATCGCCGCGCGCATGCAGTACTCTCGCGCGTGAGTGCGCGGCTTCCAGTCCGCGCGCAAGCACGCCATCGTTTTGATCGAAAGCGACACCCAGGCGGATGAGATCGCGAATGCGCGCGGGTCCTTCGGAGCAAAGCACCTCCACTGCATCCAGCCCGCACAGACCGGCCCCCGCGCGCAGTGTGTCAGCAACGTGTTCGGCAACGCTGTCGTCGGGAAACATGGCGGCAGCGATGCCACCCTGCGCCCACCGGGTATTGCTCTCCGCCAGCTCAGATTTCGTCACCACCGTCACAGCATAACGGGTGGAGAGCTGGAGGGCCGCAATGAGCCCGGCGATGCCGCTACCAACTACCAGGATTCGCTGTCGCTGCTTCATGCCCGGCCCGGCTGCAGACTCAGCATCCGTTCCAGCGCAATGCGTGCGGGCTGCGCAATGGCCTCAGGCACTGTGATGCGATTGAGAACCTCGCCGCGTTCGAGTGACTCCAGAACCCACGCGAGATAGCTGGGATGAATGCGGTACATCGTCGAGCAGGGACAGATGATCGAGTCGAGGCAGAAGATCGTCTGCTCGGGATGCTCGTTGGCCAGGCGTTGCACCATATTGATTTCCGTGCCGATGGCAAAGACAGAGCCCGGCGGAGCAGCCTCGACGCGTTTGCGTATGAGGTCGGTCGAGCCAGACTCGTCGGCCGCATCCACCACCTCCATGGTGCACTCCGGATGGACGATGACACGCACGTTGGGATGACGCAGGCGCGCCAGCTTGATCTGCTCTACGGTGAACCGCTTGTGTACAGAGCAGAAGCCGTGCCATAAAATCACGCGGGCCTTGCGCACTGTCTCGGGGTCCATCGCATGTTGGGGATTCCAGACGACCATCTCATCCAACGGGATGCCCATTGCCTTGGCGGTATTTCGTCCCAGATGCTGATCGGGGAAAAAGAGCACGCGCCGGCCTCGCTCGAATGCCCAGCGCAGAACGGCATCCGCGTTGGAGGAAGTGCACACAACGCCGCCATGCTCACCGCAGAAAGCCTTCAGCGCAGCGGAAGAGTTCATATAGGTGACCGGGATCACAGGAGCACGGCCGTCGGCCGCGGGTACGGAGCCGACCATCTGCTCCAACTCCTCCCAGCAATCGGTGACGGAATCGACGTCGGCCATATCGGCCATGGAACATCCCGCGGCAAGGTTCGGCA
>CAZSUK010000698.1:0-12641 GCA_964609355.1 uncultured Acidobacteriaceae bacterium | reverse complement strand
CTATCGGCAGAAGGCCCGCGTAGCGGGTGTGATAGTTTCACCGCTGATTTTCTGGGTGGTGCTGGGCGCGGGGTTCGCGCACAGCTTCAATTCGGGTTCTGGAACATCGGGCCATTACCTGGGCTATTTCTTTCCTGGATCCGTAGCCATGATTGTGCTGTTTACCGCGATCTTCAGCATGATGTCGCTGATCCAGGACCGGAATGAGGGCTTTCTGCTCTCGGTACTGGCGGCGCCGGTGAGCCGGTCGTCTGTGGTTCTGGGTAAAGTGCTGGGCGGAGGCACGCTGGCCGCCATCCAGGGAATCATTTTTCTGGTGTTTGCGCCCCTGGTTGGGGTGCACCTGACTCCGGCTGCCATTGGCTTGAGCATCCTGGCAGTGATCATGATCAGCTTCGAGTTGACCGCGCTGGGCTTTGCCATTGCCTGGCCGATGGATTCGACCCAAGCCTTTCATGCCATTGTGAATGTGCTGCTGATCCCGCTGTGGCTGCTCTCGGGCGCGTTGTTCCCGCTCAGTGGAGCGGCCGGCTGGATGCGCTTCTGCATGATGCTGCACCCTCTGACCTACGGAGTGGAAGCACTGCGAGGAGCGTTGTTTCCCGATGCGCCAACGCAGTTTTCGCTGCCAGTGAACCTGGCGGTGACGGCAGCCTTTTGCGTGCTGACCTTTGCCGCGGCCTGGGCGATCGTCAACCGGCGCACCAACAAGCCTTCGGCTTAGGAGTTTGACCATGTTCGTGGCAGAAACCAACCAGCGCCCTTCCTTGGCGCTGCCTTTGGCTTTGATCGTAGCAGTGAGCGCGGCTGCGGTTTGCTTCCTGCTTTGGCTGCTTTATCTGCACCATCCGTTGGACGCAACGGCCGAGCACTTTCGCTATCTGCCTGCACTCAACGCGTTGCTTAACGGGCTGTGCACGATTGCTTTGCTGACTGGGTTTTACTTTATCCGCCGGCGCAATATTCCTGCTCATCGCGCGGCGATGATGACCGCGTTTGTCTTTTCGTCCCTCTTCCTGGTCAGCTACATCACCAACCATGCGCTGCATGGAGAGACGCACTTTCCCGGCTTTGGCACGGTGCGGACGGTTTACCTCTCGATACTCATCAGCCACGTCGGTCTGTCGGTAATAGCACTGCCGATGGTGCTGACAACGTTCTTTTTTTCTTTGAGCGGGCGCATTCGGCAGCATCGCAAGATTGCGCGCTTTACGCTACCCATCTGGCTATACGTGTCGGTGACCGGGGTGGTGGTGTATGCCATGCTGGCTGCGTGGCGTTGAACGCGGACGACGGCACGACACAACTGCTACGCGCCGGCATCTGGATTCTTGTGACCGGCATTCTGGCCGCGCTGGTGACGGCCACGGTCTTTGGCGGTATCGGCGAGCACGGGCCACACACCAACTCCGGTTGGCTGATGCTGCTGTTGGCATTGATGTGCCTGCCGTTTGGAACTATGCTGACGCTGCTGGGAACAGCCAAGTGGCTGCGCAACCGGCGCATCGCGCGGATGAACAAATATTAATGCTGAAATCCTCATAGCAGCGCGGGTCCGCAAAAAGCGGAGCGGGTTCTGCTATGCTTCAGCCTTACCCAAAACAGAGGGAGCATCATGGCAAAGAGCATCAACAAAGTTATTCTGGTGGGCAATGTAGGCAAAGACCCGGAGGTAAAACTTCTTCCCAGCGGTTTGCCGGTCGCCAACCTTGGCCTGGCCACTTCCGAGCGCTTCAAGGATAAAACCGGCGAGTGGCAGGGTCGCACCGAGTGGCACAACCTGACCGCGTATCAGCGGGTGGCTGAGATCATTCGTGACTACGTCAAGAAGGGCGCCAAGCTGTACGTCGAAGGCCGGATTCAAACGCGCTCCTGGGATGACCAGGCAACCGGGCAGAAGAAGTACCGCACCGAGATCATCGTCAACGACATTATGCTGTTGTCGGGCCGCGGCGAGGGAGACGGCGGTGGCGGCGGTCCGCGCTCCAGTACCAGCTCCTTCGATCAACGCGCCCCGGTACATCACGAGGAGTTTGCCGGGACCGAGATCACGGACGACGATATTCCCTTTTGACGTCCGGCCTTTTCAAGGCATCGTGGGCTGTTCCGCAGCATCGAAACAGTATGTTGCCGAAACGAAAATTAGGAACGCAGGGCCTGGAGGTTTCCGCTCTGGGCCTGGGATGCATGGGCATGAGCCAGTCCTATGGCTCAGCCGACGATAGCGAATCCATAGCCACCATTCATCGTGCACTCGAGCTCGGGGTCAATTTTTTTGACACCGCCGAGGTGTACGGTCCTTTCATCAATGAAGAGCTGGTGGGAAAGGCACTCAAGAGCCGGCGAGAGCAGGCGGCGATTGCCACCAAGTTCGGGTTTCTCATCAAGGATGGCAAGATCACGGGGATCGATAGCCGTCCGCAACATATCCGCGAAGTGGTGGATGCTTCGCTGCGGCGGTTGCAGGTAGAAACGATTGACCTGCTCTACCAGCACCGGGTTGACCCCAATGTGCCGATTGAGGATGTTGCGGGAACGGTTGGAGAATTGGTCCGTGCGGGGAAGGTGCATTATTTCGGCCTCTCAGAGGCCGGAGAAAAAACGATTCGACGTGCGCACGCGGTGTTTCCGGTAACGGCTCTGCAAAGCGAGTATTCGCTTTGGGAGCGCAACCTGGAGGCAGAAATCATTCCCACGCTACGCGAACTGGGCATTGGCCTGGTGCCTTTCAGCCCGTTAGGCCGGGGCTTCCTGACGGGAACCGCCAAGCGCGCGGAAGAGTATCCCGAAGGCGATTTCCGTTGTGGGGATCCGCGGTTTCAAGGCGCGAATTACGATGCGAACATGCGTGCTGCCTCGGTGGTGAAGGAAATTGCCGAGCGCAAGAAGGCGACGCCGGGGCAGATTGCTTTGGCGTGGCTGCTGCATAAGGGCGACGATATTGTTTCCATCCCGGGGACGAAACGGCGCACCTATCTGGAAGAGAACGTTGCTGCTGCCGGGGTAAAGTTGGAACCAGGGGAGATGGCGGAGCTGGATCATGCGTTGTCACCTGAGGCTATTTCTGGTCCGCGTTATAACGAACGCATGATGGCGCTGGTTGATCGATAGCCGGGAAGCTTTTCTGCTCATGCCGTGTGGCTCTGCCTGGGGCTGTTTGACAACTTTTGCGGGCGGTCCCTACCCTCGAGCTTGCAGAGAAAAGTGCTGTCCATCAAAAAGAAGGCGAGAGCGTCAAAGGCTGACCTTGGCGGAGGTCCAGGTGTGGCAGACGACGGAGCTGATTCTTGCTGCCCCTGAGATACTGGACAAGTGTTGCGACCGTTCCGCGCAAGCGAAAATCAGAAGAAAAAACTCCTGGCAGCCGCTCGCCAAGTTCCACCCTCCACTCCTCAATTGCTGACAGCGACGGATGGTTCGCTCGGAACCCCACCGAAGAGCTTTGTGCGTGACTTTTCGCGTAGCGAGATAGGTCGAGGACGACGCGACTTCATGGTTGCCCGCGAAGCCTTTCAGCGATGGGAACAGTTCAATTTGGGATGGGTACTGGTAGCGAACCCGACTGCCAGGATCGCGCCGGGAGAGGTGGTAGCTGTGGAGGCTCACACCGCGTATTTGTGGTCAATCAATTTTAGCCGCATCGTCGAGATTGTGGACAGCCCGACTCGCTTCGGTTTTATGTACGCCACCACCGCCCTTCATGTCGAGGAAGGACAGGAGCGCTTCGTCATCGACTTTGATCCCGAAAGCGGGTCGGTGTCTTATCTCATCGAAGCGGTATCCCGTCCGAGGCACATCCTGGCCCGGCTCGGCTACCCGTTCTCACGAGCAATGCAGCATCGATTCGCAAGAGATTCACATGCACGGATCAGACACTGCATCCTGGGCGGCTAACTTCCCCTACGGAGTGCGAATGGAACCAACCCTTTCACTCAAGCAAAGGCGTCGCAGGAATGCTTCAGTGACGGTTTCCTTGGGCCCAGTTCCGGATGGTCCCAGGGCGCTTCGTTTTCCGGTCAACGAGAAAGAGCCTGCGTGATGCCGGTTTCTACCAAGGGCGCCATGATCGCGTACCCGGCTGCATTCGGATGAACCCCGTCCGGGCTCAGCTCAGCCTTCATGCCGCCTTCACTGTCGGCCATGTGCGAGTAGTAGTCGACATAAACGAATCCTTTCGCTTTGGCATAATCGCGGATGCGCTCGTTCAGGCTCCCGATTTTGGGCGCAGGATCGAGGCCGTGATGCCATCCAAAGTCCTTCGCGGGCAAGACCGAGCAGAGTACAACAGCGATTCCATTGGCGCGCGCAAACGTGCTCATGGAATCGATGTTCTCCATGATCGCCGTCAGTGTAGTCTTACCCGTGTTCCCGGCTATGTCGTTCGTGCCCGCCAGGATGACCACCACCCTGGGCTTGAGGTCGACAACGTCCTGGTGAAAACGAACCAGCATCTGCGGAGAAGTCTGGCCGGAGATACCGCGGTTGATATACGGCTTGCCCGGGAAAGAATTGCCGAAATTTTGCCCCCACCCTTCGGTGATGGAGTCCCCCATAAAGACCACACGTTCTTCATGAGCAGCGAGCGCAGGCATCTGCGCATCGGCCTCCCGGTACTTCTCAAGGTTAGCCCAATCGTTCTCGAGACGCTCCAGTTGTTCTGCAGTAAGGGCTGGTGGTTTCACCGTCGGTGCAGAAGCAGGCTGTTGCGCGGAGCCCAGCATGGTGTGGAACAGCAGCAGCGAAAAGATGAACACAATGGACCTTCTCTCCAGAACCGCAATCGGCCGGGCAGACCCGCCGCACTCGTATGATAAAAGGAACTCTTTGATGAAAGGCATGATAGATGTTTTCGAGACGTAAGTTTCTGCAGACCCTTTCCGCTGCAGCCTGCTCTGATCTGCTGGTTCAACAAGCAAAAGCCTTCGCCGCGGTGACAGCAGCGGCCATCGACGGCGCTGAGGACGACCTCACCCGGTACGTCAATCTGCGGGTTGGTACGGGCGGCCACGGTCACACCTATCCCGGCGCAACCGTTCCTTTTGGGGCAGTGCAGTTGAGCCCGGACACCTACGACCGTGGCTGGGACTGGTGTTCGGGTTATCACATATCCGACCGGTCTCTGATGGGTTTCAGCCATACCCACTTAAGCGGCACCGGCGGCGGAGACCTGCTGGATGTCTTGATCATCCCCAACGTGGGCGAAGTGAAATGGAACCCGGGGACGCGGGAAGACGTGGAGGAAGGATATCGCGCGCCGTTTTCCCATGGCGATGAAAAGATGACGCCCGGCTACTACTCCGTTCCCTTGCATGATCGCAATGTGCTGGCTGAGCTGACCGCCACCGAGCGTGTGGGGCTGCACCGCTACACCTTTCAGTCTGCAGGCCCGAGCCACTTTGTGCTCGACTTCTCGCATTCCTATAACGATCCTCTCAGCCCGGTCGCCGATGCCACGCTTGAGCTCCTTGGCAATGACATGGTCACAGGCGGACGCACCGTACACGCCTGGGCCGAGGGACGAAAAATCTACTTCGCGGCGCAGTTTTCCAGGCCCTTCAACAAGACAGAATTCTGGCAGGAAGGCGCGGTGCTTCCCGCGGGAAGTTCGCGCGCCGCAGGCCATGCCGTCAAAGCTGCGCTGCACTACGACGCAGCTTCGGGCGAAAAGATCTTGGTTCGCGTGGGCATTTCCGGAGTCAGCACCGCCAACGCAATGGCGAACCTCAAGGCCGAAATGCCACATTGGGAGTTCGAGCAGACCTGCGCCACTGCTAAACAAAAGTGGCAGGCGGAGCTGAGCCGCATCCGCATTGAGACCGGCGATCAAACCACGCGGACCATCTTCTACTCCTCTCTCTATCACATGCTGGTGGCGCCCACCTTGTTCGACGACGTCAACGGCGAATACTGCGGCATGGACGGCAAGCCCCACAGGCTTGAGCCGGGTCAGCACAACTACAGCACATACTCGCTTTGGGACACGTTCCGCGCACTCCATCCTGCTTTCACGCTGTTTGAAAGCGATCGCGTGCCCAGCCTGGTGAATTGTCTGATCGACATGGCGGAGCAGAGTCCCGCGGGCATGCCGGTGTGGCCGCTGCAGGGCAAGGAGACCGGCACCATGACCGGCTACCACTCCGCCAGTGTGATGGCCGAGGCCTGCGTCAAGAAGTTTCCCGGCATCGATTGGCAGCGTGCTTACAAGGTGATGCGGCAACGCAACATGATCGATGACTATCGCGGTCTTGGCTACTACCGCGCCATGGGTTTCATTCCTGCGGACCGCGAGGAGGAATCGGTAAGCAAGCTGATCGAATACAACTACTGCGACTGGGCTTGTTCACTCGTAGCCGATCAGGTGGGGGCCACGGATGACGCCAGGCTGCAGCGGGAGCGATCGAAGAATTATCGTCATCTCTTTGATCCGAAGATGCAGTTCATTCGCGCCAGGCTCATCAACGGACACTTCACTGAGCCCTTCGACCCCATCGATATGGGGCATACCGTTGACTATCGCGACTACACCGAGTCGAACGCGTGGCAGACGACGTTCGGCGTTCAGCACGATGTGAAGGGCTACATGGAGCTGTGGGGCGGACGAGAGCCGTTTGTCAAGAAGCTCGATGCTCTGTTTACCGTGCCCTCGACGCTGCCCAAAAATGCGCCGCCCGATATTGCCGGCATGGTCGGTCAATATGCGCATGGCAACGAGCCCAGCCACCATATCGCCTATCTGTACATTTATGCGGGCGAGCCGTGGAAGACGCAGTCGCGGGTCAGCATGCTGCTGAAGGCCTGGTATCACGACGATCCCGATGGTCTGGCAGGAAACGAAGACTGCGGACAGATGTCTGCCTGGTACGTGATGAGCGCCATGGGCTTATACGCAGTGGACCCGGCGAGCGGAACCTACGTGCTCACCTCGCCGTTGATTGACAAAGCCACCATAACAGTTACAGGCGGCAACAAACTTGTTATCGAAGCCAGAAGATCGTCGCCGGATGCGGTCTATATCCGGTCTGTGACCATCAACGGCAAGCCTTCTGAGAAGCTGTGGGTGAGGCACGAAGAGATCGCTCACGGCGGCCACATTGTTTTTGACCTGGGAACGGCGCCGAACACGAACCTGGCCACCGATCCTCAGCACGCACCGCCATCCCTCACCACATGAGCATGATCTGCCACAAGATGGGCCGGCGCTGCCGGCTCAACTCGATATTCCCCCCAGGTTCCCAAACACCGCAGGACCGCCACAGGAGACGCGCCTGCGGTTGGACTGGTTAGGAACAAGTTACTGTCCTGACCTCCTCGCCCTACTGAAGAGCTTGGCGGTCACACGGCTCACGATCCAGCCTAGACCGAAGTAAATCATCCCGTTCACTAAGGCTGCTACCCACAGATGCCATGCGTGTGCATTGCCACTCAGAGCCGCAGCTCCTAGCATCCCTGGAAAAAAGAACGTCACGAGAACTGGTCGAGGATCGCCGATAATCCGAATCTCTGACGGAGCGCCCAGACCTTCAATCGACAGCGTCAAGCAGGCCGCTATTCCGGCCTAGTAGTAATGCAACTAGAGCACCATAACTGCTAGGGCGATGCTTGGTCTCGGAGTCGGTGGATTCAGTTAACTGCATATAGATCATCTCCCCGAAAACGCTTGGTTGCCTCAGCGATTTCCAGCCCCGTTAGGATGCAATTGAGCAATTCAAGATTTACTGGCAACCTGACCAACCAGTTTCTTGACTGTCGATCGCGCCTGTTCTGGCGCAGGGATTCTCAGAGAAAACCCAGTCAAACTTATCACCAAAAGTTCTGTGAAATAAAGCGCTAGATGCATCCCTTGCAGCCATCCACTGTGTGTTCGATGGCCATCGCTCTCGCCACACGTGAGATATGGTGTCTGAAGATTTGTCGTCAAGATTTGTCGTCGAAGATTTGTCGTCAGACGGGAGTGGAACTTTGCTGTAAGTGGTCGCAATTCTGGGGGACACGCACGCAGTGTGTCGGAGAAATGATTTTTTGCGTGCATGAACCGCAATATGCAGTCCAAGATCCATCGTTCGGCTACAACATATAGTGTGCAAAATTCTATCTCCGACACACTGCACGAAAAGTACCCCAACTGTGAAGGCACGGTGGACGGGGACCAGCCGAAGTGAGAACTGGCAAGGACAACGTGCGGCATAGCATTGATCGGCGGCTAGCAGTTCGCCGAACGTCCGACGTAAGATGTGCTCGCCGTCCACTGGGGTACTTTTCGTCTGTCCCCCCGTTGTGCGTGTCCCCCCGTTGCGCCAAAAACGAGACCTGCGCCACCACTCAAAGTTTATTCCGCGTAAAAAACTTGCGGGCCCCCAACTCTCTTTACATCTTTCGTGGGAGCGGACACATCTCCGGTTCGCGCTTCAATTAGAGCCGAGGAAAACCGAGCATGAAAAGGTTCATCGGGTCGTCCCTATTGGCCATCGTCTGCACCGCCGGGGTTGGCAACCAGGCTCATGGGCAGTCGGTTGAAGCCAGACAATTGATGCAGGCGACCAACGAGGATCGGGCGCGGAATGGACTGGGGCCGCTCAAGTGGGACCCCGCATTGGCCCACGCAGCGCAAAGACACGCAGAAATGATGGTGCAGCACGGCGCCTTGTCTCATCAGTATTCCGGGGAAGCGGACCTGGTGACCCGGGTCAGTGACGACGGAGCCCACTTTCGCGAAGTTGCCGAAAACCTCGCAGTTGCGTCAACTCCCGGAGCCGTCGAAGACGAATGGATGCACTCCGCCCCTCATCGGCGAAATATATTGGACCCGCATCTCAATGGGATCGGTATCGGCCTGGTGCGGCAGGGACGGAATCTCTGGGCAGTGGAGGATTTCTCCGCCGGAGTCGCTGCCCTGGGCTCCTCCCAAATTGAGCGCCAGATAGCGCAGTTGCTAGGTCAACGCGGACTACGACCAGCAGGCGACGTGAGCGCCGCACGGCAGACATGCGGCATGGAACACGGCTCGGCGGGAAACCTACGCCCCAAATTCATCATGCGGTGGCAAGGTTCCGACCTGAGCAGACTTCCGGATGTGCTCGAAGAACAAATCTCCACCGGCAGGTTCCGCACCGCGGCCGTTGGAGCCTGCGATACCGGCCATGGGCAGCCAGGTTTCACAACCTACCGCCTGGCGGTGATGCTCTTCTAAGCTCTGCTGGCGAAAGCAAGCACTATCCCACCGATGCGTCATTGTGCTAAGCGCTCCTGGTCAGTAGTTTCCTCACTGACACTTGTGTCGGTCCAGAGCCTCCCGCGGAGGGAATAGATGAAAAACGGCTGGACGATGGGGCTTCTAGTTTCCCTTTCTCTGACATTGCCTGCATCGGCGCAGGTTTCCTTATATATCGGCATTGCGCCGCCGCCGATTGTTGTGGAATCACCGCCACCGCCGCCGCCTGTAGTTGGAATGGTTTGGGTCAGTGGTAGCTGGGTGCCGCAAGGCCACCATTACCGTTGGGTAGCCGGGCGCTACGAGCGGCCACCTTACCCCGGCGCCTATTGGTCCCATCCTCATTACGATCACTACCGGGAAGGCTGGCGGTACGACGAAGGACACTGGGACCATGAAGACCACGGTCACGAACACTGGCGAGCCCACGACAATGGCCACGGTCACGACTAGCCCGTTGTGATTCGACGACTCTTACGACTTTCGTCCTCCCGTGCAAGTCACGCGGTGGGGCATCCTTGATTGACTTTGGTCTGATTACTGTCTTCGTCCTGCGACGTGTCTGAGAGCGCCTCGGAGAGATAAAGGGACAGCATACCAGTGTGTCGGAGATAGAATTTTGCACACTATATGTTGTAGCCGAACGATGGATCTTGGGCTGCATATTGCGGTTCATGCACGCAAAAAATCATTTCTCCGACACACTGGTATTTCTCCGACACACTGATACCTATTGAGGCAATTCTTGAGGGATAGGTATGCTGTCCCTTATCTCTCCAGCCAAGTCGATTTGTTCACATCTTCCTGTCGCCGGGGTTTCCCTCGCAGCGGAAACCACCTGCCATATGCACCGTTGTCGACCCTTCCCGTCTTATGCAAAATGCATCAGCGTTTCGGCGACTTATCCGGGTCCGGGGGCCGCTGCGGCAGCGTCTTTGGGTTCGCCTGAAGGGCTTTCTCGATCTCTGCAATCGCCCGTTCCAGTTGCGCATCGCGGCCCTCGATCGCATCGGCCGGATCGTTTTCGACCTCGATGTCGGGGTCGACCCCATGCCCTTCGATCACATACTTGCCTTCCGCGCTGGCCGTAGCGAATTCAGGCACGAACACCTCGCCGCCATCCAGAAGCGGCCCTCGGCCAGAGATTCCCACCACCCCGCCCCAGGTGCGTTTCCCGATCAGTGGCCCCAGACCCGCCTGGCGAAACATGTAAGGGAAGATATCGCCGTCGGATGCCGAAGTCTCATTGATCAGGCAGACCTTCGGGCCGTACAAGACGGTGTATGGATAGGTGCCTGTCTGCCGGTCTACGCGATCGAATTCGGTCCCAAGTAACGGCAGGCTTAGTCGTTCGATCAGCATCTGCGAGACATTGCCGCCGCCGTTGCCGCGGTCGTCCACAATCAAAGCTTGTTTGCGAATTTGCGGGTAGTAATACTTGATGAACTCGCGAATCCCGTTTTCGCCCATGTCCGGAAGGTGAAGATAGCCAACCTTACCGCCGGTCGCCTTATCTACAACCTCGCGATTGTGGGTAACCCAGTCGAGATAGATCAGGTCGGTCTCGCTGGTGATCGGGCGATACGAAATCGTCCGCGAGGCGTCGAGGACAGGCTTCGCGTTCACCCTCAGTTGCACAGTGTGGTCGGCCTTTCCGCGCAGAAACTCGTAGGGATTGTCCCTCGCCGTTAACTCGCGGCCGTCGATCTGAAGGATGTAGTCGCCTTCCTTCGCGTCCACTCCCACTTCGGTTAGCGGAGAGCGATAGAGTTCCTCTTCGTTCTGGCCGTGGTAGATTCTGGCAATGCGATACCGCCCGGCAGCTGTGTCCAGCTCGATCTTCGCGCCCATCAACGCCACCGGCGTGCGTTTCGGAATCTCGAAATCGCCACCGGAAATGTAGCTGTGTGAGTTGCTGAGTTCCGCCACCATCTCTCCGAGTACATAATTGAGATCGGAGCGATGAGCCACATAATCCACCAGCGGCCGGTACTGGTCGCGCAACGCGTTCCAGTCGTAGCCATTCATATTCTCTGCATAGAAGAAGTCGCGGTAGCGACGGAACACCTCGTTGAAAATCTCCACCCACTCCTGCTGGGGAACCCGGTCCACGATCAGGTTATCGGTGGAAACAGTCTTTGGCTTGCCATCCGGCTTCACGTCGTAGAGATCATAACTCTTGGCTTTCCGCACCAGCGCCTTAGTGCCGTCACGCGAGACTGCGAAGCCCTCGACCTTCTCCGCCAGCGTGGTCTCCTTGCGGTCTTTCAGCGAGTAAATAATCAATGCAGTTGGCGGATCGGCGTCGCGCCCGTAAAACTGCCCGCCCTCTCGCGCATACACGAGATACTCCTTGGTCACGGTAAGACGGCTATAGTTGTCGGCCTCCACCGGAACCCGGCTGACCCGGTCTTGCAGCCCGTCGAAATCGATGCGGATGGGCTCTTTCTTCTTCTCTGGTTTCTTCTCGTCCGCCTTTGCCTTTTCGTCGGCTTTCTCCTTGTCTCCGGCCTTATCTTCTGGCTTACTCTTATCCGCCGCGTCCTCGCCCGGCTTGGCGATCGTCACCTCGTCGCTTTGTGGTGGAAACGGATTCTTTACATCCTTGCGCAGTGCAAGAGCCAACAGAGAGCGGCCGCGGTTGGTTGCAAAGTTGAACTCGATCCCGCTTAACTGCGGCTGGTATTCGCGCGTGCTGATGAAGTAAAGATAATTGCCCTCCGTATCCCACGCCGGCGCGCTGGAGTCGTACATCGCGTCGGTGACGCGATGTATCTGCCCGTCGGCAACGCTCCACACATAAATGCAGGTGAAGCCGCTCGGTTCATCCATGGTGAAGGCCAGATGCCCTCCATCCGCTGACCACGGATACGAATCAATCCGCCCACGCGGGTTCTGCGCGATCTGGGTAACTTTCTTGTCGTCCATATTCAACACGTAGAGCTTGCCATCCTTGTCGCTGAACGCGATCCTCTTGCCGTCCGGCGCCCAACTGGGCTGGTAAAGCATGGTGTGGAAGCCGTGCGTCAACTCCTCAGGCTTGCCCAGCCCGTCCTGAGCGATCCGGTAGACTTCGTCTTCGCCATCCATGTCGGAGATGAAGGCGATCGTCGCCCCGTCCGGCGACCACACGGCGAATTTGTCGTGAGCGTTCGAGGAGTTGGTCAGATTCCGAGTCGCGCCCTTCTCGATCGGCACTGTGAACACGTCCCCTCGCGCCACCATCAGCGCTCGTTCCCCCTTGGGGCTCAACTCCCTCCACTCGATCTGGTCGCTTGCCGGGACGCGCGACGGGCGCATGGCCAGCGCATCCGTGGGAACCTGGATGGACAGATGGGTTGAGGCGCCGGTGGCGATATCAAATATGTTCAGCTCCCCATCCTGCTCGTAAACGATTCGCCCGTTATGATCGCTGCTCGGCCAGCGAACATCC
>CAZSUK010000697.1:0-14162 GCA_964609355.1 uncultured Acidobacteriaceae bacterium | reverse complement strand
TCTGATCGTTCCCATGATTGACTTCTCGCTCAAAACCCCGGCTGAGGCCTTCGCCGACACCTTACCACCCAAGCTTAAGGGTGCGGTTCTGAACCACGAAGTCCTGGTCGGCATGAACCGCGAGATGGTGCTGAAAGCCGTAGGCCAGCCCGACCAGAAAGTCCGCGAAGTCGATGGGCAGACTCCGTTTGAGGAATGGATCTATGGACAAGCTCCCCACCAGGTTCAATTTGTACGCTTCAATGGAAACCGCGTAATCCGTTTGGAGATTGCCGATGTCGGCCAGCCACCGATCATTCGCGACAAGGACGAAACAGACGGTTATTTTGCCGGCCAGTTCGTACACCAGGTTCGTCTTGGGGATGCGCCTCCGGCCGCCCCAAGCGGGGAACATGCTCCCGCAGCCGCACCAACATTACGCCAGCCAGGAGAGCAATTGCCTGATGCGGTCAACAAAGATCAGCAGATGAAGAAAGTGCAGTATCCGGATGACGAGAAGCCGCAGCCAATTCCGCCACCGCCATCAGGAGGCTCCGCTCAGCCGCCTCCATCCCAATTGATCAATGTGTCCGCCGTACGCGGGGCGAACTAGCTGCAGAAAAACTCTGGTTCAGGGTGCCAGCCCCGGACTTTAGTCCGGGGGAGCGGGCTTTTTAAGCCCGCATAAATGTCTTGTCGCGCAATTAAGGGCTTTAGCCCTGGTGTGAACGCTTTTTGCTGTCCGTCAGCACCGCTGCCACCAGGGCTAAAGCCCTCAATTTGCTACTGGGGTATTCCGGCGGGTTTAAAAACCCGCCTCCCGGACTGAAAGTCCGGGGCTGGCACCAATCCGCGTGAACGATTTAGCTAGCAACTGCCGGGCTTCGGCAGCTGAGGCTCGACTCGGCGAACTAACCTGGGGCGCTGGTGTAAAATACCGTTTAGCAGCGCCTTCTGTTTCGCCCCAGACGATACGAAACCGCGTGAGATGTTCAGGCGGAAGTGTGGCACGGAGCCTGTTAGAAGAGGGATAGATTGATGGCAAAAGTAGCTAAGACCGCCGACCGGTCCAAAATGATGGACACTGCCAAAGGGATTGAATGTCCCAAATGCAACAAGGCGACCCGCATTGTCAAACGAGTAAAAGATCGGGAGCGGGGAGTTCCCGGAGGAGTTTACATTTCCTGCTCGGCCTGTGACTTTTACGAGAAGCTTTAAGCCGACGCAATTCCCATGGCTGATTGCATTTCCGCTAAGATCGCTCTTGCCGCGGTGCCCGGGTTCGCAGCCCGGGTGATCGGCCGCCCCACCACCAGGTAACTTGCTCCGGCAGCCATCGCGGCCGCGGGAGTAGCGATTCGCCGTTGATCGCCAATGGCTGAACCCTCAGGACGAATCCCGGGAATGACCAGCAGGGCGTCGTGCCCCAGATGGCGGCGCAAGTGGGCCACCTCCATCGGAGAGCAGACAAATCCTCGAAGACCATAGGCCCAAGCCATGGTGGCCAACCGTTCTGCTTGTGCGGCCGTACTCCCGTGTACCCCGGTTGCTTCCAACTGCGCTCCGTCCATGCTGGTCAGAACAGTGACCCCGAGAAGCGCAAGCCCGGGGTCCGCTGCTTCCACCGCAGCAGCCAGCATTTCCGGTCCGCCTGCGGCATGCACGGTTAACATCTTCACGCCCAGCCGCGATGCCGCGCGAACGGCCGATCCAACAGTGTGGGGAATATCGTGAAGCTTCAGATCAAGGAAGACTGCAAAGCCGCGCCGTTCCAGTTCGGCCAGCAGGTAATTACCCTCAGCGATATAAAGCTCGAGGCCTACTTTGAACCACCGCACCGCTCCTTCTAACCGATCCACCAAGGCGAAGGCCGCCCTGGCATCGGGAAAATCGAGCGCAACAATTAAACGGCTGGTGTTCTCGATCATCGTTGAAACTGAGCCGGCCAGCTCATCTCTGCAATTTGCGCCGGGCTCAACGCCGGATCGACCAGGTCCAGACGGACCGACGCGATTCCGTGGAATCCAAGAAGCTTGGCGGCTGCATAGGATAAGTCGACGATCCGGGATTCAGGCACCGGACCCCGATCATTGACCCGCACCAGCACCGAGCGATGGTTGCGCAGATTTGTAACCAGCACGGAAGCTCCCAGAGGGAGGCTGCGATGAGCACAAGTCATGGAGTTCATGTTGTAGAGCTCGCCGCTTGCCGTCGCTTGTCCTTGAAACGGACGCCCGTACCAGGAAGCTTTTCCTAACTGATGCCAGTGGTGGTGGGCAGATGGGGCTACAGCATTTTGCGTGCTAGCTTGCGGAGTGTCATGCTCGGCTAGCGTCGATCCGGGGCTGATGCAGAGTGCGGAGAGTACAGCGCCGGCAAGAAATGCGGGCCCAATGGGCCAATGAGACTGGGTTGCGATAGTGGACATTGTTCTCCTGTCTATATTGTATGGAGCGCTTCGGGCCTAAGTCAAAATTTATCAATTACTTATTAGGGTGTCCTCCTGTAGGGAAACTGCGATCTGCTACCTGAACTATTAGACGGTATTTGGGGGTCCCGTGTCTCGATTACTCCGGGGTTTTTTCGCCACCAAAGTCATCCGCGGAGCCGAAAAACCCTATCGGCGGAGCATACACTTACACTGCCGCTGTGCAACCAAAATGTTCGCGAAAAAGGAAGAATTCCTGGACTTTTCCTCAAATGTGCACCAAACCTGTAGCAATCACCATCGCCGGCTTTGATCCCGGATCGGGCGCCGGAGTCACCGCCGACCTGAAAACTTTCTCTGCTCACCGGGTCTACGGCGTGGCCTGTATCTCGGCCCTGACGGTGCAATCGACCCAGGGTGTCCGGGCGGTCGAGCCCCTTTCCGCCGCCCTGGTGCGTCAGACGCTCGACTGCCTGGCTGAGGATGTTTCTCTGTCCGGCATAAAGATAGGGATGTTGGGGAGCGCTGGAGTTGCCAGCGAAGTCGTCTCCTTTCTGGTCGCGGAATCCAGCAAGCTCGCCCGCAACCGCATTGTCCTGGACCCGGTCCTGCGATCGACTTCGGGAACCGCTCTTCTCGACGCAAATGGCATTCGCATCCTGAGAAATCAACTACTCCATTGCATCGGCTGGATCACCCCAAACATTCAGGAATTGGCCATCCTCATTGGCGAGGATCCGGGCGGTCGGGACCAGGTACCCGCAGCGGCCGTTCGGCTAAAAGACATCGCCGGGCGGCAAGGGAATGACGAGCTGAACGTGGTGGTAACGGGGGGAGATCTCACGCGGCCGGACGACTTTCTCCTCACCGCAACAGGGGAGCAGCATTGGTTCTCAGGCGAAAGGGTCGCGACCAACTCGACCCACGGAACCGGTTGTGCTTTTTCGAGCGCGCTCCTCTGCGAGCTCATTTCTGGGTCCAGCGGCAGGGAAGCCGTGGCCGCTGCTAAGTCCTACGTCGCCGAAGCATTGCGCTTCGCGTACCCAGTTGGGAAAGGGAAGGGGCCCATGAATCATCTCTACCAATTTGATCCTGGAATGTGATGCTTCCCGTCTAAATCTGCGGTATCACTTGAAGAAATCCGCAATCCCAAATGGCGACTGGCGAGTCGCATTCAAGATCCCGATAACCCAAAATCCGTCCCCGCCAGTATATCGATTAAAGGGATGAACCGCTTCAAACTCCATCCCCGAGACCATCGCCGGGTGCCCCACATCTCGCTCGTTTTTCGCGACATTTGGATGCCATAGGTCGCCACCCTGGAGCCCGTCGCGGGAGACACAGATTCTTATGGGGCCCACAGAAAGTGGGCCGTTGCCGACCGGAACACCCAGGTCTCAAAGCAAGACCTGGGCCACCCACTCGTTGGGGAAAGACGGTTGCCATTGAGCACCCGCTCTCCCCGGAGGGCACCGCCCTTACCTTTGTCATCTCGACCGAAGCGAAGCCCTGGAAGCAAATCCGGCGGGGCGCGGAGTAGGGGGAAAGCCAGTTCTCACTTCGGTCTTGGTAGCGCGATCCGGATTCGAGAATGCGGTTCCGCATCTTCCGTTTGGCACCCGCTCTTCCCTGGAAGCACCGTCCTTACCTTTGTCATCTCGACCAAAGCGAAGCACAGTGGAGAGATCTCTGTGTGGATGCTCTCTCCTCATAATGGTTCCCTGGAAGCAAATCCGGCGAGGAGCAGCGTACATGGTTAGTCAGTTCTCACATCGGTCTTGGTAGCGCGATGCTGAATCGAGAACGTCGTCGCTATCTCCATTTACCAACCGCTCTTTCCTGGAAGCACCGCCCTTACCTTTGTCATCTCGACCGGAGCGAAGCGCAGTGGAGAAATCTCTGAGTGGATGTTCTCTCCTCATAGTGTTCCCTGGAAGTAAATCCGGCGGGAAGCAGAGTAGAGGGTTATTCAGTTCTCACTCCGGTCTTGGTAGCGCGATGCTGAGTCGAGAATGCCGTTCGCTATCTCCATTTACCAACCGCTCTTCCCTGGAAGCACCGCCCTTGTCATCTCGACCGAAGGGAAGCGCAGTGGAGAGATCTCGATGTGGATACTCCTCCATGGAAATGTTTTAAGCCAGCAGTGTAGCGATAGGTTCTGCAATTTAGTCTCAATGCGAAGCGATGGGGATTACCAAATGCAGTCTGCCATTTCTCATTTGTCTCCGGCATTCAATCCGAAACAGCCAATTGGACGATGCAGTCCGATAACTCCGGACCCAGTGTCAGAAGGTAAGCTTCTGTTTGTATTTTGGGATTGTTAGCAGGAGGGAAGAACCGGGAGAACCAGTTACTAATCCTGCGAGCCCGAAGGCCCGGCATCTCTCCTACCGCTGTGCGAGTTCGATTTCCAACCGCGTGTTCTTCGCAAACGTGACTTCATGTCCCCGCGCGATCCAGGTATCAAAAACTATCTTGCCGACCTCGTAATAAGCAAAGCCCGAAATCAGCCCGCTATTCTCCGAAGCCGTTCCGATCACCCGGGTCAGCAAATCAAGTCCGTTGCTCGTCATGGCTTCCCGGATCAACCCGGCGCCGGTGCTATCCGAAACGGCAGCCAGTGAGCCCAGCGTAATGGGAGCCAGGAATCGGCTACCACCGTTGGCCTTCATCTGACCTTCCTCATCGATCTGCACCCGATCGCTCTTGACGCTCTCGGCCGCGATCACCCGTCCGTGCACCAACCGCTCGTCACCTGCCGGCAACTCAACTTTGCGGAAGGTCAACCGCAAGCTGCCGTTGTGTCCGAACATTCCCGCAGGCTTCGCCTCAACCACGCTTCCGATCAGGTGCGTACCTTCGGGAAGCAGCAGCTTTCCGTGAGCCTGAGCTGAGACGGCGCCATCGGCAACCTGGACCGCCACCGCTGGATCATTCTCGAACAAAGGCTGGGTCAACACCGCCTCGACCGGCATGCCGGCGGTCGCGGTGCTCGAGTCCACTGGATCCACCAACCGAGCTTCGATATCTCCGGTAAGCTTCAACTCGCCAAGGTCGGCAGCCTCCACGGGAGCCGGCACGTCCTGCCCGGTTAGCTCCAATGGCTGTTTCAGCTCGGCGTCAAATTGGGTTCCCGCCCAGAGTTCCTGAGGATGCACGGGAACCTGTGCATACAGGGCCTGCTTGGCGGTGTCCATCTTGTGCGGCGAACTGAAGGCTGATGCCGTTTCCCTCTTAGTCCAACGGAAGGCCGAAGCGATGCGTTGTCCCAAAGAGCGTCGCGGTGCTCCATCCGGGCTTGCCATACGCACGACCTTGGTCGTCCGTTCGGTAGTATCCGTGTCGATGTTGAAGTGGCGCCCATCCGGCGTTTCCAGTTCGCTGAAGGTAACCTCCGCGTCTTTAAGCGGAGTCAGGTCTCCATTGAACATCGCCGCTGTGCGTACCTGACGGCTAACCGAATGTTTGCCGGTGATGGTTCCATATACTTTGGAATCGGCCGGTATTGCAACGTGGTCGATAAGGTAAACCGGTTCGGTAAGATGGCCCTCCAGTTTGGTGCCTACCTTTAATGAATAGCTCCTGTCCAACGCAACCCGCAGGGGAACTCCCGCCGGAACCAGCTCCGCAGTTTGCGGCGCCAGATCCTGAGCAAAGGCTGAACCTGCGGTGGAAGCCACCGTCGCGGCGAACAATGCTGCCAGAGCTATTTTCATGACGAGACCCTTCCCGGCGTAAGCGTGTGGACGTACTACATCGCATTGCGCTTTGAAGACACCAATAGCAATGTCTTCGGTTACCGTGACTTGGGGGAGAGTAGAAGCTCGGATTTAGCGGAAGGGGCGGGCGGGAGCAGGGTGGCGGGGAGACCGCGACTGTGGTGCCGGACGACCATTCTTCTACCGATTTCTACATCCAGAGAGTAGGCTGTCCGGAGGCGGGAGTATATCACTCGTTGGTTGCAAAAATGTCCCAGTCTGAATCACCGAAAGGTAACTAAGACGCGACGCTTTTCGACTGCTGTACGTCTCCCTCTATAACCAGGAAACGTCGGATGTATCGGAGTGGTTCGTCGTGGTTCGCCATTTCACGCAGGTGATACTTCCACACATCGGCCTTCAGTGTTCGCCGGGTGAACGGTTTTCGGGTTACGGTGACGATGCGGCCTTCCTTATCCCGTCTCGTATAACTTGCCGCGGGCACGACGAAGCTGATCTGCGATCCCTGCTTCCAGAACGCACGGGCGAAATCATGGGCGAACAGCAGAGCGTAGTAGCGCCGCCCTTCGGCAAGCAACTCTACTGCGTCGTCAAAGCTGTCCCAGGAGGGTTCGATCTTGCTCTGAAACCACTTGCGGAACGGAAAACCGTTCGTCCGCGCCTGGCGAATCACAATGCGAAGGAGTTCCTGTCTGGTCATAGCGTCTCCTCTTCTACACGGATACCTTAGGGGAGGTACGTTTTTCCTATAGCCACACTATCCAACGCCGTCTACTGGCAGTCCTTATTTATGCGCCAAGAAGCCGGCTTCTGACTACCACTTAATGAGATTTGCTCAAAAAATTCGTACCGCTTTCACGCCGGACTGCGGCCGCCCCCCTGTATGCGTCAACCACAATCAGTCCGGGGAAGCGGACTCTTCGCGCAGAATAACTCGTAAGATTATTGTCATCAATAGTTTAATCGCCTTGCTGATGCTTCTTACGGAAACCGGACGGGCCGCAGTCACCGCGCCCTCTGGAGTTGATACCAACCCGCTCAACCTGGACCCCACGGTGCGCCAGGCTTTCGACCGGTTTTACATTCTCGACTACGACGGGGCCCTCTCCCGCTTCGAAAAGATTCAGAGTCAGCACCCCGACAATCCGCTGGCCGTGGACTACGTCCTCGATGCAGTTCTCTTCCGCGAACTCTACCGCCTCGACCTGCTCGATACCACCTTCTACGCTCATGACGGATTTCTCAGCGGTAAGCACACAGTGGCTCGTGACCCGGCAGTCGCGGAGCGAGTTAACTCCCTATTTGCCAAAGCAGTAGAGCTCTCTGATCAGCTGCTGAGCCAGCGTCCGGAAGATGTCGATGCACTTTTCGCCCGAGGTTGGGCACGCAGCCTGCGCGCGGTCTATATCGGCCTGATCGAACGAAGCTTCGTTTCCGCCCTCCATGTTGCTTTACAAGCCCGCAGCGATAACGAGAAAGTCCTCCGCTTGGACCCACGGTATACAGACGCCAAACTGATTCTTGGCGTCCATCAATATGTAACCGGGAGTCTCCCTTTCGGCATCAAGATCCTCGCCGGAGCGGCTGGCATCACAGGGTCTAAGTCCAAAGGAATAGAAGATTTAAAGGAAGCAGGCGCGCAAGGGGTGATCACCACGGTCGAGGCCCGCACGGCGCTCGGGCTTTTCCTTCGCCGGGAAGCGAGATATGAGGAAGCGATTGCCGTGACCCGATCGCTCACCGAGCAATACCCGCGCGACTTCCTCTTCCGCCTGGAACTGGCCAACCTGACCAAGGATGCCGGCCAGGGCATTCAAGCCATTGCGGAATACAGGCAGGTCCTGGAACAAGCCAAGAAGCCCGGGTATTTCCCTTCCGCTCATCTGGAACTTGCCTGGTTTGGACTCGCCGACACCCTGCAAGGGCAAAAAAACTACGCCGAAGCCGCTGAGGCCTACAACCAGGCCACCTTACAGCCCACCATCAGCATGGATCTGAAAAGTCGCTGCGATCTGAACTCCGGGAAGATGTATGATCTTCTGAATGAACGAGATATGGCGCTAAAACAGTATGAGGTCGTGCTTCGCCAGGATGGCGATTCGGCGCAGGCGGATTCTGCCCGCAAATATCTCAAATCCCCGTTTACCACGCGCTAGGCGTTTAATAATGTAGGAGAGGTGTCGAATGGCTTCCTATTGTGCTGGCTGTGGAGCATCGCTGCCCGGCGGTGCCAATTTTTGCTCAACTTGCGGACGGGCTGTTATTGAACCTGGTCCTATTGGTTACACCGGCAGCGCCCGGACCGCATTTTCCCCTTTGGTCCGGCCGGTTACCGGCAGGAAGGTTGCCGGCGTGTGCCAGGGGATCGCCAATCAATTCGGATGGGATGTGACCCTGGTTCGAGTTGTCACCGCCCTATTGGGACTGTTCACTTTCCCGATAGCAATCCTGGTTTATTTGCTGATGTGGCTAATCGTGCCTGAAGAGGCCAGGACGGTCCCACCAGTGACCACGCTGAATACCACCACCTAGATTTGTTCAATCGAAGATTGGTTCCCAAGATCCATTCAATGACCGACGGCTCCTTCCGGTTTCCAGAGAACCAATCGGCATTACATTGCGAGCGCGTTTCTCTGCCGTACCTAGCCAGGAAGTACAGGACCCCTCTGTACGTCTATTCGGCAGGCCAAATACTCGATCGATATAAGCTTTTCTCCGACGCGTTTGCTCATCGCGATCACCTCATTTGCTATTCGGTAAAGGCAAACTCCAATTTGTCTATCCTCAAGCTGTTGGCAAATCAGGGTTCGGGATTCGATATCGTTTCCGGCGGAGAACTGGAGCGGATCCTCGAAGTAAATAAGAAAGCGGCTCGCCGGGTGGTGTTCTCGGGAGTGGGCAAGACAGCCCCGGAAATCGATCTGGCTCTGGCTGCCGGAATTTTGATCTTCAACGTGGAGAGCGAATCGGAAGTGGTGCTGCTTGCCGATCGCGCTCGCAAGCGGAAGGTCCGGGCCCGGGTCGCCCTAAGGGTCAATCCCGATGTCTTCGCCGAGACGCATCCTTATATATCCACCGGTCTGCGTGAGCACAAGTTCGGGATCGACATCAAGCTCGCCCGAAGTGTCTACCAGCTGGCAAAGCAATCCCGTTTCCTGGATCCGGTCGGCATCAGCGTGCACATCGGTTCCCAGATCCAGACCGCCGAGCCCTTCGGTGCGGCATTGGAAGCAGTGGCCAATCTGATCCGGGAGTTGGAGACAGACGGAATAAGAATCAAGTTCGTCGATGCCGGAGGGGGATTGGGAATTGACTATCTCCCTGGGTCCTCCGCATTTGATCCCGTCGAAGCCGTGGGGAAGTACGCCGCCGCATTGGAACGCTCGCTTGTCGGACTCGAGGTGCGCCTGCTGCTGGAACCGGGACGGTTCCTCGTGGCTCAATCTGGAGCGCTCCTGGCCAGGGTGCTCAACGTAAAGCGCAATGGTGCTAAGACTTTCGTAATCACCGATGCGGGCATGAACGACCTGATCCGGCCTGCGCTTTACCAGGCCTACCACGAGATTGTGCCTGTCATCCGGGATCCCGACTCGAAGCCGGCCATCGTGGACATTGTAGGTCCGGTCTGCGAAACCGGCGACTTTTTTGCCCGGGACCGTTCGCTGCCAGAGGTTAAGGAAGGCGACCTTGTGGCAATCCTCGATGCCGGCGCATATGGCATGTCCCTGGGTTCGAATTACAACACCCGGCCCCGGCCAGCCGAGGTTCTGGTCGAAGGGAAGCGAGCCCGGCTGATCCGCCGCAGAGAAACCATCCGGGACTTAACCCGCCAGGAAGCCCGTTTGCTTTAGTGTCGGCGGTTTCCGGGAAGGGCAAAGCTAAAGCTTCAGCCGGCCCCATGAGCCTGCAGTTCACCCAAATTTCTTGCCCTGAGACAAAGGATCGGGTGCCCCACCCTTCGCGTTTTCTGCGAAGGGTGGGATAAGCAGAAGTTGCGGGGAAGCGCCTCGGGTGAAGAGCAGTGGCATCCCACCCTTCGCCAACAGCGCGAAGGATGGGGCACCCGATCCTTTGTGGCAGGGCAAGAAATACGGTCTTCAGGGTTCTGGCTGAGCGGCTACCCAAAAAGCAAAAGGCCCGGGCAAACGCCCGGGCCTTTCATTGCCATTGAATCAACTTTTACTGCGAAAGCGAATGAACCGAAGCCAAAGTATTTGCTTCCGGCTCGGCCGACTGCGCCTGGGTGGTAAGACCCTGCGGAGAACCTGAAACAGCCCGGCCAGTCACGCCCTCTGCCGGATGGCTAGGTCCCAGTCCCAAGCTGATGAGCGCCCGACTATCGGGTGTCAACTTGGTCTGCCAGCCGTGATCGGACTGGTATTGCCGCATCGCCACCTGGGTTTGCGCGTCCCATTGTCCCGTGGGTGCGCCCGACAGATACTTCTGATGAATCAATGCGGTCTGAATTTCTGCCGCGCGGCTGGAGTCAATGGCGCGCTGACCGTGAATCCGGCTAACTTCTTTCCTCTTGCCCTTTTTAGAGGAGGTCACCCTGGAATGACCGGATGTGGGTGCACGGTGAGTTCGGCTGCCGAATGCTGGAGTAATCGCCAGAGTGCAAAGCAACAGCAACGCCTGGCTTGCTCGAAAAGAGGGCATGCTTACCTCGTGTAGGGGATTTCTTACTTCTCGACACACTAAAAGAACATCAGCAAGATTGCAAACGAAACCTAGCCGGCGACGCTATTTTTCGCGCCGCCGGTAACCATTACCAGGTAAAATGCTCAACTTTACCGATCTGCCCCATCTAACTGATTACCTTATGGTTAGATGTGTGGCCTGTGAAGGCAATTACTTCTATGGGAGAGTCCCTCCCAGGTAAGTTCCACCCGCCGTCGGATTGCGTGAATCCACCACCCGGAAGCCAACATCCTGTCCCGCTTTCAAAGCAGAAACCAGTGACTGGAACTGTTCAATACTCGTCACCGGCTGGCGGTTGATTTCGGTGATGACCAACCCGGGAGTCAACCCGGATTCGTCTGCGAAGGAGCCCGGCTTCACCTGGGTTACCAGGACACCCTTGATTCCCTTGCTGGCCAAAGGTCCCGGGACCGCTTCTACCGTAATGCCCAGTTTGCCTTCCGATGCGTTGGGCGCGCTTTCCGGCCCGTTCTGTCCATTTTGCGACGAGGGTTGTGCAGCGTAGAGCTTCGCACGATCCGCGATCGTCAGAGTGGCTGTCGAAGTCTGTCCGCTGCGCACGTAGCCAAGATGAACTGTGCTCCCCGGCTTGCGCGCCGCAATGTCGGTTACCAGGGCATCCCCATCCTTAATAGGTTTGCCGTCCACCGTCGTGATGATGTCGCCCGCTTTCAACCCGGCCTGGTCGGCTGGTCCCTTCGGGGTCACCTGGTTTACCAGTACTCCGGTCTTGAAGCCGTAAACGCGCTGTACCGCCGGATTCAGGCTGGCCTGGAACTGAACCCCGATCGAACCCCGGATCACCTTGTGCTCCGGGCCGATCAGATCGTTGTAAACCCCAATGACGGTATTCGAAGGCATGGCAAAGCCGATGCCCTCGTAACCCGCGGATTGGGTCAGAATCGCCGTATTAACCCCAATGACCTGGTCGGCCATGTTGACCAGCGGTCCCCCGGAGTTCCCCGGGTTGATCGCCGCATCTGTCTGAATAAAATGCTGGAACTGACCCGCCGCACCCTTTTCAATGGTACGGTTCTTGGCCGAGACGATCCCGGCCGTAACCGTCTGCGTGAGGGCGAACGGGCTGCCAATCGCGATGACCCAGTCACCCACCTGGCCGCCATCCGAGTTGCCCATCTTTACCGTAGGCAAAGGCTCCGTGGTCGTGATCTTCACCACCGCCAGATCGGTATCCTTATCTACACCGATTACCTTGCCCGGGCGGCCCTGAAACCCTTCGGGATCGGTCGAAAGCTTGACGAAAATCTTGTCCGCCTTCTCCACCACGTGGTTGTTGGTAATAATGTAGCCGCGGGGATCCACGATGAAGCCAGAGCCTAGTGACTCCCGTACCTGGTCACCCTGATCGGGCATCCCGCCTTGACCCTGACCGCCAAAGAAGCGGTTGAAGAAATCCTGGAAGTTCTGGTCTGGCTGCCCTTGTCCCTGATCCTGGTCGCCATTGTCATCGTCGCCACCACCCGGGGGCTGGGCAGGCGCCGCATGCGGGGTTCGCCGCTTGGAATGGGTATCTTCCTGAGGGAGGGTCTCGGTATTGATATTCACCACCGCCGGGCCCACATCCTTGGCAATCTGGGTAAATGTGGTCGAAAGCGTGACCGGATTGGGAATCGTCAGCGGCTTGGCGTCGGAGCTATCCGTCTGGGTTTCGTTTCCCCGGACACCGTGGACAGCAACAGACCCGATCAATATGCCGGCTGAGAGCGTGCCAAGAATAGTAAAGGTAGAAGCGAGACGGCTAGTGCGAAGCCGTTCGAGCAGGGGATTCATCTGGGTCTAACCTCGTCGGTTGGGAAGCATACAAGGGCTGGCGGCGCTAACAGGATGGCACCACTGTGTGCTCTCACTAGTATAGCCAAAACCCTGCGAACGAAACGGCCGCGTGTTGCAGCCAGTGGTGCCGCAGCAACAATTATATAGACGCGGTTGCCGCGCTATCGGTCACACTAAGGACCGATCGCACAGGAACTCCGCCGCCAACACCCCCGCCAGGATGAGAACAGCTCCCCAACCGGCCCGCGCGCTCAATCCCTGGTGAAGGACAGCAAGCGACGTCAACCAGGCAAACACCGGTTCCATCGCATAAACAAGGACCAAGTACGTCGGCGCAAGAAACTTTTGTGCCCAGCTTTGGATGGTGAAGGCGGCAGCCGTGGCAAAAACCGCCTCTACGATCAAGGTCACCACCAGCAGGCCGGTCCAGTGAAGGTAAGGTCTTTCGAGTAGCGGCGTGGACGCCGCCATAACCAGGGTGCAAAAACCAACCTGCAGCAGGGCCAGCTGCTCGAAGGGAACCGCCGCCAAGTCCGTCTCTTTGCCGGCGCCTTTGTCAGAAACCCGGTCCTGGACGATGATGTGGCTGGCGAAGGCAAAGGCGCAACCCAGTGTAAGCAGGTCCCCAATCCCAATCCCGGTCAGGTCGCCGGGCGGCGCGGCAAGCAGAACCACTCCGCTAAAAGCCAGAACCACCCCCAACCAGACGTTCCAGGCCGGAGGCCGCGACCCACTTCGGCGAACGCCAGGCAAAGCGCCCAGCACAGGTACCAAAACCAGCGTCAATCCGGTAATGAATGCGGACTTCGAAGGAGTTGTCAGTTTCAGCCCGGCGGTTTGGAACTGGTAGGCGACGGCCAGGACAAATCCGAGCACAGCGCCGCTGACCCACCCCGCACGACGAATGCGTCTCCACTGCTTGCGGTACAAAACCGCGAGGCAGAGAAAGGCAAGCGCCATGCGCAGCAGGTTGAAGAGCAGGGGAGAAACATCGCGGAGCACACTTTTGACAAGAACAAAAGTAGACCCCCAGACCCCAACCACGCAGAACAGCAGAAGATGGGCACGAACGGATCTTGACATTGGAAGTAACGTTACGTTTGTAACAGAGCGAAACCCGCACTCAAAACCGGAATTTTCCTGATTTCCTGCACACATGCGGCTGGGCCCGTATAGCGGAGTGAAAAGCTCTAACCCTCACGCTTAAGTGGGTGGCCCAGGTCTCGCTTTTGAGACCTGGGTGTTCCGGCCTGACAGCAGCCAGTCCCGAAGGGACGGCACAGCCTGTAGCCCGGCACGGCTGTGCCGGGTAGGATTAGTTCTACGAGGCGAGTCCCGAGGGGACGCCACAAATACAGGCGAATGCCAGCCATACTTTATGCGGAACTTTAATCCTTGCTTCCCTCGTACACCGTTTGCCCGTCGACCACCGTCCGCAATACCCGCGTCTTGAGAATTTCACCAGCCGGGATCGCCGTCAGATCGCGGTCCAGCACCACAAAGTCGGCAACATAACCAGGGGCGAGTCTACCTTTATATAG
>CAZSUK010000696.1:0-14714 GCA_964609355.1 uncultured Acidobacteriaceae bacterium | reverse complement strand
AAACCTCAATCGATGGTGCGGAAGGGGGGACTTGAACCCCCATGCCTCTCGGCGCCACCCCCTCAAGATGGTGTGTCTGCCAATTTCACCACTTCCGCGCTCAACCGCTTTACGTTCAATTACTTGCTGAAAACACTGCTGAGGGGCTTTCCACCAGTGTATCCATTTTTGTCACCACTTTTCGCCACCCGGGCAAAAAGCGTACAACCGCATTCACCTGAGGAGGGCGTAACGGATGGTCGTATTAATGTTATCGTGGCCCGCTGCGTACTGCAACGGGAACGGGTCCGTATGTTGTCCTGCCTCCGTTAAGGAGGTGTGCCGCAGCCGCAACGTCCACGGATCGAAACACCAATTCGTATCGGTAACGACGCATCTTCCGCTTGAGGAGAGCCTGTCTACCTGTGAACCCGTGCCTGACCTGGTGTTGCTGAGGACATCAAAAATTACCAGCTGCTCTGAGCTCCTGGAGCAAATAGCACTTAAAAGCTTATTGTCTTAACGGGTGCGAACTGGTCGAATATAGTGAATTTACCACCCTGGTAGCCATCCACTAAGACGTTGAAATAGCTCCTGTGATCGGGCTTTTTGAATAGCTTTCCCGCGACGCCATCGATCAAGGCTGGATCTCCCACCATCTTTGTGAATACGGCCCGGCCTTCGGTGACAACCACGGACGAGGCAATATTTAATACCTCACAAATTCCATCGCGCAGAAGTTCTTCGAGCGGGCTTACCGCGAGGCGCTCCTTAACCGCAGAATCCGGCAAGCCCACCAGCACTCCCGCGAGCGAGCCGAGCAGCGGAAGATCGGCCTTGACGACGATCGCAGTCTCATGGGGAAAAACGTTGTAAATGCCGTAAACCTGCTTGATCTTCGTCTCCGCTGCGAGGGTCGTTTGAGCGAAGGTCACTTTGCGACCGATCAATCGTGTAAATAGCTGCGACAAAGCGAAGGGCGTCGGCTCTGACATGGGTTAACACTTGCCCAAAATGGGAGTCAGGGCCGTTTGCATGTCTTCCGGGCTGAACGGCTTGGTGATCACGAAGCTGGCTCCCGCATTCATGGCTTGCTCTTTGATCGCAGCCGACGCTTCTGAGGTGATGAAGCCAAAAGGCACCTTGTTGTCCGATGCCCTTACCTGCAGTAGGAATTCGATCCCTGACATTTCGGGCATATTCCAGTCGGAAAGAATGACCTTCGGTCGTTCTGCGAGAAACTGTTCCAAACCCTGGGCGCCATTTTCCGCTTCCCCCACCGAAAGCCCGCGAAAACCAGCCTGCCGTATGGTCCGCTGCATGATTCCGCGCATCGTCTTGCTGTCGTCCACCAAAAGAATATCCATGCTGCCGCCTGATCCATCTGGGTAAACTCGTTGTCTCGGTCTCTATCGGCACATTGCCCACAATCTGTCAGGGGGACGCTCAACAACACTGCACATTTCCATTCGTCATGGGAAGGGACCCAAGGCGTCCTGCCGGGAGGCACTTCGAGGTTCATCCTGTTGAGGAGTACGGACTCCACAATCTGCGGCAGCATTTCCGCATTCGTCAGCGCTGCTTCTCTTTCATCGGGCAACATAGACGGTTACGTTCCCTACTGTCTCTCGGTCAAACCGCTCCTCGATGCTGAAGGTCGTCTCGGCGCCACCCAGGAGCAGCCAACCGCCCCGAAACAACGTGCTGTGGATTTCTTTCACAACGTTCCGCTTGGTGTCATTGTCGAAATAGATCATGACGTTGCGGCAGAACACCAAATCGAACGGTCCAAGTGTGCGCATACTTTTGCGCAGGTCAATCGTGTCAAATCGAACCATCTTTCGCACCGGCTCACTCAGCTGCCAGTCCAGGCCCGAGCGGTTGAAATACTTAACCAGCAGTGCCGCCGGCAGTCCTCGGTCCACTTCAATCTGCTGGTAAATACCGCATCGGGCGCGTTCCACCACTTTCTCGGAGAAGTCGGTCCCGAGGATCTGTATGTTCCAGTCCTTGAATCCGTTCTCCAGCAGAAGCATCGCAAGGGTGTAAGCTTCCTGCCCGGAGGATGATGCGGCCGACCAGAAACGCAGGTTCCTTCTGTCTCGCCTCTCTTGCTTCAGTTTGGGTAGCAACACAGTTCGTATTGCCTCATATTGAGCAGGGTCGCGGTAGAAGTAGGTTTCGTTGGTGGTCATGGCCTCAACCACCTGGTGGTCGAGGTCGACGTCGCGCTTAGCGCGGAGTAGCGCACACAAATCGTTGATGGAACCGAGGCCGTGTTGCTTAACGATGGGCGCAAGGCGGCTTTCAAACAGGTAATGCTTGTTATCTTCAAGCACAATGCCCACCTGGGAATGGACATGCTTCTGAAGGAAGCGATAGTTCTCGGGCAGGATCTCCGTGATAATCGTACGTCTCTCCATAGGATCTGTCTTAAGTTCAGCCCGTAATGCGCAGGATCTCAGGCACAATCTCACCCAGAGGAAGCACGCTGTCAGCGAGCCAGCGCTGGCGGCGCCGCGGGTGGATATGAGAGCTTGGCTGCCGCCATGCTGTGCCCGGGCATACGGCAGAACTGCTTGATCTTCGGGATATCTCTTCCCGAAGATGGGAGAGGGAGCGGTCGAGCGACCCTTCGTGCGAGGCCTTGGCCACGTAGTCGTGGCCCCCAGAATCAAGGCCTCCAAGGTTATCGCCGCCCCACGCTCGTTCAGGGTGCTGAACATACCGACTCGCAGTTGTGGATACTCGCGTCGAACCCGCCGCAGCATCTCCAGACCGTTCATTGTCGGGCATCTCGATGTCCAACGTGATCACATCGGGATTAAACTGGTATTCGTTGCATCGCGGCAGCCCCGTTCGACGCAGTTCCCACCACCTCAATCATCGGATCCTGCTCCAGGACTTGCGCGACCAATCGACGTATGACGACCGAATCGTCCACGACCATCACGCGAATTCGTTCTCCTGGCTGGAGCAAACGCGGGTTCAATACGGCCATGTCTACGTGCTTGCCACGAGAAGGATCCCAACTAGCTCGAGTTTTCCCCGGAGGGTGTCTGTGGTATTAACATCTTCGTTGGCTCGAGCCTCCAGGACGGATGCTATCTGATCCAGCTTGGTTTCGGCGGTCGACATAATGATCTTTAGAAAATCAGTGAGTGCTTTGCTCATCCTTTATCCGCCTTCGGTCAGAACGTGAACTTCGATACCGCGGTCCGCAGCCGCGCCGCCATCTCACTCAGCTCCAGAGAAGCCATCTTGGTGTCGTTGGCTCCCTGCGTAGTGTTCCTCGCCGCCGTAGCTACGCTACCAATGTTCCTGGCAATGTCCGTCACCCCCATGGCAGCTTCTTTGACGCTGCGGCCTATCTCATTGGTGGTCGCCGTTTGTTCTTCGACCGCTGAGGCGATGCTGTTGGAGATGTCGTTGATCTGGTTGATGATGGTGCTGATCTCCTCGATCGCGGTTACTGCTCCTCTGGTGACTCCCTGGATGGCCTCGATCTTCTGACTAATCTCCTCCGTTGCCTTGGCCGTCTGCTTTGCCAGTTCCTTCACCTCATTGGCCACCACGGCGAAACCTTTGCCGGCCTCTCCAGCACGTGCGGCTTCGATGGTTGCGTTCAGCGCCAACAGATTGGTCTGCTGCGCGATCGAAGTAATTACTTTGATCACGTTGCCGATCTCTCGGCTGGATTCACCCAGCTTCTTCATGGTGTCGTTGGTGGTATGCGCCACGCTGACCGCATTCTTCGCGACCCGCGCCGAGTCGTTGGCGTTCTTCGAAATCTCGCGGATCGAAACCTGCATTTCTTCGGCAGCCGAAGCGACCGAGGCGACGTTCTTCGAGACCTCGTCGCTAGCCGCCGATAGCATATTGGCCTGGACCGCGGTCTCATCCGCGTTGCTCGCCATCTGTTTGCTCACGGCGGTAAGTTCTTCGGACGAAGACGCCAGGGTGCTGGCGTTTTCAGCCGTGGCCTTGAGTGGTTCAATGATCGTGTCCAGGGTCTGGTTAATGCCCTCAATGACATTGCGGTACGCTCCCTGATGTCTTGATGCGTCGGAGCGAACCCCCAGCTTGCCCTCTGCTGCAGCGTGGGCGACCACGCGGGTATCGTTCACCAATGCCTCAATGCTGGTCTTCAACAGCATCAGCCACCCATGAACCTGGTCCTGCTCGGAGGCTTTGGGCATGGACGCCGTCATGTCGCCGTTGGCAATCATGGTTACATAGGACACGAGGTGAGTAAGCCAACTTTGCACGCCGTTGACCGAATCTTTCATCTGGTCGTGATCGCCTTTGCAGACAATCTCGACGCGCTCACGCAAGTTACCCCCGCGCACCAGGGTAAGGATCCGGATGCCTTCCCCAATCGGCAGCAGGATCGCGTCCAGCATTTCGTTCATGCCTTTCATGATGTCTGAGTAGGCGCCGTGGAACTGGTCAACCTTGCTGCGTTCCGATAACCGGCCACCTTTCGAGGCCTCGGTAAGCCGCACCATCTCTTTTTGCAGTGCCTGTAAGACGGTGGCCACGTTGTTCACCGCCAGCTTCATCTTTTCGTGGTCGCCCTCGTACGTGTCCGTGATCAATTCGTCGATACTGCCCGCGCTGATCTGAGCCAGCACGCGGTTGCCCTCGCCAATCGGCAGCAGGATGGCATCCAGCATCTCGTTGACACCCTCGATCACCGTGCGCTTATAGCCAACGAAATTCTCTGCCCTCCCTCGCTCGCTGAGGCGACCCGCCCGAGATGCGTCCACCAATCGTTGTATCTCCTGTTCAAGCCAGTCGTCGTTCTTTTTGATTGGTGGATGTTCCTCAATGGCAGCGTTTCCGGACGGTTTGCCGTGGCGCGCTCGCTTTGTCAATGCCTTACTCATTTTGTCTTTCTCTTTTTAGCCGAAAGCTAGGTACATCCTCGGGTGACCCATGCAGGCCATCCTTTGGCTAGAAAGTGCATCTTCGCCGCGCTCACTCAGAGCCTGGACTCTCATACGGATGTCTCGAGGACAGCTCGTTCACTCACTTACCGGCGGATCGAATTGCCACCGCACCGGGGTCCGCGCTCACGCCAGTTCCGTAGTGCGCTCGGCATCCAGCACCAGTAGCAACCGGCCTTTCAACTTGTAGACGCCTCGAATCAGCTCTTTTGCCGCCGGCTGCAGGTTATACGGCGGACGTTCGTAAGTTGCAGCGTCCGTATCCAGCACATCCCCAATTTCGTCCACTAGTAGACTGACTGCGCCGCCTGAGGTCCGGACCACGATGTTGATGGGCGATTTGTCAGCGGCGAGCGGGGGCAATCGAAGGCGCCGCCGCATATCGATGGCGCTCACGATCTGGCCGCGCAGGTTGATCAAACCCGCAATTACCTTTGGGGCTTGCGGCACCGGCGTTATCTGCTGGAACCCTAATACTTCCTGCACGTTGAGAACATCCACACCGAAGAACAAGTCGGCTACGAAGAATGTTGAGAACTTTTGGCTCACCTGCACTGCTTCCGATTTCGTCACCTTCTTCGTTTCCATTGTTTACCCGGCCGCTCCCATGCCGGTCGGCGTGAATGAAGCCGGTGACGCGGCCAATCTGGCTACGGACTCAAGCAACAGCACACGGTTGAACTTTGCCTGGCAATCCTGGAAGCTGCCGACGTGTGCGGCTTCGGTCTGAGCCTGGTCAGCGGAGTCCGCCAGGGCCATGACCGGAATTTTTGCCCACTCCACGCGGCGGCGTATGGCCTTCAGCAGAACGGAGGCCCCCTCGGGCGGCAGGTCTAGCGCAACCAATACAACGTCGACCAGTTGCTGCGACAGTCTTTCCAGCGCCTCCTCCAGATTTGATGCCTCCAGCACGACATAGCCCGCCATGTCCAGACCGCTTCGCACCATGCCTCGCGCGAATGCCGAGGCATCGGCCACCAGAATCCTCCGCCCAATGACTTCTCTATCCGTACTCTCGAACCAGTTCCCGCCAGCCGTCCGAATGACCTCGTGGAGATCAAGGAAATCGGTCACCTGCTTGCCCACCACTGCTGACCCCAGAAGGCCGTTTCGCTCCGAGCCCTGGCGCACCGTGACTGCCTCTTCGGTGACATCGAGGATCTCGTCGACTACCATACCCACACTGCTGTCGCCGTCGGTGAAAACCACCACCTGGATCGGATCGGGAAGCTGATCGGGGTCGGCAGCGTGGGGTTCGAGCACCCTCCGGAGAGAAACCAAGGGCAGGATCCGGTTGCGATATTGCACCACCTCGCCCCCGCTGGCATGCTCGATGACCGATTGCGGGAACTCCTCCAGCCGCGCCACCAACGAAAGCGGGACAGCCAGGCGAGCGAAGGACCCTGCCCGGAACAAAAGCAATCGCTGCTGTGCTATTTCTGACTGCGCTGCTTGTTGCCCGGATGCGCGGCTTTGTTCCAGGAATTCGCCTAACACGCCGGAGCGCTGGCCGATGCCCAACACATCGAGGATGAGGGCCACCCGGCCATCCCCCATGATGGTTGCGCCGGCGTACAGGGTGAGCCCTTTTAATTGCTTGCCAAGAGGCTTAACGACAATTTCCTGGGTGTCGTTGATGCCGTCCACGACCAGGCCAAACTGCTGGTCTTCCACCTGCAGCACCACCATGCTCACGGCCTCGGTCTGATCGGCGGCTTTGAGCCCCAGCACCTGGTTCAGATAGGCAATGGGTAGCAGACTGCCGCGCCGGCGATACACCGGCGTTCCGTGCACGTACTCTATGTGTTTTCCCGACTGATCCGCCTCCAGCCGGATCAACTCGAGCAGGCTGACCTGAGGAATCACGAATCGTTCCCCACCGCTGGTGATGACCAGGCCGGGGATGATGGCCAGCGTGAGCGGGATCCTGATTTTGACCGTAGCCCCTTCGCCTAACCTGCTGAAAACATCGACCGTCCCGCCGATCTTCTCGATGTGGGATTTGACCACATCCATGCCGACCCCACGGCCGGAAAAGTTGCTTACTGTTTTCGCGGTCGAGAATCCCGGCAGAAAAATAAGGCCAAGCGCTTCGCGTTCGCTCAGCTTTTCCGCCTGTTCGGGTCGCAGCAGGCCTTTGTCAAGCGCCTTCCGTTTCAGCCTCGCCGCGTCAATCCCCGCCCCGTCATCGGCGATTTCAATATTCACTTGGCCCCCCTCGTGATAGGCACGAAGGGTCAGCACTCCCTGGGGCGGTTTGGCCGCCCGGATTCTGACTTCCGGCGTTTCGATGCCGTGATCGCACGAATTCCGGATCACGTGCATCAGCGGATCTTTAATGGCTTCGATGATCGTCCGATCGAGTTCTGTCTCTGCTCCGTCCATCTCTAAGTGGATCTGTTTGCCCAGGGTCATGGACATATCGCGAACCACCCGCGGGAGCTTATTCCACACCACGCTGATGGGTTGCATTCGCGTCTTCATGACGCCTTCTTGCAATTCGGTGGTGATCAAATTCAAACGTTGCGAAGTTGCATTTAGCGCAGGATCCTCCCGCTCCACATTGAATTGCAGGATCTGGTTACGGGTCAGTACCAGTTCGCCTACCAGATCCATAAGTTTGTCCAGCAGGCCGACGCCCACGCGGATGTTCGAATCGACCGCAGCCGAAGAGCGCGCGAAATTTTCTTCTCTCCTGCCCGCTTTCCTTCTGGCGTCGCTCGCTAACTCTCTCTTTTCTCCTGCTTCTTCTTCGGGCTGACTCTCCTCGTGAAGGGCAGAGGAGTTCTGGTTGATGACAGGTTCCTCAGTGGGAACAGGCGCAGCAACCGCAGGGGGGTGCTCCGGTCGAAGCTGGTTCGTTCGGGGATGGTTCGCCGTGCTGACCGTCAATTGCGCTGCGACGCGCAAGCGTTCGGACAAGTCTTCAAAGAGCTCGGGGCCTTCCGCGCCGCTGGTTTCAATCCGCGCCAGCACCTTTCTGGTAGCGTCCACCGTTTCCAGAATCAAGGACACCAGTGCCGGAGTGAGCTCCCGCTGCCCGTCCCGCAACTGGCTCAAGAGGGTCTCGGCCTGGTGCGTGATCGCCTCCAGAACCGAAAATGCCAGGAACCCGCAGGCTCCCTTGATGGTGTGGATTGTGCGAAAGATGCTTCCCAGCAAATTGGCATCACTGGGGTGTTTTTCGAGTTCGACGAGGTCCTGATCCAGGCGGGTAAGGTTTTCGTGACTCTCGACCAGAAACTCGCGAATCGTTTCCTGATCTTCTATGCTCGTGTTCTCCATGATTCCTTTCCCACTCCTCCGCGTCGCATCTAGCAGCCACGTTGCCAGAAACGATGGACTGTAGGGGTACAGATGCTGTTGTTCTTGATGGATCTGACGGATTTGAGACGGACAAGACTGGAGGTTGCTCGCACTCACATCTGGCGCCTCTGCCGCCGGTCACCCGGATTTCCTACTTCGCCGCACTCGCCAGGACCCCAGGTGCGGTTTCCGCTACAGGAAACCGCATGAAGTTAATCAACGCGACGGCTCTCGACAGAAATCCGGGGATAGGCTGTCTGTTGCATCGGCCAGATAGCAACGGGGGTGAGTTGTGTGCCGCAAAGCACCTGTCGCAAAGAGGGTTCCCGGTATGGTGGCCCCCGGCCCCTGGTGGAGGTGTTATTTCGGTTTCCCGCTCGCTAAGCAGGACCGAACGCGGTCGCTCACCCATTTCCACACCTATAATCACGCCACGGTCATCACCGCCCGCATTCCGTTCAAAACGGATGGCGGCTGAACCGGAAGACGTTTTCGGTCGTCTAAGGTTGGCATGGGCTCCCTTCGCTTTTCTCCGCTGCTTTGTCTATTTCTTCTGGCGCCGGCGCTCGAGTCCCAGAACTCGGGCGCCGCCGCGCCCGCCGCCACCCCACCCGCTTCCCAGAGCCCCGCACCGGGCACACCCACGACCACCCTCTCCGTGGACGTAAAGGTGGTCAGTTTGCCGGTCACCGTCCGCGACAAAAAGGGCAAGATCGTCCGCGACCTGACCAAAGACGATTTTGAGCTGGAGGAGGATGGCAAGCCACAGCCGATTCGATACTTCAGCCAGGAAACGAATCTTCCTTTAACCGTCGGCCTGCTGGTCGACACCAGCATGAGTGAGCGCGACAACATCGACCGCGAGCGCACGGCCAGCCGGAGTTTCCTCGACCAGATGATCACTCGGCCTGTGGACCGGGCCTTCGTGATCCACTTTGATCGCGAGATTGAGCTGTTGCAGGATCTGACCTCGGATCACGCCAAGCTGGAGAAGGCGGTCGGGGAGATCGACGTCCAGCCGTCCGTCGAGAGCACGCCAACCAGCGATCAGGATTCGGGACAGCACCGGACCAGGGGCGGGGCTGGTACGAAACTCTACGATGCGATTTTCCTTGCCTGCGATGAAATTGCCAAAAAGCAGACCGGCCGCAAGGCCATCGTCGTCTTGACCGACGGAGAGGATCGCGGCAGCCAGGAAACCCTTAACAGCGCCATTGAGTCAGCCCAGAAGGCCGAGACCATCGTTTACACCATCTATATTGGAGGCCACGAGGACCATGACAACCAATACAACCCTGGCATGGGAAGGCACGGTGGCATGGGAGGTGGCTACCCGGGTCGTTATCCGGGTGGGGGTTATCCCGGAGGTGGCTATCCCGGGGGAAGCCGCCCTCCGCAGCAGAACCGTCCCGACGGCAAGAAGATCCTGCAGCAAATCGCCAGGGAGACCGGGGGACGCTATTTCGAGGTCAAAAAGAAGGACTCAGTCGACGACGACTACGCGCAGATTGCCGAAGAACTACGCACCCAGTTTATGTTGGGCTACACGCCACCCAAGGACCAGAGCAGCGGCTACCACTCCATTCATCTGACCGCCAAGAAGAAGGACCTGACGGTACAAACCCGGGAAGGCTACTACTCTGGGCAATAGAGGTGTGAGAACCCGGAAAAGAAACCGCAGGCCCCTCCACCACGCTCCACAACTCCACCCGGAACCAGCCTTTGTGGGATTCTTGAGGGCATGACAGAACTCGGCATTCCGGTCGACCCCGCGCCGGCGCTCCAACCGCAGCCCGTAGTCCTCAGCGGGCGGGTAGTTACCCTTCGGCCTTTCGATCTGCCTTCCCAGGCGGAGGCTCTCTACCAGGGCACGCACGGTTCGGAAAGAGAAGACCTCTGGCGTTACATGAGTGAGGGGCCCTTCGCCAGCCAGGACGAGTTCAGCGCAGCATTCAATAAGAAGCAAAGGTCGGCCGACCCGTTCTTTTTCGCCATTGTGCATAATGCCACCGGTGTGCCTGTAGGCCAAGCGTCCTACCTGCGGATTGGGCCCACCCACCGCGTCATCGAGGTTGGCAACATCATGTTCACTTCCGCCTTGCAGCGGAGCTGCGGCGCGACCGAGGCCATGTATCTGATGGCGCGGCACGCTTTCGAAGATCTGGGCTACCGCCGCTACGAATGGAAGTGCAATGCGTTAAACGAACCTTCCCGTCGCGCTGCGCTGCGCCTGGGCTTTGTTTTCGAGGGAGTGTTTCGCCAGCACATGATCATTAAGGGGAGAAACCGCGATACGGCCTGGTTTTCCATGCTGGATTCGGAATGGCCGCGGCGCCGGGCAAGCTTCGAACAATGGCTGGCGCCGTCCAACTTTGATCAAACAGACCGGCAAAAACTCTCCCTCTCCTCCCTAAATGGGCATTAAGTTACCATGCACCAATTGTGAGCCACAAAAAGAATCATCTGCTACGTTTCGGTGATTGCGAGCCCTACTTTCCGCCCATAGAGTTGTTGCAATCGGAGGGCACCACATGACCAACAGTTCGGGGACGGTGATCGGCAAAGGTATTTGCATTCGCGGAGAAGTGTCGGGTGAGGAAGACTTTTTCCTCGATGGAGTACTGGAAGGCAACATCACCCTGACGGGCAAACGGTTGACCGTTGGTGCCAACGGCGTGATCCATGCGGACATAGTGGCAGGAGATCTGGTAGTCTTCGGCCGGGTTGAGGGAAGTGTCAAGGCGAGTGGACGCGCCGAACTGAAGCACTCCGCTGTATTTGTCGGAGACATCTCAGCAACTCGCCTGTCTATTGAAGACAACGCCACGCTACAAGGCTACGTCGACCTTTCCGAAGGAGCTCAGCCTCCGAAAAAGAAGCCCGCCGCCCAGAAGCAGCAGGCCCAGCCAGAACCAGAAGAAGCAGCAGAATACGTCGAGCAGTACAGCGAAGCAGTCTAGCGGCTCGAACCAGCCGACATCCCTGAAACTATCCGCCTCATCCTTGCCTCGAGCGAGGATGGGGCGCCCGCATTTCATTACACCCGGTAACAAAAGCAATTAACTAACTAGCCAACCAAGTCCTTAGTGGCCCAGCCGATCCAGCTCCGTGTTGAGCAAAAGCACATTCACGCGCTCTTCTCCCAGGAAGCCGAATTGCCGGCGTTGCACCGAACGCTGAACCAGATCGCGCACCGTAGCCACCGGCAGGTGTCGCGCATTGGCTACCCGCTCCACTTGAAACACGGCCGCGGCAGGCGATATGTCCGGATCGAGACCCGAACTAGACGCCGTCACTAAATCAATCGGTACCGGTTCATTCTTGTTCTCTTTGGCATATTGGGCTATATCGCCGTCAATGCGGGTGATGAGCTTCTGGCTTGAGGCGGCAAAATTCGAAGCGCCTGACGAGGTCGCGTCATAACCGTTGCCGGCTGCCGAGGGACGTCCATGAAAATACTGATCACCGGTGAAACTCTGCCCGATCAGCGCCGAACCCGTAACCTGGCCGTTGGAAACAATCAGCTCACCGTCAGCTTGGCGGCGAAACGCCAACTGCCCAATGCCGGTAACTGCCAGCGGATAAAGGATACCGAGTAGCAGCGTGGTCAGCAGGGTAAAGCGGATGGCGATCTTCAATTCACTACGCAGCATCTGGTACTCCCAATCAGGACAAGCCGAGTCCGGTTAAACAAATGTCGATGAGTTTAATCCCGATGAAGGGAACGATGACTCCTCCGACGCCATAGACCAGCAGATTCCTACGCAGAAGCGCCTGCGCGGAACGGGGTTGATAGGCAACGCCGCGCAGAGCCAGGGGGATCAACGCCACAATGATCAACGCATTGAAAATCACTGCAGAAAGAATCGCTGAGTGCGGCGTGCTCAAGCGCATAATATTCAGCTTATTCAGCACCGGAAAAACACCCGCGAACATAGCTGGAATAATGGCGAAATACTTCGCCACGTCATTGGCAATCGAAAACGTAGTTAGCGCACCGCGGGTCATGAGCAACTGCTTGCCAATCTGAACGATTTCAATCAGCTTGGTGGGATTGGAGTCCAGGTCGACCATATTGCCGGCTTCCTTTGCCGCCTGCGTGCCTGAGTTCATGGCCACGCCTACATCAGCCTGGGCCAAGGCGGGAGCATCGTTGGTGCCGTCGCCGGTCATCGCGACCAACTTCCCTTTGGCCTGTTCACGGCGGATCAGGTCCATCTTGTCTTTGGGTTTTGCTTCTGCCAGAAAATCATCCACCCCTGCTTCGCGGGCGATCACGGCAGCGGTCAGCGGATTGTCTCCCGTGATCATGATGCTGCGAATCCCCATTGCGCGCAGCTTGGCCAGTCTTTCTTTCAAACCGCCTTTGACAATATCCTTGAGGTAAATCACACCCAGCGCAGTGGAGTTTTCCGCCACTACCAACGGCGTCCCACCCAAGCCGGCGATCTCATCGACGCTCTCTCGGACTTTCTGCGGCAGGTTCGATCCCTGTTCGACCAGGAAGCGCGTAATGGCGTCCACTGAACCTTTGCGAATCACGTGACCGGCGAAGTTAACTCCAGACATGCGCGTTTGCGCGCTGAAGGGAACGAACTCCGCATGCAGAGTGCTAAGATCGCGGCCGCGCATGCCGAAATTTTCCTTCGCCAGGACAACAATCGATCGGCCCTCAGGCGTTTCATCAGAGAAGGAAGAAAGCTGGGCCGCGTCGGCCAACCGCTCGGGGCTGATATTCGGTGCGGGGATGAATTGCGTAGCCTGCCGGTTGCCCAGGGTGATGGTGCCAGTCTTATCCAGCAACAAAGTATCCACGTCGCCGGCAGCCTCGACAGCACGGCCAGACATGGCGAGCACGTTGTATTGCACCAGGCGATCCATGCCGGCAATCCCGATCGCGGAGAGTAAACCGCCAATGGTCGTAGGGATAAGGCAAACCAGCAGCGAAACCAGCACAAAGATCGTTTGCGGCGCCTGCGAATAAACAGCGATCGGCTGCAGTGTGGCCACCGCCAGCAGAAAGATGATGGTCAACCCGGAAAGCAGGATGCTGAGCGCGATTTCGTTGGGGGTCTTCTGCCGCTGAGCGCCTTCGACCAGGGCAATCATGCGATCGAGAAACGTCTCCCCCGGATTCGAAGTGATCTTCACCACGATCCAGTCGGAGAGGACCTTGGTTCCACCGGTGACCGCGGAGCGGTCACCGCCCGCCTCTCGAATCACTGGTGCTGATTCTCCGGTGATCGCCGATTCGTCTACCGAGGCCACGCCTTCGATGACTTCTCCGTCCCCTGGGATATAGAGCCCGGCCTCGACATAGATAATGTCGCCGGATCGGAGAGCGGCACTGGAGACCTCTTCCCGAGCCGAGTCTTTGCTCTCGTTCTTCAGGCGAACGGCCATCGTCTCGCCCTTGGCCTTGCGTAGCGTGTCAGCCTGGGCTTTGCCGCGGCCCTCTGCCATCGCCTCAGCGAAATTTGCAAACAGTACGGTGAACCACAGCCACAGGGTGATCTGCAGATTGAAGGCAAAGCTTCCCTGATGAGTGACGACCCCTTGAATAAGCAGGACCGATGTAAGCACACTGCCGATTTCGACCACCAGCATGACCGGGTTCTTCACCATCAGGCGGGGGTCCAATTTGCGAAAAGAATCGAACGCCGCCTGGCGTAGGATCGCGGGGTTCCAAAGACTTTGTTTTTCTGCCATGTCGTTTCTTCTCCCGCTCTAAAAAAGCTTTCCTGACTGCAGCAGCAAGTGCTCAAGAATAGGCCCGAGGCTGAGCGCCGGGAAGAACGTCAACGCGCCGACGATCAGGATCACGCCCATCAGCAGCACGGTGAACAGTGGTGTGTTTACGGGAAATGTCCCCGATGAGGGGGGAACGCTCTTCTTTTGCGCCAGGTGACCGGCCAGGGCCAGCATAGGAACTTTCATCAGAAAGCGTCCCGCCAGCATAGTGAGTGCGAGCGTCAGGTTGTACCAGTTGGTGTTGGTAGTGAGCCCTCCGAAAGCAGAGCCGTTGTTGGCTGTCGTGGAGACATAAGCGTAGAGAATCTCGGAAAAACCGTGCGGTCCGTTGTTGTTCAAACCGGAGAGAGCGGTCGGGTTTAGCACGGAGACAGCGCTCAAAACCAGGATCAACAGGGGGAAGATCAGCACAAAAAGCATCGCCAGCTTCACGTCGTAGCTTTCGATCTTCTTGCCCAGATACTCTGGCGTTCGCCCTACCATCAAACCCGCGATGAAAACCGAAAGGACGACGAAGATCAACATCCCATAGAGTCCGGAGCCCACTCCTCCGAAGACCACTTCGCCCAGCATCATATTGACGAGCGGTACCATCCCACCGAGCGGCATGAAAGAGTCATGCGAGGAATTGACCGCGCCGCAGCTGGTGTCGGTGGTGACGGTCGCGAAGAGTGCGGACTGCGAGACACCGAAACGTACTTCCTTGCCTTCCATGTTGCCGCCGGAGTT
>CAZSUK010000695.1:0-5137 GCA_964609355.1 uncultured Acidobacteriaceae bacterium | reverse complement strand
CGTCAAACAGGAGTAATCTTCAGAATGTCGGAGTTCATCCATGCCTGCTACCTTCACCCGCACCCCTGTTGAGACCGAGCGCAAGGATCCTGGATTTGGCGGCAAACCGCCGGTTGCCCGCAGGCCGACAGGCGGCGGTGGGGACGGCGAAAATTGGGATAACCGCCCATCCGGCCGACGGGGACCCCGTGACCTGCTGGGCCGCTACCGCATGGTTCTGTTCTTCGCCCTGGCCAGCGATCTGATGTTCTTTATTGCCTTGGTGAGCGCTTTCTTCGCCCGCCAGAGCAGCGGCCACTTCACAGCGAACAATACCTGGGTCATTGACTGGCGGCCGGTCGCGGTACCGCCTATCCTCTGGATCAACACCGCCCTGATTTTGCTTAGCAGTCTCACCATGGAAATCGGCCGCAGGCATTTCTTCCGGGAGATCGACGTGATGGAAGAATGGCTGGGGCTAGGACGTCCGACCATCCGTCGCGCCGCCCCCTGGTTGACGGCGACCGTCCTGCTGGGTGGCCTGTTTCTCGCCGGGCAATGGGTGGCCTGGAAGCAGCTCGTGGATCAAGGCGTCTTCTTCGCCTCAAATCCCAGCAGCCACTTCTTTTACCTCATCACTGGCACCCACGGCCTGCATTTGCTGATCGGCGTGGCGGCTTTGGCAGGAGCAGTGCCGGCGCTTATGTTTTTGCGCCGCATCGAGCTGCGTCAAGTGGTGGTCGATTGCACCGCGTGGTATTGGCACACCATGGGAGTTTTTTGGATCTTCCTCTTCGGCATGCTCGTCTTCTGCCAATAATTCATGAGCCTTCACTCATGAGCATAAACACCTGGCCTGAACTGAAATGGCTCGACTGGCAAGAAACTGCGGATACCCTTCACATGTGGACGCAGATTGTCGGCAAGACCCGGCTCGCTCTAAGCCCACTGCAGGCCCACTGGTGGAACGTTCCCCTGTATGTGAGCGCCCGCGGGCTGAACACCTCGGCCATGCCCTACGGGTCAGAGTTTCTCGAAATTACCTTTGATTTCGTGAGCCATGAGTTGCGATTCCTGATGAGCACGGGCGCCAGCCTGTCAACTCCACTGCGGGCGCAGTCAGTGGCCAGTTTCTACTCCGAATATCAACGCAGCCTCGCCGCACTCGGTGTCAGCGTGAACATTCACCCGGTGCCGGTAGAACTTCAGCACCCGATTCCCTTTTTAGACGATGACGTTCACGCGTCCTACGACCCCCACGCCGCGCACCAATTCTGGCGAGTGTTGATGCACGCGGACAAAGTCTTTCAGCAATTCTCTTCTCGCTTCGTGGGCAAAGTCAGCCCGGTCCACTTCTTCTGGGGTAGCTTCGATCTCGCGGTCACGCGATTTTCCGGTAGACCCGCTCCTCCACGCGAAGGCGCGGACGCAGTGACGCGCGAGGCTTATTCGCGCGAGGTGATCAGTGCAGGGTTCTGGCCGGGAAATGGGGGCTTCGGCGAAGCCGCTTTCTACTGCTACGCCGCTCCCGCGCCCAAGGGCCTTGACGCAGCAACCATCCAGCCTGCAAAGGCCGGCTACAACACTGCCTTGGGTGAATTCATTTATCTCTACGATGATGTACGCCGCGAACCCTCGCCCGAAGAAGCACTGCTCACCTTCCTGCAGAGTTCTTATGAAGCAGGGGCTACCCTCGCCCAGTGGGATCGTAACTTGCTGGAGCGGCATTCCTCCGAAAGCCCGTCCAGGTAAGCCACAGGGGAAGCGGGTAAGCAGCGAGCCGTTCCACCGTTCCTACCTCTGCTCCCAATCCACTGCGAAACATCAAGGCGAGTGTTGCCAGCAGTCCGGCTGATCCCAACAGCAGGGTCATACGGCCATACCACCGCTTTGGGCTGGCCAGTCCGAGCAGGATCATGGCCAGGTTGCCGCCGGCAAAATTGGCGGCTGCCCCCATCAGGTGCAAGTGGATGTCCTCATCTTCCGGGACCAAGCCGACGAGCAAAACACCCACACCGGCGACAGCCAGCAAGCTGAGGGCGATCCAATACACCGGCTTCACCGGATAGAACCGTCGCACCAGCACAGTGCCGAAAAATATCAGCAGTCCTTGCAGTTGAAAAGAACCGTTCATCACCCAATGGAGCGGTGATCGCGCTGCTCCCAGGTCGCTGATGTAATCCCGCGTCATGCTGTAGGGGCCGGGCCAACCCAGCCGCGCGATTTGTTCGCCCACAAAGAACTGGAAGCACAAGGACCACAACGCAAATCCAGCTAATCTTCGCGGGAAAAATTGCATCGTTTATTCTTACATTATGGAATTCAGAAGGCTTGGACGTTCGGGATTGAAGGTCCCGGTGCTTTGCTTTGGCACCGCGACTTTTGGCGGTGGTGGTGAGTTCTTCAAAGCGTGGGGATCGACGGATGTTGCCGAAGCCACTCGCCTGGTGGACATCTGTTTGGAAGCGGGAGTAAATCTCTTCGACACCGCAGATGTGTACTCGCAAGGCATGTCGGAGGAAATACTCGGTCAGGCAATTGCTGGCCGTCGCGACAAGGTGATGATCTCCACCAAGGCCACTTTCCCCATGGGAGAAGGTCCGAACGATCTCGGCTCAGGGCGGCTTCATCTGGTGCGCGCCTGCGAGGCAAGTCTGCGGCGGTTAGGCACCGACTACATCGACATTTACCACTTGCATGGCCAGGACGTGCACACGCCTGTTGAAGAGACGCTGGAGACCCTCAACACGCTGGTGCGCGACGGTAAAGTACGTTACATCGCCTGTTCCAATTTTTCCGGATGGCATCTGATGAAATCGCTGGCCGTGTCGGATAGGTATGGCTGGCCGCGTTACGTCGCCCACCAGGTGTATTACTCAGTGATTGGCCGTGACTACGAGGACGAGTTAATGCCGCTGGGGATCGATCAGGGGGTAGGCGCCATTGTATGGAGTCCACTTGGCTGGGGGCGGCTCACGGGCAAGATCCGCCGTGGTCATCCTTTGCCGGCCGAGAGCCGCCTGCACAAAACCGCGGAGCAGGGTCCAAAGATGGACGATGAATATCTATACAAGGTGATTGATGTACTGGACGAGGTGGCTGCAGAGACTGGCAAACCGCTTCCCCAGGTAGCGCTCAACTGGCTGTTGCAACGGCCGACAGTGGACACGGTGGTTATCGGTGCGCGCAATGAGAGCCAACTACGCCAGAACCTGGCCGCGGCAAGCTGGAAACTGACTCATGAGCAAGTAGCCAGGCTGGACAAGGCAAGCAAGACCCGTGCCCCGTACCCTTATTGGCACCAGAGGCAATTTCCAGCATTAAACCCGTCAGTAGTCTGAACCCCGCGACAGGCTAGAGGGTGGGTGGCCCAGGTCTCGATTTTGAGACCTGCGTTTCTCCTCACAAGCAGGTCCCAGCCGAAACACCCACTCAAAGTCTGAACGCTGCAGCGGGGTGAAGCCCACCCCAGCCTTTGGCGCTACTTGGCGTCCAGCGTGAAGCTATCCTTCAGCTCAACACTCTTCTGCGCGGCGTCCGGATCGGCAACGCGGTACATTTTCGCGTCTGCATGCTTGCCGTCAAGCGTAATTACGAGGTAATTAAAATTAGGATAAGTGCGAGCCCGATACAGGTCCTCATCCCCGCGAATAAAAATTGGATAAGGTCGAGCCCCGCCGCCCCCGGTAATCACATGCGTGATGCCATTCATTTCAAAACGCTCGTAATTATGAATATGGCCATTGAAGATAACAAACTTGGCGTGAGACCTGGATGCCCATCCTTCCAGATCGTGACGCAATTCGAGCGTGGTCGGATCGGGGATACCGAGCATAAAAGCCGTTTGCAGGTCGGAAACCAGCGGCACATGGAACAGCAAAAAAACAAAATCCGCCGACGAGGGCAGATTGGCTAGCTGCGAATCAAGCCACTGTCGCTGTTCCCAACCGCGGCTGAGAAATGTACTGCTATCGAGCGTGATGAGGTAGATGTTCCCCAGTTGTACGGAATAGTAGTTATGCCGCTCAAGCTGGGGGTACGCCGCGTAATAATTTGTTATCCCTTTGACCGGGTCCGGCAATCCCTCGTGGTTGCCGATGGTGGGATAAATGCGCAGCTTCTCCTGAGTCCAGAGCGCGGTTTCCTGGCCATAGACCTTCCAATCCTCCAGATTGCTGCCGTGAAAAGGCATATCCCCAGTGAGCAGCAGGATGTCGGGCTTTTCCTCACCCACCTTTTGCGCCAGCCATTTGCGCACCCCTGGACTGGTATCGGAAGTATTGCTGGGGTCAGTAAAGCGCATGTCCCCATAGACCACGATGCGCAGCGGGCGTCCCAACGGCAAATCAGAAACAACAAACGTGGGTGCGCCCTGGCTGGGGACCTGTGCAGTGGCGCCGCAGCAACAGATGGCAAGCAGACACCAGAGAGCAATACACCAGCGACATGTCAGCAATAGCCGCCGCCCACAAAGTGCACAACCTCCAAACGGTCCCCTTCGTTGAGACTCGTGTGGGCCCATTCAACGCGGGGAACGATCGTACCGTTATGCTCGACTGCTACCCGGTCGCCTTTCAGGTTGAGGTCGGTGATCAGATCCTGGAGATTGGACCCGGGCGCCAGCTGCGGAAATTCACGCGACTGGCCGTTGAGGACGAAGTGCATAAACGCAGACTAACAGAGTGTGAAAACACGGAAGGGGTTGAAAACATTCCCAAGAAACAGCGCTCTTTCTTGGGAATGTTTCGATTTAGTGGCGGGACCCGCCGAGGGCATTCGTCGATCACCGGCCATTCCCTGACCCAATATTGCCCATAGTCGGTCGCAAGAACCAATGCCGGATGCGTTGCCAGACCGGCTGTACCTCGGCGCCGGAAAAATAAATGGCACGGTTCAGCGCTTTAAGCGTCTGAATGGCTGCGACGCGTGGATCTGCATTTCCCAGGGGTCCCTTCAGTGTGGGATCGACGGCATACTCATCCGCCAGATATTCAATCGCGTGGCCCAAAATTTCTAACCCCTGTGCACTCTCGCGGGAAAGCCGGCGGCGAACAAACGGGGCGGGAGGCGGAATCAGCCGGATCGGTCCCACCGCACGCACGCTCTCGGACACTGCGGGGCTGCGAAACCTGGGCATGATGCCACCTCGTATGGGGGG
>CAZSUK010000694.1:0-4898 GCA_964609355.1 uncultured Acidobacteriaceae bacterium | reverse complement strand
AAACAGTTCCCATTCGGCAACTACTCTTCCCGGAAGCGCCGTCCTCCCCTTTGTCATCTCGACCGGAGCGCAGCGCAGTGGAGAGATCTCTGTGTGGATGCTCTCTCTTGGAAATGCGTTTTCGATATAGCGGCGCCGAGTTGAGGGCGCCTGCTGCAGGACTACACTGAAGACATGGTCTTCGTTCTCGACAACTACGACTCGTTTACCTACAACCTGGTGCAATACATGGGTGAGCTAGGGGCGGAAATGGTCATTCGCCGGAACGATGAACTAACCGTCGAGCAGATCGACGACCTGAACCCAGCGCGAATCGTGCTTTCTCCTGGACCGTGCACTCCCCAGGAAGCCGGGGTCAGCATCCCTCTTATACGCCACTTTGCTGGCAAGATCCCCATACTGGGTGTTTGCCTCGGTCATCAGGCCATCGGCGCGGCATTTGGCGGCAACGTAGTGCGCGCTCCGAAGTTGATGCATGGCAAGACTAGTCCCGTCGAACACGATGGACGCAATCTCTTCGCCGGCCTCGCCAGCCCCATGACCTGCACCCGCTACCACTCACTCATCGTGTCCGAAGAAGGTTTGCCGGATGAGCTTGAAGTGAGCGCTCGAGTCGAAAAAGATGGAACCATCATGGGCCTACGGCACCGCCGCTTTCCGATCGAGGGGGTCCAGTTCCATCCCGAAAGTGTCCTCACCGCGGACGGCAAAAGCCTCATCCGTAATTTTCTCCATCTGTGATGCGATTTCTATTCATCGGCTCGTGGGTGTTGGCAGCGCCCTTGCTGGCCGCCCAGCAGCCCATCGGACGCACCTCTGCTACCGAGGTCCAGGTCTCTGGCGCCGTGGACATTTCCCACGGAGAGACAACCCTGGGTAACGGCAGCGAAATTACCGCCGGAAAGGAGGCGGTGAAAATCACCCTCGAACGTGGTGGCGAACTACGACTGTGCTCAACCAGCAGCGTTCACCTCTCCAAGGACCGCTCCATCGACGACCCCGCGAACACTGCATTGATGATTGCGCTTAATCGCGGAGCCATTGAGGCGAACTACTCCGTGGGCAAATACTCCGATGTGCTGCTTACCCCCGATCTGCGCATTCTTATTTCGGGTCCGGGACAGGCAGACCTCAGCATCCGCGTCAATACGCAGGGTGACACCTGCGTAGATAATCACGGTGCAAATGCGCCGTATGTCACGGTGAGCAGTGAGCTCGAGGGGGGAGCTTACCGGGTCTTGCCCGACCAGCGTGTCAACTTCCAGCACGGCAGCCTGCGCGAGGTCGTAGATCACGAGCCCGAGCCATGCGGCTGTCCCAAAACGCCGCCCGTTCAGGTGGCGGCCGCCCCCGGCGGCCCTTCCTCCACCCCGGCGGATACGGCTTTCCCGGTTGCGCAAAGCGAAGGCTTGGCAGCGCCTCCCGCTGCCCGTCCTGTGCCCGTCGTTCCTCCTGGGGAACCGCATGTCGAGGTGACCGTTCCGCTCACCTACGATGCCAACAAGCCGGCTGTTCCTGCTGCCGCTCCGCCGGCTCCGGCTCCGGCCTCCATGCCGGCTCCGCCATCAGAGCCCGCGCCGGAGGTTGCATCCGCAGCCCCCGCCCCGGAAGTGGCAACCCCGGCCCCCGCCGCGCCCAATCCGCCGCCCAACTCAGTACCCAATCAGGGTGGTCTCTTCCACCGCATTGGCCACTTCTTTTCCAAAATCTTCGGCAAGTAGGGAAAGGGCTACAATCGACTGTTGAGGGTTTCTGCTTTACCCAATCCAGTGAGAAATGAAGGAGTTCTTTTTATATGGCGATTCCTGCCACACAGATGCGTCCGGGCATGGTCATCAAGCACAATAACGAGCTGCACACGGTCTTCAGCGTCGAGCACCGGACCCCTGGAAATCTGCGCGCATTTATCCAGGCCAAGCTCCGCAACCTGCGCACCGGTGCCATGTTCGAGCATCGTTTCCGCTCCCCCGATCCGATTGACCGGGTCATTGTCGACGAGGTGTCGATGGACTTTCTTTACTCCGACGGCGACGACTTCTACTTCATGAATACCGAAAATTACGAGCAGACGAATCTGAAGAAAGGTACTCTGGGCGATGCGGTTGAATACCTCATTCCCAATCTGCAAATCAAGGTCTCGTTCTTCGACGGCGTGGCGGTAGGTATCGAGTTGCCGCAAACGGTGGAGATGACGGTAGTAGAAACCGAACCTGGCCTGAAATCGGCCACCGCATCGTCCGTCACCAAGCCGGCCAAAATGGAGACCGGACTGGTGGTTCAGGTGCCCCCGTTCATCAACGAGGGAGAAAAGATTCGTGTGGATACGGCCGAAGGCGCTTACCTGTCTCGGGCATAGGGAAGCAAGGACACAATGCATATGGTGCGACATTACGTAGTGAAGGGCCGCGTTCAGGGGGTTGGCTTCCGTTGGCTGGTCCATCGCGAAGCCGGCGTCCGCGGGCTGAAGGGTTGGGTCCGCAATACAGACACTGGAGAGGTCGAGATCATGGTTGCCGGCAGCGAGGAAAAACTTGCGGAACTTCGCTCGGTTTTGGAACGGGGATCACGCGGTAGCCGGGTGGATGCCGTGCACGAGAGCAATATGGACGACGCTATGGCAGACGGCCTGGAATCGTTCCAAATCGAAGGAGCCTGGTAGCGACGAATGCCCCATCCGCCTATTAATTGTGAACCCCTGAAGTCACTGATCCGCACCATTCCGAACTTTCCCAAGCCCGGCATTCTGTTCTACGACATCACTACCCTGCTCAAGGACAGGAAGGGCTATGCAACGCTGGTGGATGCGCTGGCGGCACACTACATCGGGTTGTCGGATGTTGACCTGGTGCTGGGCATTGAGGCGCGAGGATTTATTTTCGGTCCCGCCCTCGCCTACCGCTTGAACGCCGGCTTCGTGCCGGTGCGCAAGCCAGGCAAGCTGCCCGCGGAAACGGCGCGCGTGACCTACGACCTGGAATATGGAACCGACGCGCTCGAAATCCACCTCGACGCCATCGAGCCGGGGCAGAATGTGCTCATCGTCGATGACCTGCTGGCAACCGGGGGCACGATGGAAGCAACCGTGAAGCTGGTTCGCCGGCTGGGCGCCAACATTGTCGGTTTGGCTTTCGCCATCGAACTCGACTTTCTTAACGGACGCGATCGGTTCAAGGAGTATGACGTGTTCAGCCTGCTGCACTACAGCGAGTAGTGCTAAACCACCCGGCGGCCACTCAAGAGGTGGATGACCAAGGCCACCGCAGCGACGATGAGCAGGATGTGCAGGGCAAACGCGGCAAGATGAAAGAGCAGAAAGCCGCCGACCCACAGCAGGATGAGAATAATCGCGAGCGCGAGCCACATAACCCATGCACCTCGCGGAGAGTATCTCATCCAATGAGGAGCTTAGCGAACTCATGATTCTGCGCGCATCATTAGCGGTCTTACTTTTCGCTACCTCCTTCGCGAACGCCCAGATGACCGCGCTCACGCATGTTCGGGTGATTGATGGTACCGGCCGTACTCCCCTGGAAGACGCGACCGTGCTGATCGAGGGCAATCGTATTCTGGCGGTGGAACCGGCAAACAGCACGCTGCCGGCCGCTGCCAAGGTGGTCGACCTCCACGGAGACACGGTGATGCCGGGGCTGATCAATGCCCACGGCCATCTGGCGTTGATCGCCGATGGTCAGAACTCCGCCACTGCCTACACCGCCGAAAACGTGCTTACGGAATTGCGGCAGTACGAGAGCTACGGGGTCACGACGATGCTGTCGCTAGGGCTCAACCGCGACCTTCTCTATTCCATTCGGACACAGCAGCGGCAGGGCAAACTGGACGGCGCTACGGTGTTGACGGCAGACCGCGGAATCGGAGCCGCGGACGGCGCGCCGCCGCTCCCGGCTGCGTCGGATCAGCTCTACCGGCCGGCCAACGTAGAAGAAGCGCGCGCCGCGGTGGATGCGATGGCCAAGCGGCACGCGGACATCATCAAGATCTGGGTGGATAGCCTGGGAGGAACCAAGCCCACCATGCCGCCCGAGATTTACCGGGCCGTGATTGCCGAAGCGCACAAACACCATGTGCGGGTGGCCGCCCATGTCTACTATCTGGCGGATGCCAAATCTTTGGTGAACGATGGCGTGGACGTGCTGGCCCACAGCGTTCGCGACAAACCTGTCGATCAAGAATTGATTTCTGCGATGAAGCGCCGTGGCGTCTGGTATATCCCCACGTTGACGGTCGACGAATCTTTTTATATCTATGCCGAGCACCCGGGTTTCATGCAGATTGATTTCTTCAAGGACGCTCTCCCGGCGCCTCTGCTTTCGACGTTGACCAGCGATACCTATAGCCAGAAAGTGAATCAGGACCCGAAGACCGCGCAGCACAAAGCCGACTTCGCCATGGACCAGCAAAATTTGAAGGCTGTCTTCGACGCAGGGGTGCAGGTCGGGTTTGGAACAGATTCGGGCGCCATGCCTACCCGTATCCCCGGATTCTCGGAGCACCGGGAATTGGAAGACATGGTGCAGGCGGGGCTTACCCCGATGCAGGCCATCGTGTGTGCCACCGGGCGCAACGCCGCGCTTCTGGGCATCGAGGCCACTCGGGGAACGCTGCGACCCGGCAAGCGGGCAGACTTGATCGTGTTGGCCGCAAATCCACTGGATGACATCACCCACACGAGATCCATCGTGACCATTTATCACGATGGGCGCACGGTTGCGCCGCGGGTTCCGGTGGTGATGGCCAAGTAAAGCGGCGAAAATTCGATACATTCCAGCAGGGACCGCTAAACCGCAGATCTCTCCACTGTACTCCCCCGGATTTCACAGGAAATCCGGGGGAGCGAAGTGGAGAGATCTCTGTGTGGATGCTCTTCCTTGGAAATGTTT
>CAZSUK010000693.1:0-5132 GCA_964609355.1 uncultured Acidobacteriaceae bacterium | reverse complement strand
GGGCTTTGGGTCTGGAAAACGCAGCAAACCGGCGAGCCGGTTTTGCATAAGCGGAAGAAGAAGGGAGCCGTGCCGCATGACCTGGGCGTGCCGGAAGGGGATCCATTCATCGCCGTCAATCAGCCGGGCTGGCAGGATACCAACGACTGGAAAGACCTCAACTCAAAGTTTGTACTGATGGTCTATCGCGATTACGTGCTCACGGGGCGGAAAGACACTGCATTTCTGCGCGAGACGTGGCCTGCGGTTAAAGAGGCGATCGCCTATCTGCGGCAATTTGACCATGGTGGTGGCGTGCCTGAGAATAGCGGCTATCCGGATCAGACCTACGACTCATGGGTGGTGCGGGGAGTCAGCGCTTATTCCGGCGGCTTGTGGCTCGCGGCCCTGCGCGCGGGCGAGGAAACGGCGCGCACGCTCGGGGACAAAGCTACAGAAGACACGTATCATCAGCTGTTTCATAAAGCACAGCAGACTTACATCAGCAAGCTCTGGAATGGCGAGTACTTCCGCTATGACACTGAGAGCGAAAACCAGAATGCAATCCAGGCTGACCAGCTTGCCGGACAGTGGTACGCCAACATGCTCGGTTTAGGGGATTTGGTACCTCACGACATGCAGGTGTCTGCGGCGAAGAAAATATTTGAGGTCAATGTCATGAAGTTTGCCGGAGGGCAGATGGGCGCAGCCAACGGCATGGCTGCGGATGGTTCGGCTATAGACAACGTTCAGGCGAAAGAAGTTTGGGCGGGGACTACTTTAGGCTTTGCTGCGCTGCTGATAAGTGAAGGGATGAAGGACGAAGCGTTTAAGTCGGCCTGGGGTCTTTACCACGTGATTTACGAGACCAAGGGGTATTGGTTCCGAACGCCGGAAGCGTGGGATATTACCGGGAACTTCCGGGCTGGGATGTATATGCGTCCGGCGGGCGTTTGGGCGATGGAGATGAGCCAGCCGCCGACGAAACGCCGAATGTTGCAGCGCAACCAATGATCGGGTGGCCCATCCTTCGCGCTCCTTGCGAAGGGTGGGATACCACTGCTCTGCACCCGAAGCCCTTCCCCGCATAATCTGATTTTCCCTCCCTTCGCAAAGAGCGCGAAGGATGGGCCACCCGATCGGTTTTCATTGAGGAACAGTTGCACGGATCAGGCCAGCAGTTGGGTCACGGCTCGATCGGACTCCGCAATCGAGGCCCGATGATCCATAATTCCGGAAAGGTCGGAATTGGCAAACGCGATTTTGCCAAAGGGTGCGCGGCGCATCACCTCGCGGGGAGCGATCTTGCCCTCAGTCCCGAAGAAAAAACCTGGCTGGCCACAGAGATAAGCATGGCCCCACCGGTTTACGATGATGCCGGCAATATCCCGCCGGGCATCGAAGCCGCTGCGCGCGAACATCAATGTCATTTGCTCGCGAATCAACCGCTCATATTCCGAGTAGGGCGTGCTGAGCAGGCGCATTCTTCCCCGCGTGCACTGCTGCGGCAACGGCACGCCCGGTTCCGTAAAGGTGATTTTTAAACGCAAGACTGTTGGATCGTCAGGACTGACGGTGGGCGGAACGTCGGCGAATGTCGCCACTTTGCGAACCGCCAGCCACTTGTAGAGTCCCTCGAAACACTGGCATTCCGTAATGCCCATCTTGGCCATAAAACGCCAGTTGCGGATCGCGACATTAATGACGGCGCAAGGCATGCGATAGAACTGCTGGTAGGCAGCACGATAGTTTTCCGGCAGGTCGGAAATGGTTCTTGCCGTTGTCCAGCCCGCAGCCATGACCACCGAGCGCGCGTGTACGGTGTAAAGCCGGCCTGCTACCGCGTAACTAACCCGGACGCCGTCACCCTCGTGGTGCACGTCCGCCACGGTTGCGCCGAGCCGTATGCGCACCGGTTGGCCTTCACGATCAAGCTTGGTAAAATCCACGGGCCCGTTACACATGGCCGCCAGGGTATTCGGGCCGGGCATCGCCTCCGGGATCATGGCTTTTACAATAAAGCGTGCGATGCCGGTGTTACCCCCGGGGAATATCTGCTCGCCGACTTCGTTCTTCCAGGGGAAAAGTACCTCGGGGGCGTAGTTCGCATAGGCGGAGTTCTCATCCGCGGAAGAACCCGCCCAGTCTGCAGCAGCCGGCATATAGGTACGGATAAATTCACGCGTCAGGCCGTCCCGCTGGATCAGGTGCTCTTCAAAGCTGATGCGGTCGAGAGCCCGCGAAATTTCATCGCCGTCCACCTTGGGGGGAACAAATGTTTTATTGCCATCGCGCTCTTTCAGCAGTTGCTGTTTCGTTGCCTCGGGTAGAGGCGCGCCAGCTAGCCTTTTTCCCCATGCATCGAATAGCCAAAACCCCTCGGGATGGCCATGTTGTGCGCCGAAAAACATGCCGGAACTCTTACTGCCCCTGGCGTAGGGAAGTGTGTTGACATCCAGTTCAGGCTGGCCACCGCCCCATTTCTGGTAGTCCAGCGGTTTCCCGTCAAAGCCGATCGACTCGTAAAACCTTTGCGTAAGAGATTCGGGGAGGGAAGGAAAGTACGTGGCCGAACCCTGGCCAGCGATCAGCCGATGCCCATCCACCATGAATTCATTGCGACGCGCTTCGCCACCAAAGATCGCGTGGTCTTCCAGCACCAGGCAGTGCTTTCCCCTCCGAGTCTTTTCCGAAAAGAGATGAGCGGCTGCTAATCCGCTAATGCCTCCACCCACCACTACGCAATCGAAGATCTCTCCGGTCGCTTGCGCTGTTTTGAGCTGCCCGGTATAGAGGGCGTCGCGGATGCCGTGACCTGCGGTCATGACTGCATGAGTATTGCCGTTCGATGTGGCGTAATCTCCCACACCTCCGTACCCGTCCCAATCCTCTTGCGCCATCATGGGCGCGCTGTCCAGAGGGCGGGGACGCCCATCGAGGAAATCTGCGCGGGTCATTTCGGCGTCCATGCCCAGCGCGCGGTCCTGTGGTTTTTGCGGCGGAAGTCCCACTTGGTTTCTCCCAGGGGATGTGGTGGTACACTTCGACCACTGTACTATAGAACGTTTCTTTACAAAGTTGAGGCGGTGGAGACTATGAAACGCCGACGCTTCCTTCAATTGGCCGGGACCGTTGCTGCTGGGGCCGTGCTTGCTCCTTCCTTCGCCTCCCTGATTCAGGATCGGGAAGTCTTTATCAGGATTGGTGGCAAATCGCTCGGCGCTGGAGAAACGATCCACGTACGAGCCGGCGAGCGGGTTCGGTTCCACTTAGTTCATGCCGGTGGTTCGGAAGAGATCCATCTCCATCTGCCGGATCACCGATTTACCGTGATTGCGCTCGACGGATATCCAGTGCCGACGCGCGCCGCAGTCGATGTGCTTTCGCTTGCCGCGGGCGAACGTATCGACGCGATGGTGGAGATGAGCAGGCCTGGAAATTGGATCCTCGGGTCTGTGGACGACGCTGAGCGGGCCGGCGGGCGCAGAGTTCGCGTTGCTTATGCCGATCAGGATGGTCCTGCCGCATGGCATCCTCCTGCGGTTCTCGATTGGTCGTATGCGCGATTCAGTGGAATCAACCGCGCTGTTCCGTTGCCCGATGAAACGATCGAAATGCTGCTGGAGAAAAGGCCGGGGTCAGGGGATCGCGGCGTTCATTGGATCATCAATGGCCAGTCTTATTCGGATATTGACGACGTGTGTTCCCAGCCAGGGCTTCGATATCGGGTGCGAATGATGAATGCCACGGATCGAGCCCATCCGGTGCAGCTTCCGCAGCATAAGTTCGTGTTGACAAGAGTCAACCAGGTTCCGGTTTCAGGGATCATCAAAGATACGGTGCGCCTCGAACGTTACAACGTTATCGAAGCAGATGTGGTTGAGCGTTTGTAGACGAGTAGTCTGGCGGGTTGCGCAAAGTCTAAAGGAAGGGCACGGCTTCAGCCGTGCCGTGAATGACACTGCCATACCCGGCTCTAGCCGCTGAGGTACGCTTTTTCCATCCTCTAGATTCTCTTGTGCGCTGATAAAAAGATGCCCTCAGGGGCTGAAGCCCTCATTTGTATGCTGTGTTTACGGCACGGCTGAAGCCGTGCCCTTCCTCCAGAGACTCTTTTCCAAGAACACGCGGAAAATTTGTTCCCGGGGCTAAACAGGCTGCGGGAAAAGTCCCAAGCGGATTGAGAAGCAGACACCAGGGCTAGTGCCCCCAAGTTTATATACGGAGCATTGCCGCGGGTTTGAAAACCCGCTCCCCCGGACTGAAGTCCGGGGCTGGCATCCAAAGCGGATTACGCGAACACGCGTGCCCTTGTAGCATTCAATTTTGTTTTGGGATAGAAGGGGTGCGCTTGGCAGAAGCCGCCGCGCGTAACATCCGGGCGATATCTTTCGACGTGGAAAGATGTATCGACTTTACCGGCGCACCCAAAGGAGGGAGAGCATGCTGCTGATCGTGAGTCTGCCTTCCGCCTTGATAACTCGCAATGGCGCGAAAGTGTTAGGACGTAGACACGCCAGGAAGAAAACGATAACCGACGCCACGCACTGTCTCGAGAAACACCGGCTCGGCGGGATTGTCTTCAATATACCGGCGCAAACGCACCATGAAGTTATCGATCGCCCGGGTGTCTGTATCCTCACGCACTCGCCACACCTGTTCCAATAACTCCTTGCGCGAGATGATGCGGCCTTGGTTGAGAACCAGGTAACGCAATAGGTCCGATTCCATGAGGGTGAGCTTAATAGTCTTCTCCGGAGTCTTGAGCTCAAGCGCAGCGAAGTCGATGGTGCGTCCAGCAAAGGTGAAGGTAGACGGGGAAACCGCGTTCCGCCCGGGCTGAGCCGGCGGGGCAGCAACCTCGGGCCGATGCCACGCCATACGCCGCAGAAGACCATTGAGACGAGCCAGCAGGATGGCAAGATCAAACGGCTTGGGCAGATAATCGTCGGCCCCGGCGCCGAACCCGTTTAGTACATCCTCGGGCCGGCCACGAGCGGTGAGCATGAGGATGGGAACGAAATTTTGTTGCGCGCGTAGTTCCGCGGCGACGGAAAAGCCGTCCCGCCCCGGGAGCATCACGTCGAGGATGATCGCATCGATTGGCTCGGCCGCAATCATCTCCAGGGCAGTTTCGCCATCGACCGCGAGCT
>CAZSUK010000692.1:0-3363 GCA_964609355.1 uncultured Acidobacteriaceae bacterium | reverse complement strand
GCAGCCGTTGCGGTACTGGTGGCGTTGGTGAAGCTTGGCCGCAGGATGACCGCGACCACGGTTGCGTTGGCGCTGATTCTTGGTGGTGCGCTGGGGAATGCGTGGGATAGGTTGCGCTTCGGTTACGTCATCGATTTTCTTGAAGTGCACATCATTCATTACCACTGGCCAGACTTTAATGTCGCCGATTCGGCTATTGTGGTTGGAGGGATTTTGCTGGTATTCGATGCGCTGTTCAGTGGTAACGATGCGGCTCCGGTCAGCGAGCCTATTCGTAACCATCACAGTTAATCGTGAACATTTCCAGGTAAGAGCATCCACACAGAGATCTCTCCACTGCGCTTCGCTTCGGTCGAGATGACAAAGGGGAGGGCGGTGCTTCCTTGGGAATGTTTTTCGACCGGAGCGTAGCGCAGTGGAGAGACCTCTGTGTGGATGCTCTGTCTTGGAAATACCTAGATTGTTTTTAGGTATTCCTTGGCTTTGTGCCAGTCGGGGAAGAGGCGCTCTTCGTCCTGAAATTCGCGAGGATGAACACAGCGGCGGCCTCCGCGCACTTTTACCGGGTGCTTCAAATGCAGCATCTCGTGGTAAAGGAGATACTCCACGGCGTAGCGTGGGGTGTTTTTTCGGTCGAAGACACGGCTGACCACAATCGTGTTGTGGGCGGGGTCGTAGTGGCCCAGGCTGCGCTTGGCTACATGCCCACTCCAGGTGAGTAGGGGCCTGCCCATCAGACCGTGGAAAAAGCGGCTGTTCAGGCTCTCGAAAATCTCGTCCAGGTCGTAGTGCTGCCCCTGGGGGCCGAGCATCTTCTTGTGGCCACGAGACTGGCGAATCAACTCCGTCTGCCGGATCACGGCTTCGCTGGAAGCAAACTTGCGATACCGATTGGTCTGCATCGCGTTCAGAGGCTTGCGGTAAAGCTTGGCCAGCAGGATGTGAGCAATCGCTCTCAAAACGCTTTCTGGAGCGCCTTCCAAGAGATCTGACAAGTGCACGTGCACTCGGCCTTCGCGCAAGCGGATGGTGGTGTTCAGACTGGTGAAGCGGCGAAAACGAACTTCCAGGAAAGGGATGGGCGCGCGCGGCCGCAGGGCACGGTACTCTTCCACAAACAAAGACTGCAATTCGGGGTTCACCGCCTTTCAGCCTAGCAGGACTTGGCGGAGAAAGCCGTCACCTTTTTTGTTCCTCTTTCTCCTGCTCTTTTTCTTTCTTCTTCTGTTCGATGAAATACTTTGTCTCGTCTGCCAGCATCTGCACGGCCGTCTCGTGGGCGCTCTGATTGGCATCAATGGCCGTCTTGCGCGAGAAGTCGTATTGAGGACTCGGTTTGGGCTCGTTGAGGATGGTGCCCCATTCTCCGGTCTTGTCGACAACCTCCTTCAGGACTTTGCGCAGGTCTGCGTGCTGCTGGTCGAAGTTATCCATGTTGTCCTGCAGCTCGTCGGAAAGCCGGGTGAACTCTTCCATCAAGTTGTGCAGGCGCACGTTTTTGTTCTGGGCAATGGGGTCGGCGTTGACAGTATGGATCCCTTTGGCCCTGTCGTCGACGTATCCTACGAACAGCTTGATCCTTTGCAGGGGCTGGTCTCCGGCCTCGCGGACATCTTCGATCTGCTGATCGGTTAAGGGATCTTTCCTCGACTGGGCAAATGCCGACGCAACGGCCAGCAATATCAAAGCCCCTGTGATGGCCACGGTTTTCTTCAAAGTCTTTATTTCTTGAAGACCTGCATCATCAGCTCAGTCTGCACTTGCTCGAGCTGTTTCAAGGTCGCTTGCAATGCCTGGCGATCTTCATACGAAGCGGCATTGAGGATGCCGTTCAGGCGGAACGAAGTGTGACGCATCAGTTCCTCAGCGTTCTTCAACTTCTTGCCGTCCGCGGCGACACCCATGTGAATTTTCTCCGCGTACTTCTGCACCAGCCGCAGAGTCTCCGAGGCATGGTCTCCATCACCGGAGCTGTATTGCTGCCCCGCAAGCTCGGTCATCTGGTGCACCAGTTCGGCATAGAGAAAGCATTGTTCTTTCGGCTGCGCCTGCTCAGCCTTGACGATGAGAGCCGCCATCGCTTGCGGATCGATTCTTTCATCGATAGCAAACGCAGGGGCACAAGAGAGGCTGAGGGCTAGCGCAGGTAAAACGATGAACGAGGCCGCGAACCGCATAGGGCACCTCTCGGAGGGCTTACGGTACGTCTTGCGTTAATGACTACCACCAAGAACAACGAGTCGATGCCTGGCTTGCCATTCCTGATCGGGAAATTTGCCGTCGGAAGCAGTGAGGAACTTGCGGTAATATTCCTCCGCTCTTTTCGACTGATGCAGGTTATCGCACGTGGTTGCCCAAAGGAAGTAGGTAACTGGGGTCTCCGGTAAATATTTTGATCTCATGGAAAGGGCATCCAAGGCAACCTGGTATTGCTTATTCTCCGAGGCAGCGAACGCCAAGCCGCTCCAGGCATCCCCGTCGTCTGGCTTTAGCTTGACTGCCCGCTGGAAAACTTGCTGAGCTTGGTTATAAAGATGCTCCCGCGCCAGGTTTTGGCCCTGGCCAACGAGAATTTCTTCATTGCCAGGTTTGGCAAGCGCCAACCGGGCATAAATAGGCTCGGCTTTTTCGGGGTGGCCCCCCTCAGAATAGGCGTCGGCAAGCATCTGGTCGACTTCGGGGTTGCCCGGCTCCAACTGGCGCAAGGTTTCGAGCACCGGAAGAGCCTCGTCGTTCTTGCCCTGGGCGAGCAGCGCGGTGGCCAATTGGGCGTTCAAGGCCGGATCGTGCGGATCGCGCTCGACCGCGCTTTTGAGCAGCGGCTCAGCGTCGGCATACTTCTTTTGCTTGATCAGCAGTTGGGCCAGCCCGCCGGTTGCGGCTGCTGCCACGCTGGGCGAAGGCGCGGGGTGGCCGGAGAGCAGGCGCTGGTAGGCGGTTTGCGCCAGCTCCGGATCATCGTTGGCTTCGGCGATCTGGGCGGTCAGGAGCAGATCGCCGGGGGTCTCCTGGCTAAGCTTGAGCGCGGCCACCAGCGCATCCCGGGCGGCGGTCGGATCGGCGGTGCGGTCCAGCTTAGCCAGGGTTCGGAAGGCTTCGGCCTGGGCTTCGGGGTTGGGCGGCTCCGGGGTGAGCAAAGTCGCCTGCTGGACTTGCACGCGGGCCTCTTCGTACTTACCCTGATGGGCCAGCAGGAGCCCAAGAGCCATGCTGGCTTCGAACTGCTTCGGGTCGGCGGCGATCGCCTTGCGGTAGTCGGCGGCCGCGGCATCCTGGTGGTTGGCCGCATCCTCCACATAGCCAAGATCAAAGAGGGCGCGCGCGTCGCCCGGATTCTGGCTCAGGTACTGAACCAGCAGGGGC
>CAZSUK010000691.1:0-3139 GCA_964609355.1 uncultured Acidobacteriaceae bacterium | reverse complement strand
TTCATCGCCCGGGGTAAGGGTGAAAAGGTGCGGTAAGAGCGCACCGCGCCGCCTGTAAAGGCGGTGGCAGGGTAAACCCCACACGGAGCAAGACCAAATAGGGAGGGAATCCGACGGCCAGACCCAGGCCGCGGATGCGTGCTGGTCCGGCGCGCTCACTTGGGTTCCGATCCCGGTTCGCCGGGACGGCGGGAAACCTCCGGGTAGGTCGCTTGAGCGGCGCAGTAATGCGCCGCCTAGAGGAATGATCGTCCTCGACAGAATTCGGCTTACAGGTTCACTTGCAAACGCGGCCCCGCAGCTCTTAACGAGATGCGGGGCCTCCGCTTTTTAAAAGGAACTGGATGGAAGGCTACACTCGTATTAACCTGTGAGCCCGTATGGAATTCACCGAAGCAGTGAAAATCGCGCTGCAGTCGCTGTGGGCGAACAAGCTGCGCTCCATCCTCACCCTGATGGGGGTAATGATCGGGGTGGCTGCGGTCATCATGGTGATTACGCTGGTCAATGGCGCGAATAAGTTCGTTGCCACCAAGGTTTACGGGTACGGTGCGGATGTCTTCACTGCCTCGAAGCAGCCTGCTGTGGTTTTCAGCGACGCGGAATACAACAAATTTGAAAAGCGTAAAGATCTGAAGCTGGACGACTACCGCGAAGTGGCTGCGAAGTGCAGGGATTGCGCCAGCACCGGGGCAATGGCCAGCACTACCGGCAAAGTGGTCTACGAAAGCCACTCCAGCACCGACACCAGTATTCGTGGCTGGACCTGGACCATGCCTCCCATCTACAACATCAACATCGAGCACGGCCGCGGTTTTGTCCCCGTCGATGAGGAGCACAACAGCAAGGTGGCCATTATCGGCCCCGACATTGTCGACAACCAGATGGGGTCGATTGATCCCATTGGGAAAGAGATCCGGGTGGATGGGACTCAATACTCGGTCATCGGCGTCGGCGAGCGTAAGGGCAAGACCCTGGGACAAAGCCAGGATGATTGGGTCGCTGTTCCGCTGACAACGTTCCTCAACACCTACGGATCGAATCGCAGCCTCACCATCTACGCCCGCGCCCACGGAGTAGGCGATCCGCTGGAATTGGCGGTGGGAGAAGTACGCACGATTCTTCGCTCCCACCGGCACGATCTTCCCGGAGCAGAAGACAGCTTTTCGACCGATACCAACAGCACCTTTGTCGGCATTTGGCAGAGCATCAGCTCCAGCTTTTCGGCGGTCTTCGTTTCCCTCGCCGCCATCTCGCTGGTGGTGGGCGGCATCGTCATCATGAACATCATGCTGGTGAGTGTGACCGAGCGCACGCGCGAGATCGGCGTCCGTAAGGCACTGGGCGCAAGGCGAGGCGATGTGCTGCTGCAATTTCTGATCGAATCGGCGACCATGTCCCTGGTGGGAGGGATCATCGGCGTTTTGGCTGGCGTGGTCTTTGCCAAAGCAATTACGCTTATCATTGGCTTCCCCTCTGACATTGAGCTTTGGTCGGTGCTGCTGGGGCTGTTCGTGGCCACGGCAGTCGGTATTTTCTTCGGAGTCTATCCGGCGCGTAAAGCTTCGCTGCTCGATCCTATTGTGGCTTTGCGCTCGGAGCTCTAGCTTGCGTTCGGACTTTAAACGAGGTGGGTCGGATGAAGCTTGCGGACGCCAACGAAGCGATCGGGATGGCGATGGACACCCTGCGCACCAACAAGCTGCGCTCCGGCCTGACCATGCTTGGCATCATGATCGGGGTCACGACCGTCATTCTCATTTCATCGGTCATCAACGGCCTGACTGGCAACGTGAATGGCCTGATCCAGTCTCTGGGAACGAACGTGTACTGGGTCTTTCGCTTTCCCGTCTTCGGCTCACGTCCCACCGCGGAAATGCTGGCCAGAAAGCAGTTGAGCTACGAAGATGGCGAGGCCATGAAATTGTTGCCCCACGTGGTCGCGGTCGATGCATCGCAGGAATATCGTAGTCCCACCGGATCGCAGGGCAGTTTCTCGGTCAAGTATGGTGGCCGCAAGGTCCAAAACACGGTTCTGGCAGCTCATTCGGAGGACGAGCTGAATGTCTACGACCTCCCTATTGCCCAGGGACGCTACTTTACCAGTCAGGAGGCCCAGCGTGGAGCCAATGTAGTGGTTCTCGGCTCGGACACGGCGGAGGAACTCTTTGGCAACGACCCCGCGCCAGGCAAGGAAGTACAGATCGACGGGGACGTGTTCACAGTAGTGGGCGTTTTCGCGCCCCAAAAGCAAGTATTCGGCGGGGGCAAGAACCCTGAGGATAACTCGGCCCATTTCCCGACATTCACGTTTCACAAGATTCATCCCGAGATCCTGGATCACTGGATCAGCGTCAAGTACGACGATGTCAAGAACAAGATCGCGGTCGAAGATGAGATCCGCGAGCTGCTACGGCGGCGGCGGAAGGTTCGTTCCGACCAGCCGGATAACTTTGCGATTTTCAGCTCGGACGCGTTACTGGTGTTGTGGAACCAGCTTACGGGCGGTTTGTTCATTTTCCTGGTGGGCGTGGCGAGCGTCGGCCTTATGGTCGGCGGCGTGGGGGTGATGAACATCATGCTGGTAAGCGTGACGGAGCGAACCCGGGAAATAGGCGTCCGCAAGGCGCTGGGCGCGACGCGGAAGAACATCATGTTTCAGTTCACGCTGGAGGCGGTCGCGCTGTGCGCGGTCGGCGGAGTGATCGGCATTGCGGTGGGGGGGTTGCTCACCCTGTTACTTAAGTTAACCCTGGGCTCGGTGCTACCGGCCGAAATGTCCGTGGCCTGGTCCACCACCGCTTTTATCGTGTCTTGTGCGATTGGGCTGTTATTCGGCATTTATCCCGCGTGGAAGGCAGCATCTCTCGACCCCATCGTTGCCTTGCGATATGAGTGAAGGGGCGGTCGGCTAAACTAAAGTCGCCCTCATGCTGCCAATCGCTGTCGCTGCCGTTACTACCATTCTGTGTCTCGCCGGCCTGGGATACTACCTGCTGGCGCTGTGGAGTGCGCGCGCCTTCCAACATCAGTTGCGGCGGCCGTTGCCGGATTTTCAGCCCGGCGTCAGCATACTGAAACCGGTGAAGGGCCTTGACCCGGAAATGTATTCGAGCTTCGCCAGCCACTGCGTGCAGCA
>CAZSUK010000690.1:0-14018 GCA_964609355.1 uncultured Acidobacteriaceae bacterium | reverse complement strand
CGGGATCCTCTACGTCTCGGTGCCCGACAACGCGTGGGCCGTCGATGCTCGCGATGGCACCATCCTCTGGCACTACTTCTGGAAGACCAAGGGCGGAACGCACATCGGCAATCGTGGAATGGGGATGTACAAGGATTGGCTCTACTTCGAAACCCCTGACGACTACCTGGTGTCGCTCGACGCGAAAACCGGCAAGGAACGTTGGCACAAAGTCATTTCAGATTTCAACGAGCAGTATTTCTCCACCATCGCTCCCATTGTGATTGGCAATCACCTGCTGGTGGGAACGGCGGACGATCTCGATGCACCCGGATTTCTGCAATCCTTTGATCCGGAAACCGGCGAGCTGCAATGGAAATGGTACAGCGAGCCCGAAAAAATGGGCGATCCAGGCTCGGAGACCTGGCCGAACCTCGACTCCATGCGCCATGGCGGCGCAGGCACCTGGGTTCCCGGCAGTTACGATCCCGACCTCCACCTCTACTATTTTGGGACCGCCAATCCGACACCCGCCTTTTCCGGGGCCACCCGCGAAGGCGACGACCTGTATACCTCCTGCATCGTGGCGTTGAATGTGGACACGGGCAAGCTTGCCTGGGCCTATCAACCCTCGCCGCACGACACCCACGATTGGGATGCGGCGCAGACGCCAATCATTGTCGATGGGACCTTTGCCGGCAAGCCGCGCAAGCTTCTGCTGGATGCCAGCCGCAACGGCTATTTCTTTGTCCTCGATCGTGTCACCGGCGAGCACTTACTCACCGTGCCCTATGCGGATACGCTCAATTGGGCGACCGGCCTGGATAAGACGGGCCGCCCCATGGGTAATCCGAGCAAGGACGCGTCGCCGGGCGGTGCTCTGGTCTCGCCTGACTCCGACGGAATCGTCAACTGGCAGCCGCCGACCTACGATCCGCAGACCGGACTCTTCTACGTAGCCATGGACGAGGTCTACTCCGAGTTTTACCGCACCGAACCGAACGTCCGCGCCCTGCAGGGTCTGAATGGGGTTCAGGAGTCGCGAATAGGAATCAAGGGCAAGTACATCGTTGCCATCGACTACAAGACGGGCAAGATCGTCTGGCGGCATCTGCAGCCTTCGGCCGGGGAAGGCGACAACAACACCGGCCTGACCACGACCGCAGGCAAGCTTCTCTTTGGCGGCGACGCCAACGGCAACCTGGTCGCCTATGACCCGGCCAATGGGAACCCTCTCTGGCACACCCATCTCGGCCAGGTATCGAATGCCGTAGAGACCTACATGCTGGATGGCCGCCAGTACATCCTGGCGGCCTCGGGCGATTCTCTTTTTGCCTTTGCTCTTAACCCCTGATTCAGGGCTCGAGCACGATCTTGCCCCGTGTATGGCGCTGCTCGAGCTCCTGATACGCTTCGCGCACCTTGCTCAGCGGATAAACCTTGGCGATTGGGATCTCCAGCCGCCCCGCCGCCATCCATCCGGCGAGCTGTCCAAGCACCTCGGCATTTGCTGCCGCCTGGCTCCCGTCGGCTTTGACGCCATATTTCTCAGCTGCCGCGAAATCGATGATGGTGTCGATCCGATTGGGAGCGACCCCTAACTTGAGGGCTAACTCCACATACCCGCCGCCAAAGGTGTCAACGAACGCATCGATCTTACCGCCGCTCGCGGTGCGGATCCGGCCCTCCACGCCGTCTCCATAAGCAACCGGAATGACTCCATGGTCTTTGAGCCATTGCTGATTGCCTTCGCCCGCCAAACCGATCACTTTGGCGCCTGCATTCCTGGCCAACTGGACGGCGATCGATCCGACTCCACCCGCCGCGCCGGAAACCACAACCGTATCGCCTGCCTTCAAGTCGACAGCACGGACCGATGCGAAGGCCGTTGTGCCGGCGACAAAGAGTCCGCCTGCCTGTTCCCACGAGACATTTGCCGGCCGCGGCACCAGGTTGCCGGCGTCAACCACCACAAATTCGGCCTGGCTGGCTCGTTCATGCGTGAACCCGATGACCTCATCCCCCTTGGCAAGCTTCGCCACTCTGGGACCGGTCTCCTCCACCATGCCGGCAAAATCACTGCCTTGGCCCGAAGGAAACTTCGCCGGCCAGCGTTCGGCGAACACACCCTTGCGAATGGAACTCTCGCCCGGATTGATCCCCGCAGCCTTCACCCTCACAAGAACTTGTCCAGGTCCTGGGGTGGGTCGTGGTACGTCTACAACTTGCAGGACGTCGAGTCCACCATAATGATCGAATCTCACGGCACGCGGCATAGGTCTGTCTCCTTTTGAAGAGATGACGGCGAAGCCGGGCTGGATGCGGATCCGTAAGCGGGGGGCGTTGCTATGTTGGGATTGGCCATTGGCTTCAGGCGGCTGGGACTTCCTGGACTTTTCCTTTGGGTTTGGGTGGGCCTTGCCCAGGACGCCACGTCCGTTCTGAAGCAGGCGGATGCTGTCTACCGCGCAGGCTCTGCGGCTTTCTCAAAAAACGACTATGAAACGGCGCGTGCTGATTTCGAGAAGGTGATCCACCTCGCCCCAGCCGAGGAGCAGGGATACCGCGCCCTCGGGTTGACGCTCCTGCGCATGGGCAAAGCCGAGGAGAGCGTTCCGGTCTTAGAAAAGGCTCTGTCCCTCAAGCCGAGCGACTCCGACGCGCAGTTGGGACTTGCCATCGCTTACGACCGGCTGCATCAGCCCGCCAAAGAAGTCATCCTGCTGGGAAAGCTCGATGCCGCGGCTCGCGTCCAGAAACATGCTCTACCCGCCGATACCGAAGCCATGTATGGGCGAGCGTTGGCGGCGACGCACCAGCTTCCGGCCGCAGTCATCCACATGAAGCGGGCGGTCGCCGCCGATCCCCGAAATGCTGGCTCTCTGGATGATCTTGGTTCGCTCTACGCCATGCAGAAAGACTGGGCGAACGCCGAAAAGAGTTTCCATGCGGCCCTGGCTGCGAATCCGTCGCTGGCCTCTGCCCACCTGCACCTGGCGATGGCATTACAGGCCCAGCAGCGTGCCGGCGCAGCTGAAGAGCTAAACCAGGCTTATCAACTCGACCCCGAGAACCCCATCATCAATCTGGAACTAGGCCGTTTCCTCTCGGCGAATGGCGATGATCAGCAGGCTATCCCGCTACTTCAGCACGCTTATGCGCTACTGCCGCAATCCGCCGATGCGGCCTACCGGCTAGGCCTTGCTTTACAGCGCTCAAATCGCATGTCCGAAGCGATACCGCTGTTTCAAAGTGCTTCTGCCGCCGATCCCGATAATCCGGACATCCTGGCCAACCTCGGCATGGCACTTTGCCAGCAACAGAAAGCCACCCAGGCCGTTCCGCTTCTGCAGAGGGCTGTCCAACTAGCCCCGGACAAGCCCATCGCCCATCAGAATCTCGCGGCGGCCTACATTCAGCTGAGCCAGTTCGATGATGCTGTTTCTGAGCTGCGAACCGCTCTTAAGCTGTCGCCGGACTCACCCCAGCTTCATTACAACCTCGGCCTGGCTTTAAAGATGCAGGACAACATCACGGCCGCGATCCCCGAGCTGCAAACCGCGGAGCGGTTGGACCCTGCCATGTCCGAGCCCCCCTATGTTCTCGGCATCCTGCATATGCAGGCCGGGCAATACGCCGACGCGGCGCGGGAACTGAGCACTTCGCTTAAGCTGCAGCCGGAGAACGGCGATGGCTGGGCGACGCTGGGAAGTGTCTACAACCATCTTGATCAACTTGACCAGGCGACGGCAGCGCTCGGCCAGGCTATCCAGCGCTTGCCGCAGCAGCCTGATCCTCATCTAACGCTGGCTGCCGTCCTGGCCAAGCAAAACAAGCCTGAGGAGGCCAAAGCTGAGCGCGCCAAGGGAGCTGAGTTGATGCGTGCCAACATGAATCGCCAGCGCGCCGAAGTCGCGGCTCATTCCGGAACCTCGTTGCTGCAGAACGGAAAGGTGGCGGAGGCTGTCGTGGAGTTTCAAAACGCCATCAGCTTTGACCCCAGCTATCCCGAAGCACACCTGGGGCTCGCCGACGCGTTCGACCGCCAGGGCAAACCTTCTGATGCAGCCGTAGAGCGGCAAAAAGCAGCATCACTTCACGCCGGTCCATAGAGGTAACCGTTCTTAACCCCATCCATCCAAGTCGCCGCATGCAGATCATCAAAGCCACGGATCTCGACAGGAAATCCGGGAGAGCGCAGTGGAGGGATCTGCAGTTTCTTCCCCCTGTGCCACACCCAAACCCATGGACCCGAAGAGAGCTGTAACAGTCATGACAACCCCCTTCAAACCCGTATACAGAGGCTTCAGATGGCGCTTATAGTCGTATCGTCTTAATATTTCGCGGGTCTGCGCTTCAGGACGAAGCAAGATGGGCTTATGAGTATCCTGGCACGGCGTTGTCTCCTTTCGGCATTGATTGTTTTGATCGCAGCCGTCTGTTGCGTCAGCACCATCCGGGGTAGAGACGACGCCCGCGCGTTGTCCGCCAACGACCGCAAGCTCTACGCCGACAAAGTCCGTGCGACCTACACATTTGCCTTCGGCGAAAACGAGATTTCGTTACCGGGCAATGCAGCCGTCGAAGGCAAGGACTTCCTACCCGCCAGCGCCTTCCCCGATGCCCAATACTGCGGGCATTGCCACCAGGAGGCCTACCACCAGTGGCGCCAGGCGCTGCATTCCAACTCCTTCCGCACCCCGTTCTACCGCACCAGCGTCAACATTCTCATCCGTACCAAGGGCATCCAATTCGCCCGCCACTGCGATAGTTGCCATAACCCTGTCGGTATACTGGCCGGCGCGCTCGACGCTAACTCGACCATGGACCGCTCCTTCGATCGCGACGGCTTGACCTGCACCACCTGCCACTCCATCCAGAGCGTGAAGACCAGGCTTGGCAACGGCAGTTTCGTCATGGCCATTCCTGCCGTCATGGTCGATGAACAGGGAAACCGGATTCCCGGCCTGGTGCCGGACTCAGAGATCCTCGCTCACCCCGATCGCCACTCGAAAGCGGTGATGCAGGACATCTACCACACCGCCGAGTTTTGCTCAGCTTGTCACAAGGCGAACCTGCCACCGATGCTGAACGGCTACAAGTGGATCCGAGCCTTTAGCGCTTTTGACGACTGGCAGAACTCGAAGTTTTCGCAACAGAACCCGCTCACCTTCTATACGGCGGATTTCAAAGCCTGCCAGGGCTGCCACATGATGCGGGAAGCAACCACGTTACCGGAGCCAGGAGCCAAACATGGCACCTTCGTATCGCACCGCTGGATGGCCGGCAACACCGCCGTACCGTTCTATTATGGCTTCGACGAACAAATGCAGAAGACGGTCGAATTTCTCAAGAGCGGCAACTACTTGAATGTCGACATCTTCGCCCTCAGGCTTGCGGATAGTGACAAACTCATCGCCCCGCTGGGCAACACACCCTTTACTCTCAAGCCCGGGCAGTCGGTCCAGGCCTACGTTGTCGTGCAGAACAAGAACATCGGCCACTCCCTCATACCAGAGGTTCGCGACTTGTATGAAGCGTGGGTGCAGTTCACCGTTAAGGACGCGTCCGGCGCTAAACTTTACGACAGCGGATTCCTCAAGCCCGACGGGACGCTGGAGCCGGGAGCGCACAGCTTCACCAATCGCCCAGTCGACGTCACAGGCGACTTCGTAGATAACCACAAGGTCTGGACGATTCACTCCATGGCCTATGACAACACCATCCCCGCAGGCCGTTCGGCCCTGATGCGCTACGAATTCAAGCTACCGGCAGACTTGCAAGGCCCGGTCACCATAACTGCTAAGGTCAATTATCGTCATCTGCGCCAGAGCTACCTGAACAACGTACTCGGCCCCGATCATGTTGCGTATCCCGTGATCGAGCTTGCCTCGCGCACCCGGACACTCTCGCTCGGTGACAATACTCCGGAGCCTGCGCTGCCCACGGACAATGCGGAATGGATGCGCTGGAACAATCTCGGTATCGCCTACATTGACCAGCAGCAGTACGACGACGCTCTGCACTCCTTCGAACAAGTGGTCCGCCTGCGGCCCGATTACAAAGACGGTTACATTAATCTCGGCGTCACGTTCATCGAGTGGGAAAAATACGCCGAAGCCCGAGAGCCGCTGGAAAAAGCGCTGGCCCTCAAACCCGACGATGCTCGCGCCCTCTATTACCTGGCGTTGGTGGAGCGCAGGTCGCGCCATTCCGAGGCAGAGATTGCGGATCTCGAAAAAGTCATTGCTCAGTATCCCAATTCCCGCGATGCCCGGCGCGAGCTCGGCATCTCGTATTATCAGCAACACCGTGCCGCTGACTCCATGGCACAGTTCAAGGCGCTGCAGCAGATTGATCCTGACGATGTGGCCGCGCATTACAACCTCGCCATTCTCTATCGCAGAATGGGCGACAAGCCGCAGGCGGAAAAAGAAGCCGCGCTCTACGCCATCAAGCGCATCGACCCGGCCGCACCCACCTACTCGCTCGATTTCCTGCGCAGACATCCTGAGATTTCGAACGAAAGCGTCCCCTGGCACAAGCATTCCAATCCTTCGCCGGCAACCGCCAAACCGGCCACAGGCCAGTGAAGCCTCAATGAATCAAGGAGCCCGAGGTTGAATCGCCGTAGGTTTATCCGTTCGCTCAGCCGCAGCGCCCTGGTTCTCCCTTTTGCCGACATCATGGCCCTCGCCGCGCCGCCACAACAGCCACAACAAAAAATCGGCCCGCAGGAACGAAGCTACGACGCAAAGCCGGCTCCTCCACCGCCAGGCCCCAAATCACCGCTCGAGGGAACGCCATTGGGCGTCAGCTTCATCGACGTCGTGCAGGAGGCCGGCCTTGCGGTCAAGACCATCTACGGCGGCGAGAAAACCAACAAATACCTACTGGAAACCACTGGCTGCGGACTCGCCTTCTACGACTACGACGATGATGGCTGGCTCGATCTCTTCCTGGTCAATGGCTGGAGACTCGAAGGCTTTCCTGCCGGGCAGGAACCCCGCTGTCATCTTTTCAAGAACAACCGCGATGGCACATTTACCGATGTGACCGCCGGCTCCGGCCTCGAACATAAGACTGGCTGGGGCCAGGCTTGTTGTGTCGGCGACTACAACAACGATGGCCACGATGATCTCTTTGTGACCTACTACGGCCAGAACGCGCTTTACAGGAACAACGGTAACGGTAGTTTTACCGACGTTACCCAGCCGGCTGGTCTTATTCAGCCCGGGCCCAAGACACGCTGGAACACCGGTTGCACTTTTGTTGACTACGATCGCGACGGCCATCTGGACCTCTTCGTCGCCAACTATGTCGACTTCGATTTAGCAACCGCCCCCAAGCCGGAGGATGGCCCCTGCACCTACAAGGGTATCCTCGTCGCCTGCGGACCACCGGGTCTGGCTGGAGGAAAGAATCTGCTCTACCACAACAACGGTGACGGAACCTTCTCCGACGTGAGTCAGAAATCCGGCATGTGGACGGCTGTTGGCACCTATGGCCTCAGTGTGGCGGCTTCGGATCTCGACAACGACGGCTGGCCGGATATCTATGTGGCCAATGACTCCGCGCCGGCAACGCTCTACCTCAACCAGAAAGATGGAACCTTTCGCGACGCAGCCATTGAAGGCGGGGCCGCGCTTTCCGCCGAGGCCAAGCCGCAGGCAGGTATGGGTGTTTCGATCGGAGATTACAACCGCGACGGAGCGCTCGACGTAGTTAAGACGAACTTTGCCGGCGACACTGACTCCCTTTACACCAACCTCGGCGATGCCAACTTTGAAGACCGTACCTATCCCAGCGGTCTCGGGGTCAACACCCGCCTGCTCGGCTGGGGCGTCGGCTTTTTCGATATGGATAACGACGGCTGGCTGGACCTGCTCATGTCGAACGGCCACGTCTATCCCGAGGTTGCCAACGCAAAGACCGATCTTAAATACGCCGAGCATAAGTACCTCTATCACAATCTGCGCAACGGCCGTTTTGAGGAAGTTACCTAGCAGGGAGGTCCCGGGATTCTCGAAAACGCGCCCGCGCGCGGCTGCGCCTTTGGCGACTACGACAACGATGGCAACATGGATGTTGCTGTCAACTGCATCAACGCCATTCCCCAGCTACTCCATTGCAGCTCCACTTTGAAGCGCAACTGGATCAAGATCAAGTTAGTCGGGACTAAGTCCAACCGCACCGGCATCGGTAGCCGTGTTATCGTCACCGCGAAAAACATATCCGGGGCGGAAAAGCCGCTGGTGCAGATGGAAGAGCTTCGCAGCGGCGGAAGTTATTTCTCGCAAAACGATCTCCGTATGCATTTCGGCCTGGATCAAGCGGCCAAGGTGGACTTAGTCGAAGTGCGCTGGCTCAGCGGGCAAGTTGACCAATTCAAGAACCTCGACGTGAACCAGCTGTACGTTCTGGAGGAAGGTGGCAAGATCATCAAGGCAGGCCCGCTGGCGCGAGCGAAAGGAAAGGCTTAGCGTATGCGTCGAAGACTGTTGTGCTCCGCGATTTTTCTTGCGGTTTCCCTTTCGGCACAGAACAACTACCCAACGAAGAAGCCGCCTTTGTCGAGCCCGTCCCCAACCGCGGTGTCTATTTGTCCGTGGGTCACTGAAGGCAGCGCTGCCAAAGTGCTGGGAGGAGAAGTGCATGCGATCCTGAACGTCGCAAACCCTACTCAGGGGACTTGCACCTTCGTGAAAACCGCACGCCCGCAAGAGCAACTCAAAGTTTTGGTTGGAGCAGGGAACATCCCGTCATGTCCCGCCGGAAGCGCCAAGGTTATCGGCGTTGGCGATCAGGCAAGCCGATGCCGTCTGCCGCATTCCGCACAAATGATCAGCGGCAACGTACGCGCGGTTGATATGGCGATTACTCTTTCCGGCAACCAGCCTGATGACGCGCTCCAGCAGATTGCCGAGCAGGTAGCCGGTAATCTTTTTTGAAGTTCCAGCACGAGATCAGACCGTTGTGTAGCCCCGGACTTTAGTCCGGGGGAGCGGGTTTTCAAACCCGCGGGAACGCTTCTGTGAGAAATTCCGGGCTTAGCCCTGGTGGCACGGGCGTCTGGTCGAAACACACGCTCGCGAATGGAATATTCTCCGGCGGTGATATTCAAGAGCTTTGCAGGGCGCAATTGTCTGATTTCGAGCGCTCGCTGCTCAGCCGGCATACTCCGAGACGGGATCGCGGTAAAAAAGGTACTGCGGCGGTTGCATTGGAGCAGTCCCGCAGGGACGGCACAGCCTGTAGCCCGGCACGTCAGTGTCGGGTAGGGTGAGGTTATCAGGTGAGTCCCGGAGGGACGACGCATTGCCCACCTCGTACTGGGTGGCATCGCACGTTAGCCGTTGGAGCTCACTCGAAGGCCAAGGTGGGAGAGTATTGACCGTCTCATGGTTGAGTACGGTCCGGTCGTCATCGGTGGTAAGACGTATATCCTCCCGACAAGAAGTGTCTCGATTTCCAGGCAGCGCACGGTGACGATCCTGGACGAATGGGGTGAAAAATTCGGAGTCTACGGACGCTTCGAGACCATACTCAACGATGTTTCCTTTGGCCGATATCACCTCTTTGGTTCAGAGTCGCGGATGCTGCCCGGATACACTCCTGTGCCGGAATAGCCGCTCTTGGTTCACCAATTGTTCTCTGGAAGGGCGGCCGTTCCCTTGGTCATCTCAAGCAAGCGACTTGCCGGTTGCAAGTTAACTCCCGCCCGGAATCCGCACAGCCCAATCGCAGCTTTCCAGGTAAGCCACCACTCTTCCATTGTCATCCCGACCGGAGCTCCGCAGGAGCGGAGTGGAGGGATCTGCAGTCCTCCCCCAGCAACCAATCTTCAGGAGCGGATGCCAGTATTGACTGCTCTCATCAAAAGATTGGTTGTGCTGGAGAGAAAACCCGTGGTATATACAATCGTCGCGATTCTTCTTCCCCTGCCAGAACCGCAACAGGCCCCCAACAGACTTCGTAGCCGAACACCAGCGAGCAGTTGCACGGATCGACCTGTCACGAAGTGCAGGCATTTATCACAGAAGACTGCCCAGGAGGCAGCATGAAATGTGCAACTATTACAAACTAACGTTAGCCGCGTTGCTCTACTTTCTCTGCCCTTGATGCCCGTCGCCGCCAACGCTCAAACGACGAACAATTAAACAGTCTCCCCCACGACGAAAGCGCACTATTCACCACAGCGGTTCCTCCGCTGGAGGCTGCAATGAAACGTGTAGTACTTCTGTCTTGGTCAATAGCGTTCCTGGCAGGTTGTAGTGGTGGCATGAAGCAATCCATGTCGCCACTGGTCAAACCAACCACAGCAGCAGACGTCAACTTCATGCGGTCAACGTATCACCGTACGCCTGTAGTGGTCTTCATTGGCGACGGTACTACTCAAGGATGGATCACCCAGGAGAAGAGCACACACCCAACCTGGATCAACGAAGCAGGGACCGATCCACGCTCTGTTGAAAGCTCCGGGTCGATGCTGGCCCGTTTCCAAACAGATGTGATTGCCTTGCACCCGGACATTGTTCACATCCTGGCCGGTACATTCGATATTGCCGGTTCTTTCGTCATATGGCCGGAACCATGTGGCACAGGAGCAACGGTAACGGAAGATCCAAGCGCCACCCCTGGGGAGGTTTTCCCTGAATACGAAACATGTATCAACGTGCAGGCAATGTCGAGGATGGCGCAAGCGGCAGGAATCAAAGTCATCATCGGCACCCTGCCACCGTGGGGGCCGGAGCAAGCCATCAACCTGAATGGCAACACTACGGCGAACGATGCGTTCGGCATGCAAGCAGAATCGATACAAAATGACTCCGCTACTATTGTCGAGTACAACACCAACAGCCTCTTATCGCAACGGCGTCACGTGGCACCGTACAATTACGCGGTGGTCGCGGATTACTACAAGGCGCTGAATCCAACCTGGATCACGGCACCCTTGTCTGCCTACGACCCCGGGGACCCTGCTGAGAACGAGGCTGCCACTATCAGCGGTGTATTCCCCAATAGCGCTGGGTATGCGCTGATGACCACGGTGGCAGAGCAAGCGATCTCGGAGGTATCCGCTCAACAGTGAACTTCAGGTCGCAAGACGGTCTGGCTTGATACCCATAGGAGGGACTGTAACCCCTCTCCTCATCCGCTGCGGAAAATAGGATGATCGTCAACTACCACAATCCGGATCACAATTGGATCGGCAGTCGTCATATCACGTTCGTATCCCCCGCGAGAAAATAGACCACCGCGACGCGAGCAGTTTCGCGTATGCGATTGCGGCGGGAATGCGAAGCTCAACTTCGGTTCCCGAGTGGACCTCGCTCCATACCTCGAGACTACCCCCAATCAGTCTCGCGCGTTCACGCATGCCGCGCATGCCCCAATGACCAGGAGCGTGTTCCTTGTCGAGAACGCCGCGATCGATTCCTTTCCCATTGTCGCGGATTCGCAGCCGAAGTTGCTCGCGGTCGTACCGAATCTCCACTTCGATTCTTTGCGCATTTGCATGCCGGATCGCGTTGCGCAGCGCTTCTGCCGCGATCCGATAGGCCTCATCGCGAACCGCCGGACTAAGACCTCTCACAGCACCTTCGACCTGAACCTGAAACTCCGGCAGATTGTCGCTGGAAAGATTACCGAGCAGCTCTTTGCCAAAGTTGCCGATCGATTCAGCGAGATCCGTGGCCGTCAATCCGCTGGAGCGCAATTGGTGCACTGCATCTCGGCCTTCGGTGATCGCATTCGACGCCTGCTCGATCGCGCGGTCGATTCGCACTTTGGCCTCATCCGGACGCGCGGGAAGCATATTAGACGCAGTTTGAAAACGAAGCAACAGAGCATAGAGGCTCTGCAAGAGTGTGTCATGCAGCTCTCGAGCAATCCGAGTCCGTTCGTCGACGCGCGCATCAAGCGTGATGTTGAACTGCCGTTCAAGTTGCCTGAGGCGCAGCCAGTAGAGCATCGAGAATAGGAGCAGAACGACCCCGACACAGGCTGTTTGAAACCAGACTGTTTGAAACCACGCCGGGGCCACAGTGAAGGAGAGCACTGCGCCTTCATCGTTCCACACACCATCGTTGTTGCATGCGATCACGCGGAAGGAGTACTGCCCGGGTGCCAGGCCAGTGAAGATTGCCTCTCGCCGGCCTTCGGCTTCGTGCCAGTCCTTGTCCCACCCTTCAAGTTTGTAGCGAAACCGCACGCGCTCCGGGATGGACAGGCTTAACGCGGCGTATTCGATCCGAAGGTTCTTCGTCAAAGCAGGAAGTGCCGGGTGGGTGAATGGAGGATAATTCTTATCGTCGGCAGTTACGGATCGAATCGATACCGGGGGAGGAAGAGGATTCCTGTAGATATGACTTGGGTCCACCCGGACTGTTCCATTTCGCGTGGCAAACCAGATCTGACCATCCGTCGATTGTATGGCTCCCGGCGTGTAGACCTCGCCGCGCTGAATGGGCTCCGGCAAATCGCTGACCAAATCGAATCGCTCGAATACGACCTTGTGCTCAGGATGCTGGATGACTGTTTGGATCTCACTTTCCGGAATGTGGACAATGCCGGATCCCATGCTGAGCCAGAAGCCGTCGTGTCGCGTTACGACAATTCCAGTGACAGATGTGAAGCCGGTATCCTCGCCGCTCTGTAAAGTGTGGAATCGTCCGCTTTGGAGAAATGCCACTCCGGACTCCCCTCCAACCCAAATCACTTGATTGCTTTCGGCCATGGAGTCGGGAGGGCCGATGTTGAGACCTTCCTTAGCGCCAAAGATGTGAATATTCCCATGATCGTAATCAGCGATGCGGTCGCCCCAATAAAGCCAGATACGGTCCGTGCTGTCGGTGAACGAGTAGCCCGCCGACCAATCGGGATGGTCCGGCAATATCTGGACAAAAGTCCAAATGCCGTTCTTCAGACGGAATTCGCCGCTGCCGCCAAAGGCAACCCAAAGGTTCCCTGAATGATCCTTGGTTATCGCAGATGCAACAATCGACTCTGGCGCTGTCGACGAAAGACTTAGCTTTGTAACTTGCTCTGGTAAGGGTACTTTGAAGAATCTGCCATTTTGCCAATGCAGTAAGGAGTTCTTCGCGCCAAACCATACTGTTCCGTCCGGATCACGATAGGCTGTGAATATGTCGGCTGGTCCATCAACCGCCACTTTTCGGTCCTGGACTCGGATTAAAGGAAATGAGGCTCCTCTTGAACCGGCCCAAACATCACCTTTGTCGCCTGCCACCAGACTGAAGGGGCCACCTCTCAAAGGAAACAGGGTAACGTTGCGGTATCGAAATCGATCGAGCCCTCCGTCGGTCCCAACCCAGACGCTGCCCTCACGGTCCTCCAGGATTGCTTCGACTCTTTCGTTGGATAGTCCCGGCGCCTCAGTGAACTTCTCGACGATGTTCCTAGATCTGAAACCGCGCGCTCTAGCCGGAAATCGTACCCTGCTAAGTCCATCGCCGCCCATCCACAAGGTGCCGTCGCGATCGAAGATCGCCGAGCTTGCCGAAACATCGATATCCGGCAAGACTTCGACCCATTTGCCGTTGTCTTGACGAAATCTCCGGAACTTTTCACGTTCGTCATCGTGGAACCAGATAGACCCGTCGGGGGCTTGCAATAGCGCAGAAGCTTTGCCGCTTCGAATCCCCGTGCTTTGGAATCGTTTCTCACCATTGGGCATGTACACAATCTGACTACCCGCCGCGACCCAAAGCGTTCCCTCCCGGTCGACCAGGAGTTGCCATGCAGTTTCGCCCTGAAAACCCCATTCTTTATAGCTCATCCTCCATCGCTGGCCATCGAAACGGGCGAATCCGCCGACGGCCGCTACCCAAATGGCTCCTGTTCGGTCGCGGGCGAAGCATCGGACCGTGCTCACCGGAAATCCATCCGAATTGGAGTAGGGTGTCACCTGGCCGTTTCTGATAAAGCTCGCACCGCCCCTGTTAAAACCCACCCAGAGCCCACCGTCAGGCACAGCCATTAGCGCCGAGACATTCGTCGCCATCAAGGCGCCCTCA
>CAZSUK010000689.1:0-3870 GCA_964609355.1 uncultured Acidobacteriaceae bacterium | reverse complement strand
AAACCGACAGCTTCCCCGCGATCGTTGATCCCGCCATAGTTGGTCCAGCTGTTCTTTCCTCCAAGCGTGCCGAGGTCGATGTTGCGTCCGTGGGCGTATATTACCGCGCGGCCACTTGCAATGGTCGTGGAGGTCGACTTGATGGGCGGGTTTACAAACCCATCCATGTTCTCCGCCCAGCCTTCATTATTGAGTCCCATGACCATGCTGAAGTTGTCCGTGCTGTGGTTAAGGCCCATATCGGTGATTTTGTAGCTCTGTTGAGCGAACGCACTGCCGGAGCAAGCCAGAGCAATCGTCGTAACCCACAGCGTCTGGAAATTCCGCGACCGTGTAACCATGTTCATATCTCCTCTTTTCCTCGGGTAAAGTCGTAGTGCCGAGATCACTGGCGAACTAAGTCAGTACCACTCGGCGCTCTGACAGTTAGCGTGCAATCGACAGCAGAATTGGGTCACAACTTCACAAATTCCTGCTGAGTGAGAACTGCATGTGGTGTTCCACGTTCATAACGATTACGTGAGACTACAAGCCCAACACTTCAGAGTTCGAAAACGAGTGGCGGACTAACAACCTCGTGGGATGATCCCAAAACGTCTGGAGCGACTGTTACTCCAACTTTCCATACACACCGGCGAGAGATTACGAACTCGAGAACGTCAGCAGCCAAGATTCAGGCCCTCGGTCCTTGATCAAATATTTTTCGATGGACGCCATTTGCGGATAGGATCTGGACGAGCCTGCGCCGCCGCTTGGAATGCTGTGCCCACAATGACTGCCAGCACAATAGCTTTCATTGCATTTGAATGAAGCTGAGACTTCTCACTAGTTACTCCGTTCCGAATTGCGTAACTCCGTATCGGCGATATAGATCGAGTTTCAAACTGTCAGAACTGCAGATGGAGCGTGAACTGCAGTTGACGTGGGTTGGTGGTTCCGCCGGTACCAGTCGGGTAGGGACCAGCGGTGATCGCACCTGAGCTGCTCGAATCAATAGCGCCATTCGGAGTATTAAAATTGATATGGTTAATCGCGTTGAAGGCGTCAAAGCGAAACTGCGCCGTCACTCGCTCGTGGATGGAAACGTTCTTCATGAGGGACATGTCGCTGTTTATGAAGTTCGACCCAAAGGCTGTATTGCGCCTAATGTTCCCGATTTGATCCAGGCCAGGGCAAGTGAATCCGCCGGTGACAGAGGCTGAGTTGCAGAGATTATTTCCAGCGGTCAGGTCTGCCCCGCCAATGACGGCAGAAAACAGGTGGACGCCCGAACCAACTCCCGGTGTCCCTTGCAACTGATATTTAATATTCTTCACATTGCCGTTCGGCTGGCAAGGTGCGCTACCCGGTATCGAGGCTCCGCAATCGGAATAGCTAAGGGAGAAGGGCAGTCCACTCTGCCAGATGAAAGTCGGACTAAGCTCCCAACCACCGATTATCCCATTCACCCACGAGTTGACGTTGCCGGCGAACATCTGATTTCGGCCGAAGGGCAGTTGCCACAAGGCATAAGACGTGAACGCGCTGCGGCGGATGGCTGAATCGGGACCAATAACGGCCGGCTTGTCCCAGGTAGCGAACGCGCTTGCGGCGTCTGTCCCTCGCTGGTACGCGTAATTCAGGTTGAGGCTGAGCCCCTGCATGAACGTCTTGGTAAATTTGGTCTGTAGGGCGTTGTAGTGGGTGTCCTGGTCGTCTCCGTAGTAGCTGATGTCCTGGGTCCAGTTACAAGGGCCGCCACCGCAGGCGGCAAGCGTGCCGTTGGTGTAACGCCGCAGCTGCGTGGTGTTGGACGTGCCGCCGTTGGCAGAGACTCCGGTTTTAACAGTCGGATCGTAGTGCAGCGCCACCCCATCCTGGGTGAAAGAACCAGGCAGAAAGATTGCTGGCTCGTTGGGGTTGGTGTTATTGCCGTCGCCATCGCTCAGTGTATGCGTTCCCTTGTTGCCAACGTAGGATATTTCGATTGATATGGTCGGGCTGAGCGAATGTTGGAGCGCGACGTTCCAGGCGTCCAGGGTGGGCAGCCGTTCGGTGAACGGCCTCGCCTTCACGTTCACGGACGAGCCAATGGATTTGCCGCCGCTCCCAGGGAGGATCTCAGTAATCGGGATCTGGCCGGCAGAGTTCGTGGCGGGGGGCGCGTAGTTCGACAGTGGGCTGGTCGCGATTTTACCTAAGCCCGGAATAGTGGCGTTGGTAGGATCGGACAAATTGAAGGCATAGCTGGTGGGACCGTTGGTCCCGGTCAGGGACTGGTCGGCCAGGACAGGAATGTTTTGGGTGACCACGTGGCCGAAGGTAGAGCCGAAGACGCCCAAATCAAAGCTGCGTCCGTAACCGGCGCGAATGACCGTTGTAGGTGTCATTTGATAAGCGACCCCTAGGCGCGGGTTCCAGGCATTTCCGGCAGCCGCGACGCCCATGTTAAGCGGAACATTGCCTTCACCGGCAACACTGATAAAGCCCGTCTTAAGATTCAGCAGGGCACCGTTACCCTTGCCGTTCACGCGTTCCGGAGCATAGTACTCGTATCGTACGCCGAGGTTTAACGTCAGCTTCGGCGAAAAACGCCAGGTGTCCTGCACATAGAAGTAGTCACGCGGCTGAAATTCCTTGGCGTTGGTCGAGGTGCTGGCATAACGGGCGAAATTGCCCACATCGCCCAGGATAAAGCTGGCATAACCGAGGCCACCAGTGGTGCCGTTGGAAGTGGGCCCATTCAAAAATCTGTCCAGACCGGTCCGATCGGAGTCACTCGGCACGCGAAGATTGCGCGCATAGCGAAGATCGACACCGAACTTGACTGCGTGATTGCGAATCGTCTTGGTCCAGTTATTAACTAATTGGAACTGATCTTCCTTTTCAATGAGCGGGCAGTTGCAATGATTCATGTTGAGGCCGGAGCCGAACTGAGCGCCAGAGTTCTGAGAATTGTTCGGGGTGGCCGTCGGGCTGGTTACGTTCAGGTCGGCAATATCAATATCCGGCGTTCCATAGTCTGTAGTAACTACCTGGTTCGGGGCGGTGCCGCTTATATTCTGTGCGAGGAATGGCAAGTTTGTATTCCCGGGATCGTTCTTATGGGTGAGGATGTTGTAGCGGAAGTATCCCAGACGAACGTCAGTGACCAGATTTGAGTTAAGTGCGACGTCTACACCCGCAGCAGCGCTGTCGTTGGCGCCTTGTGACACGCCGCCGTACCCGGCAATGCCGAGACCAGGACCGCCTGCGGGACCAAACAGGCTGGCACCGCTCAGGGTGTCTGTAAAGCGGCTGAAGCGGACGAACGCGTGTGCCTTCGAGAACAGCGTCGTGTCGCCGCGAACATCCCACTGATTGCTGTTGAAAATGCCGGTTCCGGTGCCCGCGTAGTTGCTGGTGAGACCGTTATCGGTGGTGAAGGTGTTAGGCGCTTTTCCGTTGGCCAACAACAACTTGAACAGGTTTAAGGCTTGAGGCGAGAGCCGATTCAGGGGAATGATGTTATTGGCGTACGGTACGGGCGTTCCGGTCGAGTTGTCATACAGCTGGTGGCCTGGAACGGCCAGGTATTGGCTGAAGTCGCAACCAGACAATCCATTCGACGCCGTGGTCGCGCCGGTGCAACTCTGCAATGCCAGCAACGACGGGACGGTACCGAGTCCGGAAGACCCAACCTTCTGCCGCACACCCTGGTAATCGCCGAAGAAGAATGCTTTGTCCTTGAGGATTGGGCCGCCGACAGAACCGCCAAATTGGTTCTTGAGTCCGCCCGGGTAACCGGCAGCCTTGCTCACTGTAAACGGGTCACGCGCCAGGTTGGCATTGCTTTCGCGATTGTCGAAGAGAGTTCCGTGGAAGGAATTGGTGCCCGATTTGGTCTGAACT
>CAZSUK010000688.1:0-5408 GCA_964609355.1 uncultured Acidobacteriaceae bacterium | reverse complement strand
CGCCCCCAACTCTCGCCCGGTCCTACGTCATTCTAAGGAGCGCGGTGGGGGTGACGATTCCCGCGCTGCTCGATTTCGTTTGCATCGGCCTGGCCTGTATCGCCGGCATCCTGCTTTACGAACTGCATCGGCCCCTCAACGGTCACGACGCGTGGCTGCTCTGGGTGGAAATCTCCCTCAAGTACGGCGCGGCTTACGTGATTCTCTCTCAGGCTCATCATCTCTACACCCAACGCGCAACCCTGCTGCAGGTAGCAGATACAGCTCGCATTCTGAGGGTTTCGCTCTACGGACTCACCCTTCTCTCCGTGGGCAATTACTTTACCAAGGCGGAAATGCCGCGTCTGCTGCTTACCTACTTTTGGGCATTTGCCACCATGCTCGTGGTTATACAAAAATACTCAACCAGCAGAATCGTACGCGATTGGAGTGCGCCGGCAGCCAGCCAGCGTAGGGCACTCATCTGCGGCACTACCCGCGAAACCCGGCGCCTGTTCTCTTACCTGCTGTACTCTCCGCACCGCGGCCAGGTTCCGGTGGGCTTTCTCGATGAAAGCGGCTTTGACCATCGCCGTGTCATCTACAGTCACGATTACAACCTCAAACACCACGCGCCGGTTATTAACCAGCCCCTCTCGGAATCCCTCTTGCGCTCCCTAGACATACAGGACATCTTCGTTCCCCCCACCGTTTCCCAGACACGCATGCAGGAACTACTTGCCCTGGCCACGGCAGCCGGGGTCAGAGTCTCGCTCGTGGGTGCAGGCCATCCTTACTTCGCTGAACACAGCACTTCGGTGCAGATGATTGACGGTCTCATGGTCACTACCTTTGACGCCGACGGGGAGCACTCGCTCCCGTATATCGCTTTCAAGCGCTGTACCGACGTGTTGCTGTCGTTTCTTCTTCTTCTGCTAACCCTTCCCATGTGGCTCATCGTGGCTGTCCTGGTCAAAACGACTTCCCGCGGTCCTGTCTTCTTTCGCCACCAGCGCTCCGGTCAGTTCGGCGAACCGTTCGTCATGCTTAAGTTTCGCAGCATGTACGTGGACACCCCAATATATGGACGCTCTCCAGAAAGCATTCAGGATCGCCGCATCACTCCGGTAGGAAGGTTCCTCAGAAAAACCAGCCTCGATGAGCTCCCCCAATTGCTCAACGTTCTCGTCGGCGACATGTCCCTCGTCGGGCCTCGTCCGGAGATGCCCTACGTCACTGAAACCTACTCCCCGACTGAACGTCGCCGGCTATCCGTACCCCAGGGTCTGACCGGATTCTGGCAACTCAGCGGCGATCGCAAGTTCATCATCCATGAAGCCATCGAGTATGACTTGTACTACATCGAGAACCGCGGCGTTTTTCTCGACTTCGCCATTCTTCTCCACACCCTGTTCTTTGCCATGAAGGGCCTCTGACCCGTGCTCTTTCCGCGATATAGCTGGTGCGCTGTATCTCGAACACTGAGCGCGATGTGGCAGGGCGCATTCCCCAGGGCCCACTCCCGCACTAAGTGGAGAGTGCTCTCTCAATTTCCCGTACTTGCCGCTGCGTCTTAGACCAGGTAAAGCGATCCAGAAAGGCTCGATAACCGTCTTGCCCAAGTTGCGCCCGCAACTCAGGGTTCTCCGTTAATTGCCGTAACGCCGAGGCCAGTTGGACCGCACATCCCCGTTCGACCAGAATGCCCCCACCGCTTGAGAATATCTCGCTCGCGCCGCCACTCAACGTGCTGACCACCGGCAAACCAGAAGCCAGTGCCTCCACATTGACCAGGCCAAACGGCTCGTCCCAAACAGAAGGCGAACAAAACATGTCTGCTCCCCGGAACAAATCCCCGAGCGCCATCCCACTGCGATACTGAAGGAACGCAACCGTCGCCGGAGAGGCCGCTTTTAGCCGTCTTATGTAGCCAGTTTCCTCCCCCAGGCCGAAGCTGGAAGAACCCACGATATGTGCCTGTACCCGCACCCCCTGCTGATCCAGAAGCTTCATCGCATCCAGCAGGATGTGAACACCCTTGTCCTCCACCAGTCGCCCGGCAAGGAGCACCGTGGCTGTCTCTGGATTCCTTCGCCCCTCCAGCGGGGGATAAAAGATAGATTGATCCGCCCCGTTGTATAGCACCGAAGAACCCCCGAACCAGGCCCCCAACATGGGGAACTTGTCGCGTGCTTGTTGCCGTAAGAACTCACTTACGAAGACCAATCTGTCTACCCGGATTTGTCCCATGAGCGACTCAGGTCCGTCTACCAGGTGCGAGTTGTGTAAGTGAAGAACGACGCGTCCGCCGCGTCGGCGGATATGCGGAGTCAGCGCCAGGGCGAACTCCGGACGATTGTGAATCCATACCACATCACCGCGCCGTACCCGCGCAAGGAGGGGGCGGAAGAGGCCGCATATCACACGGCAATGAAGCAACCATGGTAAGCGAAAAAGGTGCCATCGCAGCGGCTTATAGAGTCTCAGGCCAGGCAGCAGGTAGACAGATGCCGGGTTGAACATCCAGCTGCCGTCGGCGGCCGGACACACCACCACCGATCCGGAAGTGTTGCGCAATACGTTGCCCGCCCAGCGCGAGATCGCACCCCCAGCGAATTCCGAAAATGGCTCCGACTCGGTAAGCAGGTGATAAGTGATGCTAGACATGCGAACTCCGGATGCGCTCTGCGGGGTCTTACCCGCGGTCCTAAGTGCCCCATAGCCGCGATTTCATGAGGAGAAGGTGCGCTCTCTGAAAATTCACGCACGGCATTGTGCTAAGGCTTTATATCGGATCGCAATCCTAAGTGTTTAACAAGTTAGCCGGCGGTCATGAACTAGGCTCAAAATAGTACAACCAAATTCCAAGTTAGAACCGGGGCCCCTGTTAACAGGGTATTTTGCAAAGAGCGGTGTTGATTTACGTCCGCCATTCTGTCACCTTTGCGTTAAAGGGTATTACAAGCGTAATAACTCACGCGTATGATTGCTGCCTGAATCATCTCCTGCATTGGCTCCAAAAGGCCTTTTGATTGTTCGCCGTCAAAGTTTAACCTCCGCACCTTAACCGGGAGATCCCCCGCAATGAAGGCCCCAAGGCAAGAATACGTAAATAACACCGACACGGTTGCGTTCCTGGGCTTGACCCTGCAACCCAGGTCTCTGCCTCAAATGAGTGACCTGGTAGAGCAGGGAATCCGCGAACGCCAGAAATGGATCATCTCCTGCCACAACCTGCACAGTGTCTACCTGCTTCATAAAGTCGCTAAGGTGCGAGAATTCTATGCGCGCGCCCACTGGACTTATTTGGATGGTATGCCACTAGTCGCCTTAGGAAGGCTTTACGGATACCCATTGCAGCGTGACCAACGGGTGACTAACACGGACTGGTTCGCTCCGTTGATGAAGTTAGCCGCAGGCAAAGGGTGGAGGGTTTTCAACCTCGGTTCACCCAAACACGTCGCCGATAAGGGGGCCGCGGAGTTGCGCCGGCTCTATCCAGAACTGCAATTCGAGGTACAGGATGGGTACTTCGACGCCAGTCACGGCAGCGCTGAGAACGAAGCTCTTCTCGAGCGCATCAACGCCTATCATCCCGATCTCCTGATGGTGGGCATGGGCATGCCGCGGCAGGAGTTGTGGACCCACGAGAACTACGCCCGCCTGGACGCACATGTCATCTTGGCCTCCAATGGCGCGGCTCTCGACTATTTTGCCGGAGCCGTGCCAACGCCTCCCCGTTGGTCGGGCCGGTGCGGCCTGGAATGGTTCTTCCGCCTGGTCAACGAACCCCGCCGTCTCTATTCCCGCTATCTTATCGAGCCCTGGTACGTTCTTCTGCTGCTCTTGCTCGATTATCCCCGCAGTCGTCACGGCGTAAAGCTGCGCACCCGCACCCCACTCGGAAGTTGAAAGAGGGAGAGGAAGATCGATGAAGATAGACCGCAGAGAGTTCACCACGCAGCTGGGCGCCCTTGGACTGGCCGGTTGGTTCCGGCCCCTTAGCGCCTTCGAGGCCGCAGCCGCTCCCCTGCAGCGGCTGGCCGCAAACAAGGGTCTGCTGTTTGGCTCCTGTCTGGCGTTGAAGTATTTCGTACAAACCCCTGCCTACCAGCAGCTATTCGTCGAGCAATGCGATATCGCCACCCCGGAACTGCATATGAAGTGGAGTTCGCTCAGTCCCCAGCCAGGGGTGTACGACTTTCAGACTGCTGACAATTTCGTTGCCTTCTGTGCTGCCAAACACATCAAGGCACGCGGCCACACCCTGGTTTGGCATGATGCTCTGCCGGCCTGGATCGTCTCTCAGCTCACGCCCGCTACCGGGCAAGGGATCATGACCGCCCACATCCAGAAAGTAGCTGGCCACTTCGCCGGCAAGTTGTACTCATGGGATGTGGTCAATGAAGTGTTGGATCCGGGGAGTCACCGGCCAGATGGCCTGCGCGACACTCACTGGCTCCAGAACTGCGGGGTCGATTACATCGAGATGGCCTTCCGCGCCGCCGCTGCCGCCGATCCAAAGGCGATGCTGGTGTGGAACGAAAATTATCTCGAGGTGTCGAACGGCTTTGGCCGGCCCAAGCGCACCGCAATGCTCGATCTGCTCGACAAAATGCTGGCGCGCGGGGTTCCCATCCACGCCATCGGCATTGAGGCTCATCTGCGGGGTGATCAGGCGGCCATTTTGGGGGACCCGAGCTATGAGGCGTTTCTCGCCGATCTGGCGCGCCGCGGAATGAAGATCTTCATCACCGAGCTCGACATTCAGGACGTTGCCTTGCCCGCAGATCCGGAAGCGCGCGATAAGGCGGTCGCTGACCTGTATGGAAAATTTCTCGGCGCCAGCCTGCGCCAGCCCGCAGTGAAGGGGATTGTCACCTGGGGGCTGGCGGATTGTTTTACCTGGATCTCCGGATACCGCCCGCGGAAAGACGGTTTGCCCGTGCGTCCTTTGCCCTTCGATGCCAACTGCCAACCTAAGGCCGCCTATTACGTCATGGCCGAAACACTTCAGGCAGCGCCCGCCCGCGCATAAATGTCGCCTGAAGGTGATACGCCACAGTTCGCTGGAAGAAAGTTCGCTGGAATTTCAGTTGCACCCGGGCCCTGGAACAAGGAGTAGAACCATGGTGATCGTCTCTGCCGTAATCCCCACCCGGGGAAGACCAGAGTTGTTGTACCGCGCGGTGAGAAGTGCGCTGGCGCAAACGCTGCGTGAAATCGAAGTCGTCGTGGTTATTGATGGCGAAGATCTCGTCACCGCCTCCGCCGTCAACCGGTGGGCCCTCGAAGATCCCCGGCTGCGCCTGCTCGCCCTCCCCACCCAGGTCGGCGGATCGGACGCCCGCAACCGCGGCGTGGATGCGGCGGCTGGAGAATGGATCGCGTTTCTGGATGACGACGATGAATGGATGCCGGGTAAGCTC
>CAZSUK010000687.1:0-5824 GCA_964609355.1 uncultured Acidobacteriaceae bacterium | reverse complement strand
AGGGACCTGCGGTTTCTTTCCCGTTCTGCCGTACCCCGTCTAGTGGGCGACAGCGGCCAATTCTGCCAACTCGGAGGCTACTGTACTCAAGCCGTCCTTCAGCACCTGTAGGGCCTCGCTGAATTCTTCGTCGGTCATATTCAGCGGCATCAACAGACGGACAACGTTGTCGTAGGTTCCTGCAGTCAACAGAAGAACTCCGTGGTCCAGGCAGTGATGCGCCAACTTCTTTGCGGCTTTGGCGCAGGGTGATCCATTTGCTTCGACAAACTCTATGGCTTGCATGGCGCCCACCCCCCGCACGTCACCGATAAACGAATGCTGCTTTTGCCACGCGGTCCCTTGATGCTGAAATCGTTCGCCCAGAGCGCGGGCACGCGCCAGCAACTGGCCATCGGCAAATTCTTCGAACACCGCTAGTGCAGCAGCGCAACTTGCGGGGTTTCCGCCGAAAGTCCCGCCCAGGCCGCCGGGGCCTGGAGCATCCATGATCTCAGCGCGTCCGGTGATGGCAGCCAGAGGCATGCCTCCGCCTAATGACTTGGCTGTGATAATGATATCCGGCTCGATGCCGAAATGAGAAGACGCGAAGAGCTCTCCGGTGCGGCCGAAGCCGGTCTGAACCTCGTCGGCAATAAACACGATGCCGCGATCGCGACAGATCTGCGCCAGAGCAGGCAGAAAGCCGGCTGGCGGCACGACAAATCCACCCTCTCCCAATACCGGCTCGACCACGATGGCCGCAACGGATTCAGCAGCCACCACGCGGCGAAAAGTTTGGTCGAGTTGTTCCGCGACTTGTTCTGTTGTCATCGGTCCCCGGTTGGAGAGCCGCGCATTGGCGGGCACTCCAAAAGGGATGCGGTAAACATCCGGCAGGAAGGGGCCAAAACCTTCCTTGTAAGGGTGAGTCTTGCTGGTGAGCGACAAGCCCAGCATGGTGCGGCCATGAAATCCATCTTCAACCGAGATGACCGCGGGACGACCAGTGAACGCGCGCGCGATCTTCACCGCGTTCTCTACCGCTTCGGCTCCGCTGTTGACCAGAAAAGTCTTTTTACCAAATTTGCCAGGTGTGAGCTGGTTGAGTTTCTCCGCCACCTCCACATAGCCTTCGTAGCCAGTGACCTGAAAGCAGAGATGGAGAAAGGCATCCAGCTGGGATCGAAGGGCGCTCAGCACGCGCGGATTGCGGTGGCCAACGTTGACGCAGCCGATACCGCCGCCCAGGTCGAGGAAGTGATTGCCGTCTACGTCCTCGAGAATCGCCCCTTCAGCGTGACGGACGAAGAGCGGGGTGGAGGCATAGACCCCGCGCGGGATGGCCTGCGACCGGCGGGCCGTCAACGCACGCGAATTGGGTCCCGGAATTTCTGTCTTGAGTCGGATGCTGGACATAGTGTCAATACCATCCAATCGGCGATTGGTTCAGATTGATATGCACCTGCTTGGTCTCGAGATACTCGTCGATGCCATGAATCCCCAGTTCCCTGCCGAACCCTGATTGCTTAAAGCCGCCCCATGGTGCTTCTACATAGGTAGGCTGCATATGATTGACCCACACAATCCCAGCACGAATGGCCTTGACCATTCGTAAGGCGCGATAAATGTCGCGTGTCCAAACGGCAGCGGCCAATCCGAAAGAAGTGTCATTCGCAATACGCAGAGCTTCGCGTTCGTCTTCAAAGGGAATCACGGCAGCCACCGGGCCGAAAATCTCTTCCCTCGCAATACGCGAGGAATTGTCCACGTCATAGAAGATGGTCGGCTCCACATAGTAGCCGCGGCTTATCGAAGCAGGCCTGCCTCCACCGAGCGCGAGCTTGGCTTCGGACTTGCCCAGCGTCTGATAGGCAGAGACGCGGTCGTACTGTTCCTTACTGACCAGCGGACCCATCTTGGTGGACCGATCGAGCGGCGGCCCCAGCTTGATGGTGCGCGCCTTCTCCGTCATTGCCTCGAGAAACTTCTTGTAAATAGACCGCTGCACCAGCACCCGGCTCCCGGCCGAGCAAACCTCGCCCTGGTTGATGAAGATGCCGAAGAGTGCGCCGTCAATGGCCGCCTCGAAATCCGCATCGGCAAAGAAGATGTTGGGCGACTTTCCGCCTAGCTCGAGGGTGACCCGTTTGAGGGTATCGGCGGCCGATTTCATGATCAGCTTACCCACTGCAGCCGATCCGGTGAAGGCAACTTTGTCTACTCCGGGATGGGCCACAATGGCCGCCCCGGCAGTCTCGCCCAGGCCAGTCACAACATTGACCACGCCGGCGGGAACTCCACAGTCCGTTAGCCATCCAGCCAGCTTCAACATGGTCAGCGGCGTCTGCTCGGCCGGCTTCAACACGCAGGTGCAGCCCGCAGCGAGCGCAGGAGCGAGCTTCCACGCGGCCATGCCGATGGGATAATTCCAGGGGATAATCTGCCCTGCGACCCCAACCGGCTCTTTCAAAGAAAGGCTAAGTGCGTTGTCGGGCACGGGGTTGACCAGGCCGGAGACCTTGTTCGCCAGGCCGCCGTAGTACTCGAAAACAGTGGCCGCATCGGCGATGTCGTATTCCGACTCGACGATGGGTTTACCGCAGTTGCGGGATTCCAGCTCCGCAAGTTGTGGGGTCTCATCCCGCAGCTTGGCTGCAATGCGAAACAGGATGCGGCCCCGTTCCTGTGCCGTGGTCTGCGGCCAGCCACCCTCGTCAAAGGCCTGGCGGGCCGCAGACACTGCGGCATTTACGTCGGCTGCGCTGGCATCGGGAATTTCGGCGATGACCTCTTCGGTGGAAGGGTCGTAGACAGGAATGCGTTTGCCGGAAGACCCTTCCGTCCATTCCCCGTTGATAAACATCGGTTCACAACTGGTCTGTGAGACAGCCATCGTCGCATCCTTTCGCCGCTACCTTGCTGCAGTCGCCATGGTTTCCTGCTGGGCCTGGGCTATCGCCGGTGCTACTTGTTCAAACGCTGAGAGGTGCTGGTCTATATCCACCATCGAGTGAGCGACGGAGATGGTCCATTGCTCGTCCCACCAGTAGGGCTGCGCCATGACACCACGGTTCAACATACCGAACCAGTAGAGTCTCCATAGATTGGTATCGACCGCATGCCAGTCGCGATAGTTACGAATTTTGTGGCGATATAGCAACATGGCGCCGTTGGCTCCTGCGCTCTCCACGTACGCTTCGATGCCGGTCTTCGCGACAATTTGCTTGTAACCGGCAACCAGGGCATCGCTGACCTTGCCGATGTGGGCGTAGCCGGCGGGGGTAAGTACTTCACGCAGCGTAGCCAGCCCTGCCGCCATGACCAGTGGATTGGTGGCATAGGTGCCGGCATGGAACACCTTCTGCTGCGCGATTACATCCATCACCTGCTTGCTCGCGGCAAAGGCAGCCAATGGGAAACCGCCCCCGATGGACTTAGCCAGAGTCACGATGTCGGCCTTGATGTTGAAGTACTCGCAGGCTCCGCCGCGGCCCAGCTTGGCCCCCGTCTTCACCTCGTCGAAGATCAGCAGCGCGCCCTCACGGGTGCAGATTTCTCGCAGGCCTTCCAGGTAGCCGGGCTCCGGCATGCAGATACCGATGTTCATCATGATCGGCTCGATGATGATGGCGGCAATCTGTCCCGGGTTCTCCTTGAAGAGGCGGTTGACTACCTTGAGGTCATTGAACTGCGCGACCAGTGTGTTCTTGACCGTGTCGAGGGGCACTCCGCCAGACGCCGGTACCTGGTTGGGCCGATCGGGATCACCGACCAGATCGAGACTGGGCTTCATGCTTACCAGGACCGAGTCGTGCACGCCGTGGTAGCCGCCCTCCATCTTGATGATCTTGTCGCGGCCGGTGTAGCCACGCGCGATGCGGATCGCGTGCATGGTCACTTCCGTTCCGCTGCTGCCGAACCGAACCTGCTCGACCGGAAAGCGCTGGCAAATTTCGTCTGCCAGATCGTACTCCAGGCTGTGCGGCATGCCGTACAAGGTGCCGGTCACCAGCCTCTCCTGCACTGCGGCAACCACCGCCGGGTGGCAGTGACCTGCCATCAACGCGCCGAAGCAGAGATTGAAGTCGATGTATTCGTTGCCATCAGGATCATGGATATGGGTTCCCTTGGCGTCTTTTATAAACAGAGGCCAGGGCTCGTAACTGCGGAAGTTGCTGGCTACGCCCAGGGGCATGCGGGGTTGGGCCCGCTTCAATGCGGCTTTGGATCCAGGGGTACGTGCTTCAAAAGTGGCGAGTTCCTTCTCCAGAAGGTGGTGCATAGGGATCTGTCCTTTGCCCAGGAGGGCTGTCGATAATGCGAGGCCGGGTGCAGCTAGGCGAATGCTCTAGCGTTCGAGGAACGTAGGTTTGGGGCACCGGCACAGCCGGGCTTCTCCGCGGGCATAGCGGAGAAACCACCGCATCCGGCAAAAGGTGCCGGCGAGCCGTGGTGCTGCGAAATTAGAGAGAGATGACAATCGCTCAGAAACCCTGCGTGCATTATAGGACCTGGCAAGCGTCTCAGGAAAGACGTTGCGATAGATAAACCCTTGTAGTTTTTTCTGGAAATCAGCCTGACTTCTTCCTTCTGCGGGCCGTCATCGGTTTAAGATCTATCCTTACCAACGACCCTGGTGACCCATTTTCGCTCGTTTTTGGCGAGACGCGGATACCACAGCACTTGCACTGAAGTTTCTTCGGCCCATCGAGAGAGTTTCGGCAAGGGGAGAATTTTGCAAAGAATCGTTCTGTTGTGTTTAGTGGCAGCTCTCGGGCTACTTTCCGGATGCAAGAAGGCGCCCCCCACCCTGAGTCTGTTGGTGTGGGAAGGTTACGCTGACCCTTCCTTTATCCAGGGATTCGAGGCTAAATGCCAATGCAAGGTAACTGCGGCTTATATGGGGTCGAGCGACGAGCTCGTGGCCAAGTTACGCGGCGGCGCTGCTTCGAACTATGATGTGATTTCGCCCTCAAGCGACGTTGCGACCATGCTCAGCCGCTCTGGATTGGTCGCTCCGCTGGACCTGGGTAAGATTCCCAACTACGCTCAGCTTTCGCCGAACCTCACCTCCAGGCCCCTGGTCAGGCAAAATGGGAACATCTATGGCGTGCCTCTCACCTGGGGCCCCAATCCCCTGCTCTACGACACCACCGCCTTTACCAAAGCGCCGACAACCTGGGCGGAGTTATGGGATCCGAAGTTTGCCAACAAGCTGTCGTTCTGGGATGACCTCTCCAGCATGTACATGGCGGCCGAGGTGCTCGGCTTCGGTAAGAACGATCCGGCGGCCATCTATAACCTGGACGATGCGCAGTTGAAGCAGGTAAAGCAGAAGCTCATCGCGCTGAAACCGAATATCCGCAAGCTTTGGACGACTGGGGGCGAGCTAACCAACCTGTTCCAGAATCACGAAGTGATCGCTGCCATGGGTTGGCCTCTGGTCACCAACCAATTGCATAAGAGCGGCCTCCCTATTCAGGAAGAGATTCCCGCCGAAGGCACCACCGGGTGGATCGACCACTTGATGATCACGTCCACCAGCGACAACAAAGACCTCGCTTACCAGCTATTGAATTACCTCATCTCCGCCCAGGCACAGAAACAACTCAGCGATGTTACGGGGTATATCCCGGCCAATCCGCAAGCCGCCGCCTTGATGACCGCAGAGCAGCGCCACAGCCTGCACCTGGATGATATTGATGCGTATCAGCGCCAGATTGTCTTCTGGCAGGACGTGCCCCGACGCCCCAAATATACCGAGATATGGAACGAAGTAAAGGCCAGCCAGTGAGCTTTCTGCGGCTGGAGGGCGTGGGCAAACGGTTCGGTGAGCATACCG
>CAZSUK010000686.1:0-4105 GCA_964609355.1 uncultured Acidobacteriaceae bacterium | reverse complement strand
GAAGCGGGGGTTGATCACAGCTACCGAGAAGCCCTGCTTCCTGAGCTCCGCTGCCAGCTGCTGTGCCATGGGCAATAAGGCTCCCAGTCCAAAGATCGCGATTTCATCGCCGTCGCTGATGATTTCTGCTTTGCCGACTGGGAGCGCCACCGGTTGAGCCTTGACCGTTGCTCCCGGGCCGGTGCCGCGGGGATAGCGCACCGCAGTTGGCCCTGGCTGCAGCAGAGCGGTATACATCATGTCCGCAAGCTCGTCCTCGTCCTTGGGAACCATGTGGATGATGTTGGGAATGCCACGCAGATAGCTGATATCAAACAGGCCGTGATGGGTTGGGCCATCATCGCCAGAAAGTCCTCCGCGATCCATGCAAAAGACAACTGGCAGGTTCTGCAGGCAAACGTCGTGCACGATGGGGTCAAATGCGCGCTGCAGAAAAGTAGAGTAAATGGCGCAGAAGGGGCGAAAGCCCATGGTGGCCAAGCCGGCGGCAAAGATGACTCCATGCTCTTCGGCAATGCCGACATCGAAGTAGCGGCGCGGATGATGGGGCCGAAAGAGATCAAGGGCCGTGCCATTAGGCATGGCCGCCGTGATCGCAACTACCTTGGGATCCTTGTCAGCCAGTTTGACCAGGGTTTCCGCGAATACCTCAGAGTAGGTACGCTGGCCGGCAGGCGTGGTTTCGCCGGTATCCGGGTCATACGGTCCAAGACCGTGAAACTTCTTTTGCTTGTCGAGAGCGGGCTGGAAGCCACGTCCCTTCTGGGTGATGGCGTGAAGCAGTACAGGGCGATCCTGAGTCTTGAGGAACTGAAATGTTTCGATGAGCAGACCGATGTTGTGGCCGTCGACCGGGCCGTAATAGGTAAGGCCAAACTCCTCGAAGAGCATGGAAGGCCAAAGCATGCCTTTAGCTGCTTCTTCGGCCTTGCGCACCACGTGACGGGCGGTCTTGCCGCCAAATTTCTCAAGCAATCGGGTGGCAGAGTCGTGCAGGTTGGTGTAGCGCTCGTTGGTGACGATCTTGTGCAGATAGTTGGCGATGGCGCCTACGTTGCGGTCGATCGACCACTCGTTGTCGTTCAGCACCACGATCATGCGCTTGGTTTGCTGGGCGATATTATTGAGCGCCTCAAAGCTTATGCCGTTGGTGAATGCCGCATCCCCGGCAAAGGCAATGACGTTTTCTCTAGTACCGGCAAGGTCGCGGGCGACTGCCATGCCAAGGGCGGCGGAGAGCGCGGTGCCGGCGTGGCCTGCCCCATAGCAGTCATGATCGCTTTCGGTGCGCAGGGCAAAGCCATTCAGGCCGCCCGGCTGGCGCATGGTGTTAAAACGGGTGCGGCGGCCAGTGAGCAATTTGTGAATGTACGCCTGGTGGCTTACATCAAAAACGAACCGGTCGGTAGGAGTGTTGAAGACGTAGTGCATAGCCAGCGTCAGTTCGACGACGCCGAGGTTGGGGCCCAAATGGCCACCCGTCTTCGAAAGTACGAGGATCAGCTGCTCACGTATTTCCTGAGCCAGCGCCTCCAGTTCCGGCACGGTAAAGCTCTTGATATCCGCGGGCGAGTGAATCGTATCGAGTAATTTCCCCATGGTTTCTCGTGTACGCCCCTACCGCTTATAAACTCTTAGGCAATCGTTCCATCAAAAAAGACCCCGAGCGGGGCCTGCTGGTGCGCCTATAGCGGCTATCCCGGTAGTATACCAATCTTGCCCGGCGGGCCGGCATTATCTTTAAGAGAGGGCCTCCACGGTCTCAACAGCCGCCGTTTCTGTGCCAAACTCCCCTTCCCAGCGGGCGATCACGGCCGACGCCAGACAATTGCCCACTACGTTGACGGTGGTACGCGCCATATCCATCATGGCATCGATACCGAGGATGACGAAGACCGGTTCTTCGGGCAGGTGGAACATGGCTACAGTGGCAAGCAGCACAACCAGGGTCGCGCGGGGAACCCCGGCCACTCCTTTGCTGGTGAGCATGAGGGTACCAACCATGAAGATCTGTTGCTTCCAGTCCATGGTGACGCCGGCGGCCTGGGCGACAAAAATCGCAGCTAAGGCAAGATAGAGTGTCGAACCATCGAGATTGAAGCTGTAGCCCGCGGGGATCACAAAGGCGACAATCCTGCGCGGAACACCGAGGGCTTCCATAGCCTCCATGGCCCGAGGCAGCGCTGCTTCCGATGTGCTGGTAGCGAAAGCAATGGCAGCAGGTTCGGCGACCGCGCGCAGGAATCTGCGGATGGGCACGCCGGCGATGAGGGCAGCCGGCAGCAAGCCGATGAGCCCAAAGGCCAACAACGCGGCATACAACGTTAGTAGCAGGCGGCCAAGGTGGAGCAGCACGCCTGGTCCCATTTGCCCCACCGTGTATGCCATGGCAGCGCCGACGCCAACCGGGGCGTAATACATGACGATGTTGGTAAAGGCAAACATGGTCTTGGTCAGCGATTCGATAACCCGCAGCAGAGGCGCCCGATCTTCCGCGGCGAGCCTTCCCATGGCTAAACCAAAAAGGATGGCGAAGACGGCAACCTGCAGTATCTGGTTGTCGGCTACAGATTTGGCGAGGTTCTCGGGAAAGGTGTGGAGCAGAACTTCATCCCATCGCAGTGAAACCTGGGCCTGGGGAGGAGCGCCCACCAGGTGCTGCTGGGGGACGGCAAGGCCAACACCGGCGCGGGTGATGTTGATGGCCGCCAAGCCCACCAGCATGGCAACGGTTGTCAGAATTTCAAAATAGACCAGGGCTTTCAAACCCATGCGCCCAAGGGTGCGCATCTGTCCGTGTGCCGCGATGCCGGTAATCAGGGTCCCGAGGATCAATGGGGCAACAATGGTTTTGATAAGCCGCAGGAAGATGTCGCTGAGCACGCGCAAGCTGACAGCAGAGGCCGGTGCATCGACGCCCAGCTCCGCGCCCGCGATCATGGCCCAAAAAATCCAAGCCATCAAGGAACGACGCCGGAAGGTTGGCCAAAGAAGCAGAGCCAGACCAACCAGCCGCAAGATTAAAGCAATATGGGCTGCGGAATGGCTGAGCAAAGCCAGGAGCCCGGCGCCATAGAACGCTACTCCTGCCATTGCGGCCGCATGCTTGCGTGGCAAGTTCAAAAAGTATCCTCAGTGGCCAAGCCAGTTTCACTCATTGCGGGGAAGCTCATCTTTTTTGCATTTTGCGATGCCGGGATACAACGAACTTCCCTTGTAGCGTCTCAAACAGTTTTTGCTTCCGATGTAGATAGCCAGTGTGCATGGGTCCATTCCAGTTTTTTCCACTACGCCAACAGGGAACGAGATGTCGTTTGGTGACTGGTGACGAGTTCGATTGTTACCGGCATCGGTTACTTTACGGGGACAACCGGCTCCAGCGCGGACTTAGGTAACCTCCGATCTGCAACTTCGGGCAGTTGTTACTGCCTTCGCAGATACAGAAGCGCTGATATCAGGTTAGGATGTACCCAGTCTAGTCGCTAACCCCCAAGCGATCATGGTGTTCCCCCTGTTGGTTCGCATTCTACCTTCCCCCGGGTAAGTACTCGACTTGAAGCGCAAGGGTGCAAGAAACTCCGATGCTTTCCAGCTCCAGCAGTGTGCAGCACGACGAGACTGAGCGGCTTAAGTCTCTCCTGCAATATGAGATTCTCGATACGCTTCCCGATCCCGCCTTTGACGAGATCGCGCGCATGGCAGCGTCTATCTGCAATGCGCCTTACGCCTTTATTGGTTTTCTGGACTGGTCGCGGGTTTGGTTCAAATCAACCGTTGGCTTCACCGCGCGGCAGATTCGCCGCAATGGATCACCCTGCCAGTTTCTTCTGCTGGATGGCAAGCCACTGATCATTAGCGATGCGCTGGCGGATCACCGTTTTGCCGCCTCGGGCATCGTGCTCGACACCGGCATACGCTGCCGCTCCTATGCGGCCGCTCCTTTGTTCTCCGCTTCGGGCATGATCCTGGGCACGATTGCGGTTTGCTCGCCGGAAGCCAATGCGTTCAGCCGCAGCAACCTTGAGAGCCTTCAGGTTCTTTCCCGCCAGGTCGTCACTCGTCTGGAGTTGTATGCGACCGGGCACACGCAGGAGAATGTGGTCCG
>CAZSUK010000685.1:0-12512 GCA_964609355.1 uncultured Acidobacteriaceae bacterium | reverse complement strand
AGAATGATCCTGCAGGGGCAATTACCATTCTGCAACCGGCTCTACGGTACGATCTAGCCTTCCCTCAATCAGGTTTCAACAGTCTTTATCCTGCTTACCTTCGCGGACTCGCCTACCTACGAATGAGCGACGGACGTCTGGCTGCTCCGGAGTTCCAGAAGCTCATCGATCATCCTGCGATCGTCGGAAGAAACGACATTGGAGCACTGGCGTATTTGCAACTGGGACGTGCACAAACGATGACCGGCGATAAGGCAGCCGCGCGAAATTCCTACGAAACCTTCCTGACGCTTTGGAAGGATGCGGATTCAGATATTCCAGCCGTCAAGCAAGCCAAAGCGGAGTATGCAAAGCTTCAATGATCTTCCAACGGCCTCTCTTGCTGTCTATCAACGAGAATGCTGTTCAGCGGCGCAAGAATTCAGTAAACACTACGGCGTTTTTCACCAATCCCACAGATTATGCGTAAATAGGTGTCGATGAGCGGTTTGGCCTGAATGCACCAACCGACCCGGAGAGCGATTGGGGAAGATCCCCGAGGTCACCGTATCAGCCACGCCGCAAAGGCGTGCCAGGCACGGCTCGGCACTACGACTACAAACCATAGGTTATCCAGCACGAAGATAGCGAGCGCCAGCCAAAGCGAAAGCGGATGCATGCGACGAAAATTGATTCGATCGTAGATCGCACCCACTGCGAGAAATGCCCCCACGATGAGTGGCGTCACGAATCCCTTGTCACGCAAAAAAGCAAAATGACCAGTAAGGTGCGTAATCGGAGAGGGCATGAGCGCTGCGGTGAGTGCCAGCAGCATGAGACGCTTGTGGATAGCGCCACGGCGCCGATACAAGTACGCAGCCAGAAACAGGACAGCGAACATGAAGATGTCCACGAGCGGAAAGGCCATTCCGGCAAGTGGATCGGACCGGGCTCCGACATCGCCGCTCTAATCATAGCCGCGGCGGCCCATGGCAATGGTTGTCTGATAGCCGAGCACAACTAACGCCGCTGCCAGAATGGCGGACCAAATGCCCATGCGGCGATGCAGAGCGAGATTTCCTGTCCTTGCCAGAATGGTCTGCGCAATAAACAAAAGCAGCCACGCAAAGAACACGATACCGTGTGCAGCCACCAACGGAGTTATGGGACCGAGCCGGCTTTCGCTATACACAATGGAGGGACCGAATGCCGCGCTGGAGAACAGGAAAGCGAATACGCCCACGCATGTGTAGAACCATCCGTCAGTAGTCCGAACTTGGAATGATGCTTGCGAGGCGGCAGATGTGGCGGCCATGGAACGCATATCCTCGTTTTTCTGTGTGCAACGGGCGATGCCTTTGTCGCGAGGCTACCGGCTCCACTAGGAAGAGGATAGTAAAAATGCGACATGGCACTGAAATGTGCTACCATCCGGGCCAACTGCAATGTTCCCTGTTCATCTCCAGAGGCCTGCGCAGAATCTGGAACGCTACGTGCAGTTCTACACGCAGCGCGAGCTGCGTCTACTGGATCCGCTGTTTGTGCAGTCAGTTCCTGCCCGGGCTGCACCGATGCTGGAGTTCGTCTTTGGTGACTCCTCCATATCCGTTATCCCGGATCCTCAGTGGAAGAAAAGAGCCCGGAAGCAGTCGTAGTGGGGATGCTGACACGGCCGCATGGCGAACTCCGTTTGCAGGGCAGTCTCACATCGTTCGTCATCATGTTTCAGCCTGCCGGGTTGAGCGCGTTATTTCCGGTCGCCCTGCGGGAATTGACCGACTGCGATTACGATGCACGCTCCGTGGCGGGCAAGCCGGTTGCCGAGCTGGAGCAGCGGCTGGGGGACTGCAACTCCTTTGCCTCGCGAGTGCGCTTGACTGACGCCTTTCTGGCGCGCCGCATTCCCGATAACTTCAACACAGACCGGCTGTCGGCTGCCATGGACATGATTCTTGCGAGAAACGGCCGGGGCCGGATGCCTGAACTAGCGGCGTACTCCGGAATCGGCAATCGCCAATTCGAGCGGACGTTCTGCGAACGCTTCGGTATGCGCCCCAAACTGTATGCAAGAATTGTCCGATTCCAGTCTGCCCTCGACTGCAAGGCGCGTTCCTCCACAAAATCGTGGACAGATGTAGCACACGAGTTCGGCTATCACGACCAGATGCACATGATCCACGACTTCGAAGAATTTACCGGAGCAACACCGACAGAGACGCTACGTCTCGTTGAGATGTTCTTCCGCCAGCAACTCGAGGCAATCCGCATCGGAAGGGAACAAAAGATCCAAGCCTGGTTCCGCGATTCGTGATCTAGAAAGGGTGCCTGCCCCCAAGATGGCTGTCAGTGGCCGCCAACTGCTAATACACAAACAGTCGATGAGTTCCGCTTGTGCAATTAGAGCCCGAGTTCAGTTGTTGCCAAATCGCCGAGGCGCTCGTCTAGGAGCGATTAGTACTGAAATGTCGGCCAGTATTTACAAAATCCAGTCCACTTGGCCGTATAACGTCAGTACTCTATCGGAGCTGCTCCGCAAGAAGAGCTGGGCGTAGTGAGGTGAGGCACTCACAGACAGATTGTGGACTCGGCCATCAAACGGAAATAGCCCAAACCACAACCTGTTGCGCCTACCTGAGTCACATGGATACAGCCGCGCCCATAGATCACATCCATCACGATTACACAGATCGAGCACAACAACGGTTTCAAGACCGACAACCTCCGGAACATCAACAGCGTCGTGGTGAGCCTGCTGAATGCCGGTTCGGGCGCGCAGCAAATTGCCAGTGCCAACTGGGTTTGACCGCGCCACCGAACACCCGGCAGCCAGCGATGTGAATCGAGTAGAAATTTGCTACTGGCGGGTTGTTTCATGGTTTTTTTGACTTAGCTCAGGGCCAGCGGACATTCAGCGCATAAATCTCCTGGGTTCCAATATCACGGGTAAACAACAAGTCACCAGCCGGAGTTAGGCTAAGTTCTCGCGAGGTCGTTGTCAGGATCCGATTGAGTCCGGAAAGATCCGCGAGCTTTTCGACCCGGGCGTCTGATACCCGAATGCGCACCGCCGCTGGACGCGCCGGTTCCGCCGTTGTGCAATACACATATTTGCCGTCAGTTGCACTGCAGTCCGAGTACGGTCCGTTGCCAAGATCAGACCAGGCCTGCGTCTTGACGTCGTACCGAAAAACTTTCGAGCTGTCGTTTGCTGTCGCAACCAACAGCTCTTGATCCACCCAAACTGGAAAACCTTTGCCCTGGCTCTGCGGAAGCACGGAGACCTTACCCGATCTCAGATCAAGAACGCCGATCTCTGTTAAGGCCTGCTCCGTGTGCTTAACGGGCAGAGCAACATTGAATGCCAAAAAATGTCCGTCTGGGGACCAGCTTGGGCCGAAACAATCGGTCGCTTCGTCGACGATCTTCTGAGGCGTTCTCCCCCCCATTTCCACACTGTATAAGTCCGATTTCAACCCCAGCTTCCACTGAGCAAACACAATCCTTGTGCCGTCCGGGGAAATCTCCGGGAATCCAGCGACCATGGGAGGATAGCTAAGCCGCGCTCGATCCCGCCCATCGGCCCGCATACGCCACAGGGATTGGTCAGGGTAGGAGAGATAAGCCACCCATGCTCCGGTACGTGAAAACGCCACGTCAGTTGCGCTGATCCCGCCGAGGAAGGGAATAAACTGATTGAGCTTCCGATCGTAGCGAACCAGTTCGCCGCGGAGTTTGGCACATCTTGCGAAAATCTGTTTTCCGTCCCGGCTTGGAGTTGCCAAGTTGCACGAAAGTGGCCCGTTGGTAAGCTGCATGGGGACTAGGTTGGACTTATGTAAGAATCCGGGGTTCTCAGAGATAGCCCAGATATCGGTACGGCCTTCGTGGGAGGCGTGAAAAACGAAGTGACGACCATCTGGCGTCCAACGGCCATATCCCGCTTCAGTAAGATCTGGGCCTGTTGTTGCCAAGCGATGCAAACCGATTCCGTCGGATCTCATTGCCCAAAGCGAGGCCCCATCTCCTGCCTCGATCGTGACCCGAATTTCCGTTCCGTCAGGCGATATTGCCGGGAAGTAACCTATGCCGGGAAGATCGGCTATTTTGCGCGCGTTTGTACCATCACGATCTGCAACGTTTATCGTGTTGCCGTCTGTATAAACTACCTGCTTCCCATCCAGCGTGAAAATTGCTCCCTGGGATTCCAGAGTTCCCATACGGCGCGGATCGCCCCCCGGTAACGGCTGAAACCACAGAGGATGGCGGCCCTGCGGGTTCTCAACCACGAGCAGACCGGAAAAGTCCGGCGCCATGCTTGCACTGTAGGCACCGGTAATCTGTGTAGGTACGGGGGCAACGGGTCCTCCCGATGCGACAACCTGGGCGAGACGAAAACTGCCTGCATACTTTTCGGTGAAGTAAACGCGCGTCCCGTCTGTCGCCATTTCGGCGCCTTGAACCTTCACCTCGTCATCATCGGTGAGTTGTATCATCGACTCGACTACAGGAACGGCCGCCGGAATTCGCCACCAAAAAAAAGCAACGACTGCGGCTACTATCACGGCAACTGCCCCGGCTGCTAACCAAACCCGACGGGAAATTGCGGACGAATCGGAAGTCACAGCAGGAGAACTACCCGAATCTGACAATGTCTCCAGCGCGAACGCCAGGTCCGACGCGGACTGGAAACGCTGCTCGGGGTTCTTCTCGAGGCAGCGATGAATCACCCGCTGCATCCCCGGCGGAATGGGATGCCCGCTCTGAGGGATTACCGGCGGATCCTCGTTCAGAATTGCCGTCATGGTCTCCGCCGCGGTTGTTTTTGCAAAGGCCAAACAGCCGGTCAGCATCTCGTAGAGAACTGCCCCAAATGCGAATATGTCGGAACGGTGGTCGACCGCGACCCCTCGTACTTGCTCGGGAGACATGTACGCTGTGGTGCCAAGAACAAGGCCCGGCTCAGTCCATTGCCTTGTTATCGATTTCTCGTGGCCGTCCTTCTCCGGTTGGTAATGTTGATGCTCAGTCAGTTTGGCAAGCCCGAAGTCGAGGATCTTGATGCGACCGTCCCTGGTTACGAATATGTTCTCGGGCTTGAGGTCACGATGGACGATGCCGCGTTGGTGAGCGGCAGCGAGCCCGCGGACGATCTGGACGCCGTAGTCGGTCGCGGGCTGGATGGCTAGCGGGCCTTTCTTAAGTCGCTCGCGCAGCGTATCTCCCTGCAGCAATTCAGCCACGATAAAGTACGTGCTCTCGTGCTGCCCGACTTGAAAAATCGTAAGAATATTCGGATGATTCAGTGCGGCTGTTACTTCAGCTTCCTGCTTGAACCTGTGCAGGCGCGCAGGGTCGGACGAGTAGGTATGGGGAATGATTTTGATTGCGACTTCGCGCTTCAGCGACAAATCGCGAGCGCGATACACCTCGCCCATGCCGCCCGCGCCCAGTAATGATTTGATCTCGTAAGACCCCAGTTTCATGCCGGCAGTCCAGACTGCCACAGAGCCGGTCGTTTGTATCGCAATCACTTGCTCGACAGCCGGCGACTCCAGGAAATTGGAGCGCAATTCGGGAGAGGCGATCAACGATTCCACTTCGCGGCGTATCGCGACGTCCGGGCATGCGCCCTCCAGAAAGGCCGGCCGGTCGGCGGGATTCAGTTCAAGTGCGGATTCAATAATGGGCCTGATCTTCTGCCATTGCTCCGGTGTCATGCGTGAGTCTTTCCTCAAGCTGCCGACAAAATCGGGCCTGCGCCCTGAACAAATTCCGCTTCAAAGTTGTTGGTTAATACCGCGAGCGTCACCTGTCTCTGAATTTGAGATCCCCTTCGCTGAAATAGACCCTTGCGCGGACTCAAGGATGGGACTGATCTTCCGCCATTGTTCCGGGGTCATGAGGCAACACCCTCAGCTCATTTCTCTATGAAGCCAGACTCGCGCCGAAGACCATCTGCGTTTAACTGTGGCTACGGAGATTCCCAGGAATTCCGATGTGTCCTCGACCGAGAGTCCGCCAAAATAGCGCAGCTCGACAATCTGGCTCTGCTGCGAATCCAACTTGGCGAGCTTGTGAAGAGCTTCGTCAAGTGCCAGCAGATCCACGTGGTTGTCCTTTTGGCGGTCCGGCGATGCGATGGTCTCGTCAAGGGTTAAGCGCACAGCTCCCGATCCTCGTTTGGAGGCGCGGCGCTGCCGCTCGTAATCCACTAGGATCCAATGCATTAGTTGAGCGGCTACGCCGACAAAATGGGAACGATTCTCCAGTTGCAAAGTTTGTTTTTCGGCGAGTCGCAAATAGGCTTCGGCGACCAGCTCGGCGCTCTGCAAAGTGTGATTCGGGCGTTGTTTCCTCAGGCGGAAGCGAGCTTGGCGCCGCAACTCGTCATAGACCAGCGGCAGCATGGCTTCGAGCGCCTTCCGGTCGCCCTTGCCCCACTGCAACAACAGTCCCGTGACTTGTCCCGGTGGAGTCGGTTCCACGGCTCACCTGCACAATTCCCCTGGTCGGAAATTAATCGGGAGCATAGTCGAAAACACCTTCCCGGTCAACTTCTACTCCATTGAAAACGCTTAGTTTGATACGGCGGCCGGCCGTGCCTGATCCCGTGCCTGCTCAAAAAGATTTTTGGGCTCGAGAATGTCTCCAAGGCGACGTGATCGTCAAACCACATTGAATTTCAGAAGAGCGGAAATCCGGCATTGGGATCCTGATCACGATCCATCTACGCGCGATTTTTGTGATCTTGATGAGCCACTTCCTTTGCCATTTCCGATTACTTGAATAGCGGGACACACCGATCTAAGCTGCTCGCCTCCGAAATCATGCGTAGCGCGGCAGGTGTTGGCGCGCTCGGGAGGGAAACACCATGCTGAGGAAGTCTCTAATCGCACTGATCTGTGCCGCAATCACGGCAATTGCATCCGCACAAACCCCGTCCCCGGGGCTCACCAACGACGAGGTGATCGCCATGTTCAAGGGCGGACTGGGAGAAAGCACAATCATCAGCGCCATTCAGTCGCAAGATACGAACTTCGACATTTCCGCCAAAGGACTTCTGGAACTTAAGAGAGGGGGTATTTCGCCGAAGATCATGGATGCGGTTATCAACGCAGCAGGTAAACGCAAAGCCGCCGCCGAAGCCGTTACCAAGGCACAGGCGGAAGAGCAGGCCAAAGCAAAAGCGAGCGTGGTTGCTCCCGCGGGCATGACGCCTCCGATTCTCCCCGGCATGCCATCCGTGCTGATGATACAAGCTGGGCAAAAACAGCCGTTGCCCATCGGCCATACGCAGATTGCCCAAACCAAAGCCAAGCCTTCGTCGCTGGCGGCGTTGACCAGCGACGGAACTCTCACCCAAGCCATGGGTGGTGTCTCGCAAGGCGTTGCTGCGGCAGGACTCATGTCGGGCTCCTCTAAACTCGCGAGCACCATGATGATGGCGAACCCGATGATAGGAGGCGCCATGGTTGCGGGGCAATTCTACGCCGCCCATCACAAGACAACGGTCACAGACGTCTGGGCACTCCCGGGGCCGAAGTCAGAGACGGTGATTCACAACGCGCAACCTGCATTTGAAGTCCATTACGACAACATTCCTGGCATCAGTGCGGACGAATATGAGCCGGTACTGTTGAAGTTAGAACCTGCGCCAAACAATTTCCGCCTGGTCGGAGCCACGGAAGCGAAGCAGGACGCGTTGCAGAGCTCAACTGCAGATTGGGGAACTTATTCATCGTTTGTCGAGGAACGCATAGCGGCTCAGGAGACTAAGGCCGCACCGGGAAGCTATCAGTTACAGGCGAGGTCGGCCTTGCCGCCTGGCGAATACGCAGTGGCACTCCGCCCGATCAATAAAGATAAGAAGTTCTCCGGAACCAGCATGAGACAGAACACGGGTGACGGCCTCTTCTTCAATGCAGTTTGGTCTTTCGAAGTGCAGTGAGGAGATTGTGTCATCATGCCCCAACGAACGTTTGCTCTGTTTGTACTTTTACTCCTGCCTCCCCAAGGGGGCGGCGCTTAAGGTAGCCGGATTCAATATTCGTGCAACTGACGGTACGGTCCTTGTCGGCGTTAAAAACTCGGGGGCAAGGCATTGCCTTCGACTCTTGGGAAGCGGCCTCGGTAGCGAAACTCTATGCAGATGGACTTCACATCTCTCTTGCAGATTTCAGGATGTTTTCACCCAGAGCATACCCGGAATTTAGTAGTCAGAATTTAGTAGTCAGACGGGGACTGTCACTTAGGAAAACGAGAGTCTGGCTGCGGGTCGAAGGTGAGCTCACGTTGCCTTCGGTCTGTGACGATATTTTTGCGTTGTCCTCGCTTCTATAGAGCTCCTGAAAAATGGCGGCCAGCTTACCACTTTCAGCAAAGTCCCAATCCCGTCTTACCACAAATCTCGAGTCATTTAGTGGTAGTGGGCTGAATCCGCAGGCCAGCGCCTCCGGTTCAAAATGATTCGATACACAAGCAGGCAGGTATTCGGCGCTTAGAACTCCGTGTCCAATCTCGGACACCCAGAGCGAAATCCGGACATTCCAGCCCTCCCACATCCGTTTAAACTCACAGGTAAATCAAAAAAAAGCCCAGCAAGCTTTGGACGATCAAGTGCCTGTTTGACAGGCAGGAACAGCTTGTCTCAACCAGCCGCGTTGAACCCGCAAGGACCGCACCGCGTACATATCCCAAATAAAGGCCGAGGAGGAAGCATGCAAACGACTCTGACCCAGGACATCAGCTACGCCATCCGGCAGCTCCGCAAGACTCCCGGTTTTACTTTCACCGCTGTCCTCACCCTCGCCCTCGGCATCGGAGCCAATGCAGCAATCTTCACCCTCGTCAACGCCGTCCTGCTTAAGAGTCTGCCTGTAATCGATCCAAAGGCATTGGTCTGGATCGGAGACAACCCTAACGAATGCTGCGTCAACGGCGGAACGACGGAAAATAACCAATATTCCTTATTCGCCACCGAAACCTATCAGCAGCTGAAGAAGAACGTACCGGAGTTCGAAGAGTTAGCCGCCATGCAGGGTGGTTTCGGCTCCGGTCAGGTGATCGCTCGCCGCGATAAGACCCAGGAAAGCGCTCGCTCCGTCAGCGGTGAATTCGTCTCCGGCAACTACTTCCGCACCTTCGGTCTGCAACCGCGTATTGGACGTCTCTTCACAGACACAGACGATGTTAACGGCGCACCGCTCGTCGCGGTCATGAGCTACGACACGTGGCACAACAACTTCAGCGACGACCCATCGATCGTTGGCAGCACATTCTGGATCAACACCAAAGCCGTCACCATCACCGGCATCGCTCCCAAAGGCTTCTACGGCGACCGCCTGTCCAGCGCCCCGCCCGACTTTTATCTTCCCATCGAATCTATGCCGGTTCTGTCAAACGCAACATACGTACACGAACCCAGCACGCGTTGGCTTTATATCATCGGTCGAGTAAAACCGGGCGTAGCCATGGCTCCGCTACAGACCAAAATCATCGAGCTGGTCCGGCAATCATTCGCAACCACGGGAGCCTTCGCAGGCGAACAAGGAAAGCGCGCTCTGGCTAAAGCTCGCGTAGTCCTGTCGCCTGGCGGGGCCGGCATCCAGGATATGCAGAGCAACTACGCCTCCAACCTCAAGCTTCTGATGACGATCTCAGGCCTGGTCCTGCTCATCGCCTGCGCGAACATCGCCAACCTGCTGCTGGTTCGCGGAATGAGGCGACGCGCCGAAATGTCCATCCGCGCCGCATTAGGCGCCGCACGAACCCGCATCATCCGCCAGCTCCTCACCGAAAGCATCGTCCTGGCGATCATCAGCGGCATGGTCGGACTGATGGTTGCCTACGCCGGCACGCGCATGCTTCTCGCAATGGCCTTCCCCGACGCGCGGAACATTCCCATCGATGCCAGTCCCTCCGGCATCATATTGGCCTTCGCCTGCGGCCTCTCGCTTCTCACCGGCATCATCTTCGGTGTAGCTCCGGCGTGGATCACCGCCAAGGTTGATCCTGCCGACGCGCTTCGCAGCGGGACCCGCGCAACTACTTCCGGAGCCTCGCTATTGCAGCGCGGCCTGGTTGTGCTGCAATCGGCACTAGCCCTGGTGCTGTTGGCCGGCGCAGGAATGTTCATCCAGAGCCTGAATAAGCTCAAGAACATCGATCTCAAGCTCGACTCAACCAACCGCTACGTCGTGCATATCAACCCACAGGCAGCAGGTTACGCCACTCCCCAGGTTGAAGCGCTCTATCGCACCATCGAAGACCGGTTCCACGCCGTCCCAGGCATCGAAAAGGTTGGCATCAGCACCTACACCCCAATGGAGCCCAACAACTGGGCCGAAGACGTACAGATACAGGGACAGCCCTACCGGAATGAGGGTGCTTCGTGGGTCAGGGGCAACGCCGAATACTTTGATTCCGTTGGCACGCGCGTCCTCATGGGACGAGGCTTCACCGCCCGGGACACATCAGCCTCTCCGGCCGTCGCCGTCGTCAATCAGTCCTTCGTCAAGAGTTTCTTCAAGCCCGGCGAGAACCCGATCGGCCGCCGCTTCGGCTCGCCCGGGCCGCAATCCTCTGGAGACTTTGAGATCATCGGCGTCGTCGAGGACACCGCATATACCTCCGCGACCTGGAAGAACCACCAGATGTACTTCATCCCTTTGAACCGGCGCATACCAGCCTCCATACTCGTACGCCCCATAGAGCGGGATGAGGGCCTCTACGTTGGAGCCATCGTCCTCAAGACTGACCGGCCCATGGGCAACATGCAATCGATCGCTCGCCAGACTCTCGCCGCTATCAACCCAAACCTCTCCGTCGTGAAGTTCCAGACCTTCGAAGAGCAGATCGGCGACCGTTTCAGCCAGGACCGTATGATCACGCGGCTCATGACCCTCTTCAGCATCCTGGCCTTGCTCCTGGCAACACTCGGCCTCTACGGCGTCACCGCCTACACTGTAGCCAGCCGCACCTCCGAGATAGGAATCCGCATGGCCCTCGGCGCAAATCGCTCCAGCGTCGTCTCCATGATCATGCGCGGGGCAATGCTGCAGAGCGCAATCGGCCTTTGCGCCATCGGCATCCCCGTAGCCTGGTTCTGCGTACGCTACATCCAATCCCAGCTCTACGAGACCAAGGGCATGGACATCACTGTCCTCGCCATCGCCACTCTAACCCTCGCGGCCGCCGCAGCAGCAGCAGGATTCATCCCCGCCCGGCGAGCAGCCTCAACCGACCCATCCCAGGCCCTGAGAACCGAGTAGCGATCCATACTGCCTGGAAAGTCGGGTCACTGCAAACTTACGGGGATCCCGCCGAGGAACTTCAAGATGGGGTCCCGGGCTCCTACTGTCTTTCTTCGGAAAGTGACGCTAGGCCAGCACCTTTGGCACCACCTTGCCCGCGACGTCGGTCAGGCGGAAGTCGCGCCCCTGGAACTTGAAGGTCAGCTTGGTATGATCCACGCCCAAACGGTTTAGGATGGTCGCCTGCAGATCATGGATCGGCACCGAATCTTCGACCACGTTGTAACAGTAGTCGTCTGTCTGCCCGATCGAGATGCCTGGTTTGATGCCGCCACCCGTCATCCACATCGCGAAGCATTTTGGGTGATGGTCGCGCCCATAATTGGTCTGGCTCAGCTTGCCCTGGCAATAGACAGTACGGCCGAATTCGCCGCCCCAAACCACCAGCGTATCGTCGAGCAGACCGCGCTGCTTCAAGTCCCGAACCAGTGCCGCGGAGGGTTGATCGGTGCCCTTCGCCTGCAGGGCGATGTCTCTGGGCAGATCGTTGTGCTGGTCCCAGCCGCGGTGGTAAAGCTGAATAAAACGCACATTGCGCTCAGCCAGGCGCCGGGCGAGCAGGCAATTTGCAGCATAGGTACCGGGCTTGCGCGAGTCTGGCCCGTACATCTCGAAAACCGAGTCGGGTTCCTTGGAAAGGTCCATGAGATCGGGCACCGAAGTTTGCATGCGGTAGGCCATCTCATATTGCGTGATGCGTGTCTCGATCTCCGGATCGCCGTAACTGTCGAACCACATTTTGTTAAGCTGGGCGAGCGAGTCGAGCATGTGGCGGCGCGACTCGCGGCTGATGCCCGGTGGGTCATCCAGGTACAGCACCGGCTCTGCGCCCGCGCGAAACCTGACTCCCTGGTACTTGGAAGACAGAAAGCCATTGCCCCATAGCCGCGAAAACAAGGGCTGGTCGGGGTTGAGTGCGTTGGCCTGCGAGATCAGCACGACGAACGCGGGCAGATTCTGATTTTCACTGCCCAAGCCATAGGTGACCCACGCGCCCATGCTGGGACGGCCGGGCTGTTGAAACCCGGTCTGGATAAACGTAATCGCCGGGTCGTGGTTGATGGCGTCTGTGTTCACGGTTTTGATGATGGCGATGTCGTCGACAATTTTGGCGGTGTGCGGCAGCAGTTCGCTGATCCAGGTGCCCGACTTGCCGGCCTGTTGAAACTTGAAGATGGGTGCGGCTACGGGAAAGGACGCCTGGCCCGAGGTCATGCCGGT
>CAZSUK010000684.1:0-13938 GCA_964609355.1 uncultured Acidobacteriaceae bacterium | reverse complement strand
AGCAGCCCTGCAACATTCGCGCAAGCAATCAGCAGCACAAAGCCCACCACGGTCATGATCACCGCGAGGGCGGTGCGAATGTCAAAGTTGTGAATGAGAAAATCGGGCAGTGTCCTCACAGAAGCGCCCCAGCGGCTCTCGGTGGCCGGAAAATCCTGTCGCGCCTGTTGCGCGAGAATTTTGATCTGCGCACCCGCCTGCTTGAGCGTGATGCCGGGCGCGAGCCTTGCAAACATATACAGATAGCGATTCTTGCGGCCACTGGGTACCAAGTCCGCAGCGCTCAGCGTGAGCGGCGTCCAGAGTTGGTCCTCGAATCCAAGCAGGCGGAAGTCCGCCGGCATCACACCGGCCACCACGTAGTCCTCCCGGTTCAGGCGCACTGACCTTCCAACGATCGAAGGATCCGCGCCGAAACGGCGTTCCCACAGGCCGTGACTGAGGATGAGAACATGGTCGTGCCCTTGCTCATCCTCGCCGGCGACGAACGCTCTACCCAGTTGCGGAGAGACGCCGAGAACCGAAAAATAGTTTGCTGAAACGGCCGCGTAGGAAATCGGTTCTGGCTGCTGTGCTGATCCCGACAAGCTGCCGGTGAGATATTCATTCGCCGCCGTGACCGCGGAGAAGACGCTGGTGTCCTTTCCCCACGTGGAGTAGTTGGGCGGAGAGACAGGATTGGTATCTGCCTGAAAAGATGCGTCTGGATTGACGGAGGAGACGACCACCATACTTTCGAGATCGCGGCCGGGTAGATGCGGCAGCAAGAACGCACTGACCAAGCTAAACATGGTCGCGTTGACGGCGATGCCGAGCGCGAGCGTGGCAACGGCGGTGACTGTGAAGCCAGGAGATTTGATAAGTTGCCGCAGCGCGAACCGGACGTCTCCGAGGAGGCTTTCTGCCGTGGGCCATTGCCACACTTCGCGGCTTCGCTGTTCAATCAGGGCGAGGTTGCCAAACTCGCGGCGCGCCGTTTGTTCTGCCTCCGCTCGCGGCATGCCATCGTCCATGAGCTCGCCCGCCCTTTCGGCGATGTGTTCGTTGATGGAGACGGCGAGATCGTTATAGCGGCGACGGCGGGAAAAGAGTCGCGTTAACCAGGACATGACGGGACACTCCTAAACCTTGGCTGCGGTGAGCACGAGCGCGATCCCGGTGGACATTTTCTCGAAGCTCTTCGCTTCTCGTTCAAGGTGCCGGGCCCCCGATTTCGTCAATCGATAAATGCGGGTCGGACGCCCCTTCGCCGAAATGCCGGCTTTCGATTCCAGCAGTCCTTCTTTCAACAACCGTTGCAGTGCCGGGTAGAGGGAACCTTCCTCGATCTGCAGCAGGTCATCGGATGCTTGCTTGATGTGCTTGACCAACGCATAGCCATGCATCGGTTTCAACCCAAGGGAGTGCAGAATCATGAGGTCCAAAGCACCGGAGAACAGGTCGCGGCGTTCAGGGTCTTTCGCCATGAGCAATCACTATAGGAGCTGGATACCTATTTTGCAAATAGTATTTCAGTACAAAGGAATCTGCTGCAGCGGCCCTATCGTGGAAGTGTTTCGCTTGCGATCAGGCGAGAAGACGGGCAGCTTGTTTGGCGAAGTAGGTTACGGTGAAGTCTGCCCCGGCGCGGCGAATGGACACCAGCGATTCCATCATGGTGCGTTCCCGATCGAGCCAGCCTTTGGCAAAGGCAGCCTGCAACATGGCGTATTCGCCTGACACCTGGTAAGCCCCGATGGGCACATCCAGCCGCTCCCGCGCAGCACGAAGAACATCCAGGTAGGGCATGGCCGGCTTCATCAGGATCATGTCCGCGCCTTCCGCTATATCCTGATCGATCTCCCGCATGGCTTCTCGGAGATTGGCCCCGTCCATTTGATAAGTGCGCCGATCACCGAACTGCGGCGCGGAGTCGGCGGCTTCGCGAAATGGACCATAGAAGGCAGAAGCCACTTTGGCGGCGTAGGAGAGAATCGGCACCTGATCGAGGCCGGCATCGTCCAGATGATCGCGAATGCCGCCCACCCGCCCGTCCATCATGTCGGAGGGAGCCACGATGTCCGCTCCGGCTTTGGCTAGCGAGACTGCGGTGCGGGCAATCAGATCCAGGCTGGCGTCGTTCTCTACTTCGTATTCATCGCCGTTCTTGCGGACCACGCCGCAATGGCCATGGGAGGTGTATTCACACAAGCAAACATCTGCGATCAGGACCAGCTTTTTGGCTACGGGCTTGAAAACGCGCAGCGCCTGCTGCACGATGCCGTCCGCCGCCCAGGCACCGCTGGCCTCCTCATCCTTGACCGCGGGAAGCCCGAACAGCAACAGCCCAGCCAGACCCAGTTCTGCCGCCTCTTGCACTTCCTTCAGGGCTTCGTCGATGGACAGGTTGTAGACCCCAGGCATGGAGCTGACTTCGCGCCGGATGCCTTCGCCGGGACAGATAAACAGGGGATAAATCAAATTCCCGGGGCGGAGATGTACTTCACGAACCAGCGAGCGCATGGCCTCGGTGCGCCGTAAACGCCGCATGCGGATGACAGGAAATTCCATGTATTGATTTTAGGGGATTGTTGAGTTCAGGTCAGTTCAGAGCGGAGCTCGATCGAGAGGGACGATGAACTGGACTCCAGGTACGGAAAGTCCAGAGAGCCGGCTATCGTTGGTGATGAATAGATCAGTATCCACGGTGGCTGCGCACGACAACTGAATGGCGTCCGGCGGATTGAGCGACCGATTTAGTCGCAGGACGGAGAATCGTCGCGCCGCATTGAGGTCGAAAGGAAGGACAAGTGCCGTAGACGTGATCGCCCGCTCGTACTCTCTGCAGAGATCAAGATCCTGCTGTTGGCGAGGCTTGACCAGAATTTCGCCGACAGTCATCGTCGATGTAATCAGCTGGTCGCCTCGCATCAACATGCGCTCACGTAAAGCGCGTGCACTCTTGCCGGCTTCGCCATAGTCTTCAAAGAAGTAAATGAAGATATTGGTATCCCAGAAGACCCGGCTCATTTCCAACCCGCGCGCAAACGCGCTACGTATTCGTCGGCGTGTTCGTCGGCCCACAGGTGTTTGCCCGACCCATAGAGGGCGAGCAGCGGATCAGACTGAATTGCTCTCTCCACCTGGGAGCGACTCCACTCTTCGTACCACTGCAGCAGATCGTCATAACGCTGAGGGATGTCGTCCGCCTCTGGGACGATCTTGCCCCGGCGCTCGGGATGGTAGCTATCCCCAAGGCGATACAAACGGCGGTATTTCGGCCGTGTCTCGTACAACATGCGATAGTCATTTGGGTTTGGAGGACGATTTGCGACGCAGTGCTGGACGATGTGTTGATAGACACCTCGTCTGCGTTCGTCGCTAAGGTCCTCCTGAGCGGCGCGATCCTCTATCTCCTTCAAGGAAAAGTCTTCAGCGGAAGGATTTTCCCGATGAAGCAGGGCTGTCGCCAGCCATACCTCATCCGCAACCTTGATCTGAGACTCTTTTCTGGCCACGATGTGCTCCTACGTAACGTAGAATACTACTTTTTAACGTAATAATGCGATTAGGGAGACAGAAACATGCTCTAGCATGGTTAAGTGAGTCTGTTAGAAGCGGTTCCGTCGATGGTGGAGGAATGCAGCTGCGAGGCGCTCGAGTGGAGCCGCCTGCTGGAGCTGGTGGCAAGCTTTGTCCATTCCACCGTGGCGCGCCAGTGGTTGCTCGCCATGAAGCCTTCGCGGGACGCTTCCTGGATCGAACAACAGCATGATCTCGTGAGCGAGATGCGCTCGCTGCTTGCCCAGGGGGTCTCACCCGCGCTGGGCGGTTTGTTCGATCCCACCCGCATGACCGACAAGGCGCGCATCCAGGGAGCCTTGCTCGAACCGGAAGAGATTCGCGATCTGCTCTTGCTGATGGACAACATTACCACCTGGCAGGCACTCATCGAGAGCCCTCCGGAAGCGGTGGCCTCGGGACTCAGCGGGCTGAAGGCGTTGAGCCAGTTGCCCGCAGGAGCCCAACTGGCGCAGCTGACGCGCTCGCTTCGGTCGCGTCTTAATCCCGATGGCTCGCTGAGCGACAACGCGTCGGCTGATCTGCGCCGCATCCGGCGCGAGATCGAGCGCCAGCAGCGAGTGATCGAAGAGAGCCTGCGCAGCACGCTGCGCCGGCTGTCGGAAGTGGGAAGCACCCAGGAAGATCTGATCACCATACGCGGAGAGCGCTTCGTCATTCCCGTCAAATCGGAGCATAAGAGGCGCATTCCCGGAGTGGTGCATGGCGCCTCCTCCAGCGGCCAGACCGTTTACCTCGAGCCGCTCGAGACCATCGAGCACAACAATGAATTGGTCCGGCTGATCGAAGAAGAGCAGGCCGAAACCCGGCGCATCTTTCTGGCCATGACGCGGGAAATCGGCCTTCAGGTTGACGCCATTGCCCAGGGTGCGGCTGCGCTCGCTCAACTCGACGGGTTGCAGGCGCGGGCCCGCTTTGCCGCCGAGTTCGACTGCATCCGTCCCCGCTTTGCCGAGCCCACGGCGCCTGCACTGGAGCTAAAGCAGGCCCGGCACCCCCTGCTCGAAAAGCGCTTGCGCGCGCGTCAGGCTGCCGTTGTCCCGCTCACTTTGGCGCTCAACCACCAGCAGCGTCAGCTCATCATCAGCGGGCCCAATACCGGGGGTAAGACGGTGGCTCTCAAGACCACCGGGCTGCTGGGCATGATGGCCCAGGCGTCGATCCCGGTGCCCGCCGCCGAGGCGATTTTTCCATTGTTTGATTCCTTTCTGGCCGATATCGGCGACGCCCAGTCGATCGAGCAAAACCTGTCTACCTTCTCTGCTCACATCACCAACCTGGAGCGAATCTCGCAGCTGGCGGATGAGCATTCCCTGGTGCTGCTCGATGAGTTGGGGTCGTCCACCGACCCGGAGGAGGGAGCAGCCCTGGCAGTGGCCATCGCGGGTTATTTTCTCGACCGGCATGCGTGGTGTCTCATCTCTACCCACCACACTTCGCTCAAGCTCTACGCGGCCAAGCGTCCGGGTGTGCTCAACGCTTCGGTAGGCTTCGATGAAGAGACACTGGCGCCGACCTTTGCCTTGCGATTGGGCGTGCCCGGTGCTTCGGCCGGGATCAACATCGCCCAGCGCCTGGGTCTTAATCCTGCCATCCTTACCGACGCGCGGGCCCAGCAGAATACGCAGACCCAGGACATCGCTCATTTTCTCGACCAGCTCCACAGCCAGCTGGACGCCGTCTCCCGGGAACGCGAGGTGCTGAAACGCCGCGAGCAGGAGGTTGCACGCGAGAAGAGCCGCCTGGAAACCGAGGGGCTCAAGGAGTGGCGGGTAAAAGTACGCGATTTGGAACAGCAACTGCAGTCGTTGCTAAAGGACTTTACCTACCAGATGCGGGAGACCGTGAAAGCCATCGACGACCGCGCCGCGCAGCAGAAGCTGTCAAAAGATGCCGAGCGCCGCATCGCTCGCCTGCGGCGGGAGTTCAGCGAGCAATTTAACTCCGTCGTGGTTGCACAACATAGTGGGGCCGACCGGGGAGACGCGCACGCGCAGCCGCACCTGGTCCGCCATGTGTCGGTAGGGGATACGGTCAAATTGAAGTCGCTGGGCAAGACCGGCGTAGTGCAGCGCCAGGTGGACGGCAACATCTTTGAAGTGGCGGTCGGGCCGATGAAAATGCGCGTGGCGCGGGATGATATTGCGGAGGTTACCTCTGCCCGGCAACCGATTGCGGTGAGCCCCCTCGAAGCAGCGCGGAGCCGCGGGGTCACCGTCTCGATCGCTCATCCGGAGGATTCGGTGCGCCCCGAGCTGAACGTCATCGGGCGCACAGTGGAGGAAGCCACGGGCGAGGTGGAGCAATATCTGGACCGTGCGTTTCTGGCTGGGTTGCCCCGGGTGCGGATTGTTCACGGAATGGGTATGGGGGTTTTGCGCAAAGCCCTGCGGGCGCTAATGGAGCGGCATCCGCACGTAGCACTGGTAGCCGAGGCCGGCCCCAGCGAAGGCGGGGCCGGCGCTACCGTGGTTGACCTGCGCGTTTGATCTGCGGAAACCAATGTTCGGGTGCCCCATCCTTCGCGCTCTTTCCGAAGGGTGGGATACCACTACTCTTCACCCAAGACCCCTTCTCCGCACATTCCGTTTGTCCCACCCTTCGCAAAAAGCGCGAAGGATGGGGCACCCGAACGTTGGTCGTTTGGAAAAGAAGAAAAGACGGACCTTTGATGGGCTTCAGGTGGAAGAGTGATTATCCGAGAAATTATTTATCGTCGTCGAAGTGAAGGAATAGATTGTTGATCGATTCGGCCAGGGTGGGGTGAGCCAAAACCGCGTCGTGAAGCACGGTCCACTTCAAATGACCCATCATTGCCATCTGCAAGACAGACACTACCTCGCCGCCCTCAAGACCCAACACTGTAGCGCCTAAGATTTCTTCCGTCTCGGCATCCGCAATGACCTTCATGAAGCCGCGCGTCTCGTCCACTTCAAGCGCTCGCGCTACCGAAGTCATGGGCATTCGGGCGACAAGGATCTTCCTTCCGCTCTTTTTCGCCTCGGTCTCTGTCATGCCCACCCGGCCTAGCTGCGGATCCATAAACACCGCAAAGGGCACCATGCGGTCGCGGACTGAGCGCTGGCCGCCGTCAAGCAGGTTGGCCTTCAGAATTCGGTAGTCATCGTAGGAGATGTGGGTGAACGCAGGACCGCCCTTCACATCGCCGATGGCGTACACACCAGGAGCCGAGGTCTCGAGACGATCATTCACCCGGATGAATCCCCGCTCGTCTGTCTCCACCCCGCCGGCAGCCGGTTTGAGAGCATCGGTATTGGGCACCCGCCCGGTCGCGAGCAGGAGATGAGATCCTTCGACCGTCTGGGTCTTGCCTTCGGTCGAAACCTTCAAGTCGATGCCCGGCTTCACTTCCTGGGCGCGCGCATTGAGCAGGATCTCGATACCATCCTCACGCAGGATCTTCAATACCTCTGCAGCCACATCCGCGTCCTCTTCTCGCAGAAGCTGCGGCCCGGCCTGAATCACCGTGACCCGGCTGCCGAAGCGGCGAAACATCTGGCTGAACTCCACCCCGATATAGCCACCTCCCAAAATCAAGAGGTGCTCCGGTACACGATCAAGCTCCATGATGCTGTCGTTGTCGAGATAGGGAACGGCATCAAGACCCGCGATCGCGGGCCTGGCGCTGCGCGTACCGGTGTCGATAAAGATCTGTGCCGCACGCAGCAACCGTTCTCCACCTCCGTTGAGGGCGACGCGTAGTTGCCTCGGGCCGGTAAAGGAGGCTTCGCCTCTTATTAGATCCGCCTGCGCTTTTTCCAGGCGCTTTTCGCGGCTTTGGCGAAAGCTGCTGACGATGGCTCGCTTTCTTTCCCGAACCCTCCCCATATCGATGGTTACGGGCCCGGTGTGGACGCCATAGTCGGCGCCGCGGCGTGCCATATAAGCGACGCGTGCGCTGGCCACCATGGTTTTTGTGGGAGAGCAACCGCGATTGATACATGTTCCGCCAACGTCCTGGCGCTCGATCATCGCCGTCTTCTTACCCGCCGCGATCAACGCCTCGGCCAGGGGATTGCCGCCCTGCCCCGAGCCGATAATGATCGCGTCAAAATCTTCCATGCCAACCTCCAGGCAAAAGTTAGGATGCCCGCAATGGTGAGATGAATCGAATTTTTATAAGTGGGAGACCAGTAGAAGGCCACCGCCTACCGCGACCACGTCTTCCAGCAGCGCGATCAGCAGATCGGGAAGTTTCGCTCCCCGGCTCAACCAGCGGCGGTAGTTGTAACCTGCGAACGCACCGGCGATCCCGCCCACTGCTCCCAGGATGGCTCCCAGGAACAGTGATGCACCGCCGGAAAAACACAAGGCAGCTGCGCAGAGTGCGCCGAAGATAATACGCGCACCGAGCGGGCCAGGCTGCGTCCTTCCCGGAATGAAGGGTAGCTTGTCCGCGATCAGCTCGCCAATGGCCAACAAGGAAAAGACCGCCAGGGAGATCTTGTTAGCCACCCAGGCCAACCACGAGCCGTCGAGGTGCAGCCAGCCCATATGAGCTCCCCAGGCGACTACCGCTGGAGCGGTCATCGAGCGCAGGCCGCAAACACAGCCAATCAGAAAGGCGAACAGGAGGATCCCCATGGATCCACCATGGCCGCTGGTCAATCAGGTGTCAAACTACTGGTGTGGTTCGAGCGCGCTCACCTGGGTCTCGGGCGCCAGGGTGAGTGCATCCTGCAGACGGAAGGTCACTACCGTTTCCGCCGGGATCGACAGATCCCGATTGCCGGTAAAGGCCGCGCCCAGGGCGCCGGCGCCGCCGCCGGCGAGGCCGCCAACGAGCAGGCCAACCCCACCGGTCGCGATCCCGCCAATCAACATACCCATGCCCGCACCGCCGCCGATGAGAGCGGCCGTACGCTTGCCTTTGCCTTTCTTGCTTCGGGCGAGAGTTCCGGTATCGATGCGATAGGCGGTGCCGTTGACGTCCAGACGGGTCAGCGTCAAGGCCAAAGTCGACTGCCCTTTAAATCTGCCGCGCTTGTGGGCGAGCAACACTTCTCCGGTAGCGCCGGACCCTTGGGGAACGGCGACGGTGTTGCCGACGACGACCGCCTGGGCCAGGGAGCCTGTAAATTGGTCGCCGGATTCCGTATGTTTGACGTCGATGGTTCTATTCAAGCGCACTTCCAGCCGGGTGCCGCGAGGAAGAACCAGGGGAGGTGGCTGAGGTGCAGGTGCGGGGGCCGGAGCAGGCGCCTGCGCCGCCTGGGGCGCCGGAGCCGCACTGGCGGTATTCGTTCCCGCTGGATTGGTGTTCGTCGTGGCTGCCGGTGCTTGCCCGGCAGGGACAGTGCTCGCTTTATTGGTGCAACCGGCCAGAGTTAAAACGGAGGCCAGAATCGCGGCGATCGCTCGCCGGTGCATGGGGGAAGCATTCATGGGGGAGGCGCCTCAGACGAAAGGGTACCTTCAAGCTTGCCGAACCGATGCGACACTTTAGTGGTAGATAAGGTGTATGCAGGGGATCATGAAACTGAGGCTCGCTATCGCCATTCTGGTCCTGGCTCTCGCTCCGATGCTTGCCCCGCTCCTGGCTCCCACCCATCCACTGGCTGCGTTGCTCGTCCGCAGCTTCTTCTCCCGCCTTTGTCACCAGGATCCGGCTCGAAGTTTCGTCATCGCAGGCTCCCCTGTCGCCGTGTGCGTACGCTGCCTGGGTATCTATTGCGGGGTTGCTCTGGGTATGTTTCTGCGCATGGGAAAGGTCTCGGCCTTTCGCTTACTGGCCGTAGCCATGCTGGTTAATCTCGTCGACGTAGGCACCGGAATGCTGCACTGGCACGGCAATATGCCGGTGACCCGCTTCTGGTTAGGGCTGCTCCTTGGGATAGCAGCGGGATCTATTTTTTTCTTAGCTCCGTCGGGGGCTTTATGGGACCACCAGGGCTAAAGCCCCGAATTTGCCGAGCGTTCTCGCGGGTTTAAAGCGGGTACCGAGCGAGGGGCAGATGTCTTTACCCGTGGTATCCGCTTGAAAACCCGCTTCCCCGGACTAAAAGTCCGGGGCTACACCGAACGCTAGTCGGCGCGGTAGACCACCCGGCCTTCGCTGATGGTCATGCGCACTTTTCCCAGCATCGTCCACCCATCAAAGGGGGTGTTGCTCGACTTGGATCGGGTGGCTGCGGCACTAAAGGTCCACTCCGCTTTAGGATCGAAGATCACCACATCCGCCCAGGCGCCGGAGATCAGGCTGCCCCGGCCGCGCAGGTTCAACAGGTTGGCTGGTTGAGTACTCAGCAGCGTGATCAACCGGCTCAGCGAGGCCTTATGCTTGCGATGCAGCAGATCAAGGGCCAGACCCAGCGCCGACTCCAGCCCGGTAATCCCATTCGGCGCTCGTTCGAACTCCTGCTCCTTTTCATGGGTCGCATGTGGAGCGTGATCGGTCGCGATGCAATCAATGGAACCGTCCAGCAATCCCTCGAGCATTGCCTTACGGTCGGATTCAGCCCGCAGCGGCGGATTCATCTTGGCATTTGTGTTGTACTCACCCACCTCGCTCTCGGTAAGCACGAAGTGATGCGGGGCCACCTCACAGGTCACGTGCAAACCATTGCGCCGGGCCTTGCGCACCGCATCCAGCGCCGCCGCGGTCGATAAATGGGCGACGTGCAAATGGGCGCGGCCTCCCTTGAGTTCACTCAAGAGACGAATATCGCGTTCCACTAAGCCGGCTTCCGCAGCCACGGGCATTCCCCGCAAGCCGAGCCGGAAAGCAAGCGCGCCGGCGTTCATGGAGCATCCCACAGTCATGCGCGTATCCTCCGCATGCTGGATCACCGGAATACCGGCCCGCGCAGCCGCGGCCAGAGCCTGGTGCATGATCGCCTCGCCCAGGATCGGCTTTCCATCATCGCTGACCGCCACTGCACCCGCTGCTTTAAGTGAGCCATATTCCGTAAGCGCTTCCCCGGTACTGCCACGCGTCGCCGCAGCAATGGGGAACACCCGCGCACTCGGGTTGCGCTCCGTACTCTGCATCCAGCGTGTCGTCTCCACCGAATCGTTGACTGGAACCGTATTCGGCATGGCGCACACACTGGTAAATCCACCCGCCGCCGCGGCCGCAGTCCCAGTGGCAATCGTTTCCTTGTAACCCTGTCCGGGTTCACGCAAATGGACATGGATATCGACCAGCCCCGGAGCAACCACCAGGCCTTTCGCCTCGATGATCTCCGCGTCTGCCTGTTTGCCCGCGGCGTTCAATTTGCCTGGGGGCTCGACCGCAACCACCCGGCCGTCCTTGAGCAGGACATCGCGGTCCGCATCGATCCCGGCCGAAGGATCGACCAGGTGACCCCCACGAATCAGCATCGCGCTCACGCGCGGCCTCGCTTCTTCGTCCCGGGCTGCTTCACCGGGCGGCCCGCAGCTGGCTCCCTGGTGTGAGGCGTCTGTTCGACCAGCGCGCGATGAATCAAAGCCATGCGGATGGCCACCCCGTTGCGCACCTGCTCGGCGATCACCGACTGTGGCCCATCCGCTACCTCGCTCGAGATTTCGAGCCCGCGGATCATGGGCCCCGGATGCATGACGATCGCCTCCGGCGCGCTGGCGCGCAGCCGCTCGCGGTTCAGCTGATAGCGTGAGGTGTACTCTTCCAGGTCAATGTGCACTCCGGTCAACCGCTCCTTCTGAATACGCAGCATCATGACAATCTGCGCCTGCTTGAGCGCCCGATCGAAGTCTCGCTCGATGCTGATCCCAGGCCCGAGTTCGAGCGCCACCTCGGGCAAGAGCGCGGGCGGACCACACAGGATCACCCGGGCCCCCAGCCGCGGCAGCAATAGCGCATTCGAGCGGGCCACGCGAGAGTGCAGAATGTCGCCCGTGATCGCCACCGTAATTCCCTGAAGAAGCGTTTCGCCTGGGCCCCCTTCGGAGCGCCGCAGCGCGCGAAGCATGGTTCTCGCGTCCAGCAGGGCCTGGGATGGATGCTCATGCATGCCGTCGCCGGCGTTCAGCACCGGCAGCCCTGTGACCTTGGCCAGGAGATAAGGCGCCCCGGAAGATAGATGGCGCAGGATAATGCACTCGGCACCCAGGGCGCGCAGCGTAATCCCGGTGTCTTTCAACGATTCACCCTTCTCGATCGAAGACGATTGCGAGCTGATCAGCGCCGTGTCCGCGCCCAGGCCTTTGGCTGCCAGCTCGAAGGAGGTCCGAGTGCGGGTGCTGGCTTCGTAGAAGAGCAGCGCCACCCGCCGATGAGCCAGCCGCCGGGCGCGCGCGACCGGGTCTTCCTGCTCAAGCTCGGTAGCCAGGTGGAGGATGGCGGAGACTTCATCGACCCCCAGTGAGGCGATGGAGAGCAACGAGCGCGAGCAGGCGGACGTCGCGCGGGGTGGCTCCGGTATGGCTTTCATGGTTGGCATGGCGTGAGGTAACGGCGGAGTGCTAATCGCCGCGTTCGACGAGAATCACCTTCTCATCGTTGTCAATCTCCCGCAGCTTGACTTCGACAATCTCGCGGGCTGTGGTCTGCACGTGACGGCCAACAAAACTGGCCTCAATCGGCAGCTCGCGATGGCCGCGGTCAATCAGCACCAGCAGTTGTACGCGTCTGGGGCGCCCGTGGTCAAAAAGCGCATCCAGAGCCGCGCGTATGGTTCTTCCGGTGTAGAGAACATCGTCGATCAAGATAATGTCCCGTCCGGCGACGTCGAAGCCGATGGCTCCTGGAACCACGACCGGCCGAACATCGCGCGTCGAGAGGTCGTCGCGGTAGAAGTTAATGTCCAGAACTCCGGTATCGACCGGCGATTTCTCGATGCCGCTGATCAGGGCTCCAAGGCGTTCCGCCAGGGGTACCCCGCGGCGCTTGATGCCCACCAGTCCCAGGTTCTGAACGCCATTGTTCTTTTCGATGATTTGGTGTGCCAGCCGAATCAGGGTGCGCTCGATTTCCGAGGCTGACATGATGCGGATTTTTTCCCGCAACACTGGGGTCGCACTCGCTTTTGCTTTGCTCATAATTGCTCTGGCCGGATGATACGAGGGTTACCGAAGCGGGGCAAGGTGGCGCAGCCAAGTAGACGGTTGAAAATGGCGCGGAAGAATGTTGAGTGGGTGGACGTTACAGCGTTATTTTCGGCAGAGAGAAGCGCCCGCACCATCGGATTACCCGTTGCCCAGGGTGGTCTTTCGCGGAGCCAGCAGGCGTACACCCAGGGCGCCACCAATGGCGGAGAAGAGAATGATTCCTACCGAAGTGGTAGCAGCATTCATCAGTGTGTAAGCTGCCCTTCCATCGGGAGACAAGAGGAAGTGGACATATGTTTGCCATTGCGCCTGGGCATCGGGATTGGCTTGTACCAGCGCGGTCGACTCCTTGATGACTGAGTCATAGAACTGATCGATGGCGTAACCCTGGTGGAGAACAAAGCGGGCAAACACCCGCCAAATTGCGGTGGCGATTACCGAACTGTAGGCGGCAATGAGCCCGGCCACGGCGCCAATGCGCACCCCGGACCGAGTTTCCAAGAGAAATGCGGGCGCTCGCCGGTGATACACAGCGATGGCCAGCACCGCTCCCCCAACCACCCATAAACAGCATCCCCAGGACAGGACGGAGACAGCACTCAGTAGCCCCGCAGGGACGGCAACAAAAAGCGCTGCCAGGATAGCGTCCTTCCAGGAAATTCCCTGGGCCCGCGCGGGTGCCCCGGGCGGCCGCACACCCGCATATCCGGGCTCTCCCTCTTCCTGCTGGGCAAACTTCAGCTGCGGGGAGCCGCAGGTGGAGCAGAACAGTTCCGATGCGCTGAGGGTCGCGCCACACCTATGGCAGAGCAGGTTCATCCCTCTTGAAGCTATCTCAGGGGCGAGCGGAGCGCAATCAAACGCGTTAGTTGGTGCCCTTTTGACCGTTTTCGAAACCATGGGGAAGATCCAGCGCAATCAGGCTGAAATGAGTCTGGGAGCCGCTTCCGTCTTTGAAAAGAACCAGGTGCTGATGATGACGGGACCCGGCTTTCAATTGCAGATCGCCGGGGCCACCGTGCTCTCCTGAATGACTATCGGAATTCTCACAGGTGAGGCCTTCTGAGGTAGAGACGGGCAAGCCGACCGGCTTGTTCCCCGCACACTCGATCACGCTGCCGTACTGACTCAACGCATTGCGGTAAAACGCGATTACCTGATCCTGGCGATCCGGCGTAGCGTAATGGGCCACCTTCACCCGCAGCTTCCAGGAGCCGAAGCCCATGTCTACTTTGGCCGACTTGCTCCCCTCGCCAGTCATATCCTGGACCGCCCCTGGGTAGGCCGCCAAACCAAGCTCGGCCGCAGTGGTCTGATCCTGATTGACGTTAATTCCACCAAACGGAGTGGCAATCTTAACGTTCT
>CAZSUK010000683.1:0-9715 GCA_964609355.1 uncultured Acidobacteriaceae bacterium | reverse complement strand
GTGTTGCTGCCGGTTGCAAAGATAAGTGCAGCCTTGCCCGCATTGCATGCCGCAATGGGTTCTTCCGCGGCTCACATGCAGCAGATGGCAAACGCCATCATGACCACGGATACGCGGCCTAAGATCGCTGCCGCCGATTTCGAAGTAGAGGGCACAACCGTTCGTGTGGCCGGCATTGCCAAGGGAGCAGGCATGATCTATCCGCAACTGCGATCGTCGCCCGAGGCCGCGCTGCACGCCACCATGCTTGTTTATCTCTTCACCGATGCAGTTCTCGAACCGGCCGCGGCCGGCGACCTGCTCCACCATGCTGTCGAGAACACCTTCAACCGCATCTCCATCGATGGAGACACCTCGACCAACGACACGGTTTTGCTGCTAGCCAGCGGGGCAACCGGAGTCGCCATCCGCGGACACAACCACGAAACGGCGCGCACCGTCCAGGACCAGCGCACAAGCAGCTTCTCCACTGCGCTCGAACAAGTCTGCCTGTCTCTGGCGAAGCAAATCGTCGAAGACGGAGAAGGCATTCAGCACGTGGTCGAGCTCGACATCCGAGGCACGCTCACGGATGCAGATGCACTGCGCATCGCCCGCTCCATTGCCCATTCCCCTCTGGTCAAGACTGCATGGGCAGGATGCGATCCGAACTGGGGCCGCATACTCGCAGCGATCGGATATGCGGGCGTGGCCATCGATCCCGGCAAAATCAATATTTCCTACGGCCCGCACCCGGTCTGCGAACAGGGATCCCTCTCTCCACGGTATGATGAGGACGTCGCGCATCAATACCTGACACAACGCGATTTCACCATTCATGTCGATCTCACTCTTGGATCCGGCACATGCCGTTTTTGGACGACGGATCTTACCACGGAATACATCCGCATCAACGCGGATTACTCCACTTGAGTACACCGTTGGAACCCCCGCATCGAAAGCAGTGCAGACTGCTAAAACTCCCGTCGATTCAAGAATCGCGCGGGATCGAAGCCCGGAAATACACAGGCTTTTTCACACAACTGTGAAAAACTCTGGTCGCTTTCGACAAACTTTGTCGAGGAGAACACTCTAAGCATGGCTGGTAGCTCCGGCGGCTCGCTTATCAGCGACGCAAAATTGAAGCAGCTGTATGCCACCATGGTCGAGTGTCGCCTGCTCGCGCAGCATGCACGCCGGCTTCGCAATCCAGGGCGAGCGCTGTATTCCGCTTCATTGGGACAAGAAGCAATTTCTACCGGATGCGTGATTGATCTCGAACCCGAGGACACCGTCGTCCTCGCTCCCGGCGGTTCCGTCGCCGCGCTGGTCAAGGGAGCCTCGCTAAGCGAGTTGATAGGCCAGTTGAATGCGCCCCGCAGCCGCGAATCCAGGCTGGCGCACAACATTATCAGCCCTTCCTCCGATGCGGACCAGCGACTCGAGCTAGCAAATCAGTTGGCTCAGGCCAACAAACAAAAACAAAACGCCAGCGTTGTGGTCGCTTTCGCTTGTGCCCCTGCGATTGTTTCCGCGCGCTGGCAAAAGTCGCTCAAATTCGCCGCCAGGCACAGTCTGCCCCTCATCGTCGTGGTTGAAAATAAAGCAGGGCTTAACCTTCCACTGAAAGTGCCGAGGGACGGTTTGACCCGTATCGCCGTCGATGGCAACGATGTGGTGGCCGTCTACCGTGTAGCCTACGAAAGCCTGGAGCGGGTACGTCAAGGCGGCGGTCCAGTGCTGGTTGAGGGTAGGGCCTGGCAACAGGCGGGTAAGCGGCGGCGGCTGGCGGAGAGCGATCCCCTTATCCACATGGAGCAGTATCTGGGGGCCCGGGGACTCTTCAGCAAGCGTTGGAAAGGTCAGCTGGTACGCCAATTTTCGCGAGAAATCGAGTCCGCTCAAGAAGCTGCCCGTTATCTTCGCGCTTCGCCGCAGGTTGCAAACGATTGACCGACACTCTGGGTTTCGTTAGCTTGAACACAGGCGAACGATTCGTCTCTCTCAACCGTGTTTGTATCTGAGGTGTAAGTGGATTTCCGCGTAGTCTTGTGTGTGCTGGTCTTCTTGACCACTGGAATCTCAGCTGCCTCAAACAATTCTGCTCAAGATCAGAAACCGGTGCCGCAAGCGCCTGCTGCAGCACCCTCGCCCGATCAGCTTCCCGCTCCACGTGACACCATACACTTCGCGCCCTATGAACCCCTGAAATCCATCGAAGGCATGAGTTCTCCCTATATCCCACTGGACAGTTGGATCTACCCTGCAGTGATGCGCCTGTACGGGATGGGTTTTGTGGACACCGTATTTGTCGGCATGCGGCCCTGGACCCGGCTCAGCGTAGCTCACATGCTGGAAGCCGGCTCTGACCGCATCACCGGCAGCACCAACGACGAAGCCATTGACATCTACACCGCTCTGGAAAAGGAGCTACAGCCTGATCTGCGGATCCCCCTCGACCAGAAGTTTGGCCGCATCGCGCTTGATTCGGTATACCAGCGCATCATGGGGATCGCCGGCACGCCTTTGCGCGACAGCTTTCATCTAGGCCAGACTGACATCAATGATTTTGGACGTCCCTATGCCAGCGGCTTCAACAGCTACACTGGATTTAGTGCCAGCGCGCACTACGGCATGTTCTCCACGTACTTTCGCGGAGAATTTCAGCACGCTCCGTCCTGGGAGGGGTATCCGCTCAACCTTGCCGAGGCCTTAGCCAGGATCGACGATTTTGCCACGTTCAGCTCTGTTCCACTAGACGGCAACACCACCATCCCGCTGGGCCCGGTCCCCGCGGTCAACAACTTCACGGTCCTTGAAGGTTACGTTTCTGCGCACGTAGTCGGGCACGAAATTTCCTTGGGGAAAATGGACAACTGGTATGGGCCCGGGGTCGGCGGCGGAATGGCCTGGAGCAACAATGCGGAGAATGTCTGGAGCTTTCGCATTGACCGGGTCGAGCCACTCTTCATTCCCTACATCTCGCGCGTCTCTGGTCCAATACGCTACGACTTTTTTGTCGGGCCGCTCAAGGGCCACAACGACCCAGTGAGTCCCTGGGTGCATTCGGAAAAACTTTCTCTCAAGCCTACGCCCAATATTGAATTCGGCCTTCAGCGCACGGTCATCTGGGGCGGCGTGGGACATGCGCCCATTACGTTCGGTACTTTCTGGCACAGCTTCTACAGCATCAGCGACACGCGGGGAGCGGATAAGTTCAGCCGCAACGACCCCGGCGCTCGTTTCAGCGCATTTGACTTCTCCTGGCGTTTGCCCTATCTGCGCAACTGGCTAACGCTCTACACCGACTCTGAAGTGCACGATGACGTTTTCCCGCTCTCGGCGCCCCGTCATGCGGCCATCCGTCCCGGACTCTACCTCTCGCATTTTCCTGGTGCACCCAAGCTCGACTTGCGCGCGGAAGCGGTCTCCACCGACCCCGACACCGGTCTCAGCAACGGTGGCCAGGATATGTACACCGAGGTGGTGCAGAGGAATGGTTACACCAGCAATGGCCTGCTGATGGGTGACTGGATTGGGCGCGAAGACAAAGGAGGCCAGGCTTGGCTCACTTACCATCTATCACCCCGGGAATGGGTGCAGTTGAACTTCCGCAGCGCCAAGGCGTCAAAGGATTTTATTCCCGGCGGCACTACCCAGACCGACTTCAGCTTCGACCTGGTAAAGCGGCTGACGCCCAATGTTGAAGTGAAAGCGAACGTGCAATACGAACAGTGGCTGGTTCCCCTATACAAGGCCGGACGCCAATCCGATACCACCACGACCTTCCAACTCACCTGGTACCCACACGAAGACCGCCGCTTCTAAAGCCAACTTTCAGAAGGTAGTCGCTCTGACGCAACGGGCAGGTTCTGTTTGGCCGCAGGGCCTTAGACTGGACCGCAGCAACTGCAGATCCCTCCACTCCGCTGCGCTCCGGTCGGGATGACAAGGATAGAGCTGTTACTCACCTTATCGTCTGGTCGTTGGGATGGACAAAGCGGGGACTTGCGCAACGAATCTTGCCATCCGAATCATAAAATCAGCGGTAAATCAGCACTCTACCCTTGTCATCCCGACCGGAGCGGATCTGCAGTTGCTGCAATCTAGACAACCTGCCAATCGTGCGATTGCCATGCTTTGCCCTCCATCAGTTGTTACGCAAAGCAATCATCGGGTGAATCCGTGATGCCCTTCGGGCGGGTATATATCCAGCGACCACCGACACCAGCAGCAACAACAAAATCATGCCCAGGAACGTATCCCCATCCCTGGCCGTCGTCCCAAATAAGAGAGACGCCATCAAATTAGCAAGCATGAAGGACGCCACCGTCCCGGTTGCGATTCCAATGGACGCCAACATCAGCGTCTTGCCGATCACGCCCACTTGAACCCTTGCCTGGCTCGCTCCCAACGCCATGCGGATACCGATCTCCTGCGTCCGCTGGGTCACCGAATACGAAATCACGCCATAGATCCCCAGCGAAGCAAGAATGAGCCCAAGCACAGCAAACACGCCCACCAACAAAACGAAAAATCGACGAGGGGAAACCACGTGGTCCACCAGCCGCTGGATGGGCCGGAACTCCACCGCCGGTTGCGCGGGGTTGATGTCCCGCAGCGTGCTCATCACACTCGACGCAAGCGATTCCGGGGGCACTTTGCTGCGCAGCACCAGCTGCGCTCCCTCCGGGCCAAATTGAGACGCAGCGCCGGACAAGTACATCTGCCAACCCGGATTACCCTCCACGCTACTCTCATGAACATCAGCCACCACCCCGATGACGCGGACATCCATTCCGGCCGCTACCCCAAGCCGCCCAATCGGATCCTGGCCCGGCCATAGGCTACGCGCTACCGTCTCATTGATGATCACGACTCCTTCCTTCTTATCAAGGTCCTCCCAACTAATGTCGCGGCCTTGCGACAGGTGCATGCCAATCGCCTTCAGATATCCAGGCGACACGATATAGACAAACGTATCTTTCAACTCCCCGGGGCGATAATTCTTACCCTTTGCCTGGATGCCCCAGCTGCGATTGCGGCTCATGGGCAGATTGTCGCTAATGCCCACTGCTTCCACCCCCGGAATCGCCTGGGTTCGACGCAGCACCTCCTGCCAGATCGCGCTTCTCTTAGCCGCATCGCCTCCATCGTCGTAGTCCAGGGCGATCGAGGCGGCGCGGCTGGGCTCGAAGCCGAGATCCACATCGAGAATGCGCAGGAAACTCCGCAACAACAGCCCGGCGCCCACCAGCAGCACGCAGGCCAACGCGATCTCTGAGACGATCAACGCCGAGCGCAGCCCCTCATGCATCTTGCCGCCGCTGCTCCCATGACCCGAGTCTTTGAGAGCCTCCTGCAAATTGCTGTTGGAAATCTTGAGGCTGGGCGCAAGGCCAAAGAAAACTGCCGCTGCCACGCCAACCAGCAGCGTCCAGGCCAGGGCTGCTCCATCGATGCGCACGCTGCTCAGTAGAGGCAGCGCAATCGTACCTTGATGGGCCAGATACGCGGTGATGGCGAAGGCAAGGCCCAGGCCAAAGAGAGCGCCGGCGAAGGACAGCATGAGACTTTCTGTCAGCAACTGGCGCACCAGCCGTCCCCGGCCGGCGCCCAGTGCTGTGCGCATGGCGAACTCCTTACTCCGCGCCGCTCCTCTGGCCAATAGCAGGTTTGAAAGGTTCACACACACGATGAGCAAAATCATACCGACCGCGCACCACAACACAATGAGCGAGCGGCGTAATTTGCCACTGACATAGTCCTTCAACTGCAGGAGTTTGCCTGTGTAACCGCCGCCATACTCGGGGTGTTTGACACTAAAGTGAAGGGCCGGAAAAAGCAGATCGGCTTCTGCCTGGGCTTGCGCAACGCTCACCCCAGGTTTCAAGCGGCCGATCAGCGCCATGGTATTGCCCTCGTCGCGGATGTCGTCGTAGATCACTGGCCCATACATATCCACCTTGAAACCGGGCGAAAAAACGGAACCGAAATCAAAGCTGGCCGGCAGCACGCCAATTACCGTGACCGGCGTCTTATTGAGGTCGATGACCTGCCCCACGATTGCCTGATCGCCTCGGTACTGGCGCTTCCAAAATGCGTGACTCAGCAGCACCACCGGCCGGCTGTTGTGCAGGCACTCCTCGGCGGTAAACAGCCGGCCTAACGACGGCTCGACACCCAGCGTCTCAAAGAAGTTTCCTGCTACGTTCAATCCGGTAACCGGCGTGGGTTGCCCACCACCGCCGAGCTTCAGGTTGTCAGGTCCAGAAAACGCATAGTAGCCAGACACGGATGCGAAGGAGCGGTTTAGCCGTTGAAATTCCTGTGTCGCATCGGCGGAATAAGTCATGCTGGATTCGCCGCCCGTGGGGTTCTTGGTGAGTATCCGGACCAACTGTTGCGGATTGGGAAACGGCAGCGGGCGCAGCAGGATCGTATTCACCACACTGAAGACGGTGATGTTGGCGCCAATCCCCAAACCTAGAATGATCACCGCGATCACGGTAAATCCGCGATCGCGGCCCAGGGTACGCAGGGTGAATCTTACGTCCTGCATCAAAACGTCGAGCCACGGCAACCCCCGCGCCTCGCGCTGCTGCTCCTTCGCCTGCGTCACGCCGCCGAAACGAATCATCGCCAGCCGTCGCGCCTCGTCCGCTGGCATGCCCTTTTGTACATTCTCTTCCGTAGCGAGTTCCAGATGCGCTGCCATCTCCGCGTCCAGTTCAGAATCACGTTGCGGCTTTTGAAAGAAAGATCGTACCCGCTCCATTGCTTCTCGCAGCGCGCTCATCACAGGTCTCCCTCGGCCGGCATCGACAACACCCGTCCCATCACTCGAGTTAATCTTTGCCAATGCGCGGCATCTTCGACCAGCTGCTTGCGGCCGCTTCGCGTGATCGAGTAGTACTTCGCCTTACGGTTATGGTCCGAAGTTCCCCACTCCGCGGAGATCCATCCCCGCTGCTGCAGCCGCACCAAAGAGGCGTAAATCGTCCCCTGGTTCAACAGAATTGCATCTCCACTCACCTGTTCAATGCGCCGGGCGATGCCATAGCCGTGCATCGCTCCCATGGTCAACAGCGTTTGCAGGACCATCACGTCGAGCGTGCCCTGCAGCAGATCGAGTTTCGAATTGGCCAATCCCTTCTCCTGTGTCGTTACCACATAAGCATGTCACATTTCCTGTGGTCATGTCACAGGAATCCGTACGGCCTGTGCCTGTTATCGTCGAGAGCTACAATCAGAAAACAACCAGGATTGGACCGATGAGGAGACTTTTGCAGAAGACCGAATGTTTCCTGGCGGCGCTCTTCGTCTTCACGATCGCCGTGCCAACCGCCTGGACCGCGCCGTCCGAACCGCCACATTTCCATCACACCATGTGGACCTCAGAAAACGGCCTGGGAGCAGTTGTTGATATTCAGCAGGCCCCCGACGGATACCTCTGGCTCACGACCTCGACCGGGGTCTTCCGCTTTGATGGAGTAGGTTTTCAATCGGTGGAAGAAGCCACCAACGGCGCAGTACGAAACAGCGAAATTCACGCCGTTTATCTTTCCCCCTCCGGAGGCCTGTGGCTCACGACACGTGCTGCCGGACTTCTTTTTTGGAAGGACGGACAGCTGACCACCTATTCTGATCGGCGCTGCACTCCGGTGCTGCAGATGGAAGGCATCGCCGAAGGCCGCGACGGCTCTCTGTGGTTGCAAGCGTCCGGTGGTCTGTTCCGTATTCACGGATCTGTTTGCGAGCAGATCGGTCCGGAACATGGATACCCTGGCGGCTTCCCTGCGGCCATCCTGGTGGATAGTAAAGGAACGGTTTGGGTAAGAACGCTGACCGGCGTTCTGCTCTCTATGCCTCTGGGCCAGCCGAAATTTCAAAGCATTGAGTACGATCCTGGCGCAGCGTCTGCCGCCTTCGTTATGGCAGCGGCCACGCACAACACTTTCTTTCTTCATGAGGCCCCGGATGGCTCCATCTGGCTTTCCGACGATCATGGACTTCGCCGCCTGACCAATCAAAAGGGTGCACCCATCGCTCAGGGCCCTCCTGCCAAAGGTCCTGGCAGGAGCATTCGCTTCGGCGACTTTACCTTCGCCGGCGACGCCATCTGGGCGGTGAGCGATCAGGGTCTCCGACGCTTTGACCACATGGACCAGTGGCCGGTGCCCCGAGTAACCGACACCACTCCCGGTGAAAGCTTCACCACCGCGCAAGGGCTCAGCTCAGATGCGGTTTGGAAGGTGTTGATCGATCGCGAGGGCAGCATTTGGGTGGGAACCAATTCCGGCCTCGACCGGCTGCGACGCACGGTCCTCACCGCCCTGTCGCTTCCGCCGGCTCAGGAGCATGACTTCAGCATCGTGGCCGGCGATCTTGACTCGATCTGGACCGGCAACCTTAGCCTGCCCCTGACCCGGGTAGCAGCCGACGGAACGATCACCAGCTTTCCCAAGACCCTAGGCAGCATTTGTCTTCGTCGCCTTCGCGATGGAACTATCTGGTCCGCCGGGGGCGGCCAGGATCTGCTGTGGCATTCTTCAGGCGCTGGGTTTTCATCCATGCCCTATCCCGAAGATCAGTTCGGCCCGGTCATGGCTCTGGCTGTTGATCGCAACAACGATTTGTGGATCAATACCGCGGCGGGCGGCACCTACTCTTTCACAGACGGCAAATGGAACAGGGAGGATGATGCGCTGGGCAGAAAGCCTGGCGTCCTCGGAGCGATGGCGGGGGATGCCCTGGGAAACGTGTGGTTTGGCTTCTCCAACTACCTGCTCAAGTGGGATGGCAGCGAGTTCCAGAGATTCTCCTTTCCCAACGGAAGACGAGGCGTCTCGGAAACGACCATGTCTGTGCGCGATGATCGCGTCTGGCTAGGCGGGACAGGCGGTGTTGCGCTCTTCACCAAGGGTGTCTTCCACGTGATGCAGTGGAAAGACCAGAACCTGCCGGGTAGAGTCTCCGGTGTATTGGAAACAGAGACTGGCGACCTGTGGATGAACGGTTTCTCCGGCATCACCCATGTCACAGCCGGTGAATTGGCGCAGTTTCTGCGCGACCCGGCCTACGAGGTTTCCGCCGAGCACCTCGACGCGCTCGATGGCCTTCCGGGGCTCTCGACAGAAAGAATTCCTGAGCCTTCGCTGGCCGAATCGACGGATGGCCGGCTGTGGTTTGCCACCACGCGCGGGATCGCGTGTCTGGACCCGGTCTCGCTGCACCAGGATCTCAACCGGTTGCCGCCCCCGGTCATCATCACGTCGATTCTCTCCAACGGAAAGACCTATCCGGGTTCGAGCGACCTTACGCTGCCTGCGCACACAGATCGGCTCGAAATCAATTACACCGCTCTAAGCCTGGCGATTCCCGAGCGGGTGATGTTTCGCTACAAGCTCGAGGGTGTCGATCCCGATTGGCAGAGCGTTGGCACCCGGCGGCAGGCGTTCTATACCCATCTGCCGCCGGGCAACTTTCGCTTTCGCGTCATCGCTTGTAACAACGATGGGGTCTGGAACGAAACCGGTGCGAACCTGGCCGTGAGTATCAAGCCGGCTTTCTACCAGACCTGGTGGTTCCTGGCTCTGGTCGTATTGACCGCGGCCGCTCTGATGTGGTGGATCATTCGCCGACGCATCTCCGGCATCGCGCGCCAGTTTCAGGACCGGCTTGCCGAACGGTTGGCAGAGCGGGAACGCATCGCCAGGGAGTTGCACGACACGCT
>CAZSUK010000682.1:0-3192 GCA_964609355.1 uncultured Acidobacteriaceae bacterium | reverse complement strand
GCTCGGCGTGCACCTCTCCGTGGCTGACTTCGGCAGCAGTTACTCCTGTTTAAGCCACCTGCATCAACTTCCTGTCAGCACCCTAAAGATCGACTGCTCTTTTGTCGAGCGCATCTCCGAACCCAACGGGACGTACACCATCGTGCAAGCCATAATCGCCTTGGCCCACAGTCTTGGTTTTAAGGTGGTCGGCGAAGGAGTAGACCGTCCCGACCAGATGGAATGCCTGCGCACTCTCGGTTGTGATTATTTGCAGGGTCATCTCATGGCGCCGGCGCTCCCCGCTCCCGGAATTCCCAAGTATCTCTCGTCGTTCACGGCTCCGGTCGCGAGACATTCGCGGCGTTGACGCTTGAGTGGAGATGCAGGCTCAGATTAGGTCTTATATCAGGACCCGGCTTTGGTCGGGCCCTGACGATCGAAAAATCTACGGTGCGGTAATTACCCCGCAAGCGATTCTATCGCCCGCATTCCCGGTCGGATCGGTAACCATATCATCGGCTTTCTCGTGAATGATGAACGCCGTGCCGCCGTTGGCGAAGACTGAATTCGGCGCGTTTTTCTTGAGCGAAATGCTTTGCGTAAGCAAGGTGACGTGGTCCGTCCCGTCAGCCATGATTTCCAGATTAGCGGGCATGTCCCCGGCGTGTGCGCCTTTAGGGTTCTTGGTCCCATGCTCCTTTTTGTCAGGATTGAAATGGGCGCCTGCGGACTTGAAATCCGGTGCATCGCACTTCGCATTGACATGCACATGAATGGCATGTTCGCCTTCGGGAAGATTCTTCAGGTTCAGTTTGATCTTGACGCCGTTCCCCGCGGGCGTCAGCAGCGCAGTTCCCGCATCTTGCCCCTGGCTGGTCTTGAAGTCCACCTCCAGACCCTTGTCTTTCCCCAGCGCCGCCGAAGCCGACAGTGCTAACAAAACCGGTAGCGCATTGATGCACACTCTGGCCATTCTGTTCATTCTGTTCTCGCCTCCTGCAGTCAATCTCGGACACACGCTAGCATAACTGATCCGCCGCCCACGAGAACGTGGCGCAGCGATTATGTAACCGTTACAGACTCCTAGGTAAGACTGTTAAATGACCTATTATCAAAGTAATGCGTAGCAAGTGTTATGTACTCCTGAAGACTCCGAACCTAGAGTGATAACAACACTGAGAGTGGGCACTGGCATGGTTCCTCGCATTTTGATCATCGATGATGAAGCCGACATACGGGAAGTGACTGCGCTCAGCCTGGAAACGATTGCCGGCTGGCAGGTGATCCTGGCCCCTTCGGGAGCCCAAGGCATTCGCCGCGCGTCGCTCGAACAACCGGATGCCATTCTGCTCGACGTCATGATGCCTGACATTGACGGTCCGACGACTTTCCAGATCCTGAAGCAGAACGGAAACACGGCTCACATCCCCGTGATTCTGCTCACGGCGAAAGTGCAGGGTCAGGACCGACGCAAGCTCGACGAACTGGGAGCGGCCGCCATCCTTTCCAAACCATTCGACCCCTTGACCCTGGCTGATCAGATCTCCGAGATCCTGCGATGGGACCAGGACACCCCTCACGGGGCCGGCTCCGCCGGATCCATATCGCTCGCCGGCGACTAAACCTCCCCCCAAATCCTTCCGCAGTCTGAAGGGTGCAGCCCTGGACTTTCAGTCCGGGGACGCGGGTTTTCAAGCGGATACCGCGGGTAAAGGTATCTGCCCCTCGCTCGGTAGCCGCTTTAAACCCGCGAGAACGCCAGCTCTCTAGATTCGGGAGTTAGAGCCTGCGTGAGAACCAGGTTGACGAGCTTCGTGCGGCGAACGAGGCGGGAGGATTCAGCGACGAATAGCAAAGGGCGGGGTGACGCTTATTTCAGCAAGTGGACGTGGTTGCTGACGAGCGAGTAAGGCAATCTGTCGTCCCTGCGGGACTCGCCTCATGAACGTTACTATCCCGGCGCTGACGTGCCGGGATACAGGTTGTTCCGTCCCTGGGGACTCCTTGCATCAATCCCACCCCGAACGAACCACTAAGTAGTCGGTCTCGGCTTGACTGCCAGGAATACCGGTGGCAACGGCTTGCCATTGATATCCGTCAGCTTGGGGTTGATCTGTGTGGTATCTAGCAAAGTGGTTGTGTCGATCAGGTGCAGCTGATTATCCCCGCTCGTGCCGGCAAAAAAGATCGTGTTATCCGGAGAGAAAATCCCCGCCACCGGTGCCAGCGCGCTGCCGGTCAGCTTAACGCTGCTCAGCGTTCCCAGCACTCCTGCCGTAGTGGAAGGCTTGTACACGGGCAACAGCGCACCCCCCGCGGGCGGTGTCGTGGCGTTGCTTCCATAGGTGATGAAGGCTTCCTGCGAATTGGTGGCAGCCACCACCTCGTTGATGTTATTGAGCCCGTAGGCAGACAGCGAAGTCTGGTTCACCACCGGTGGAGGATTAAAGGTGATGCCGGTCGTCTGCCCGTTCGCGTCTGCGGGGCAGGCATTGATAGGCACGGTGATCGAGAGGTCCGTGAGCACCGCCGGATTTGCGGAAGCACCGATGATGTGTCTTCCGTCTGTCGTCGAAGCCACGTGATCAGAGAGCGCCGCGACCGTGGCGGCCTCGGGATAATTCACCACTGGCGTGACCGCAGTATCCGGGCACTCCCCGTAAGCCGCGGTGGCTGTGCCCGAAAGAAAGACCGCAGCCGCGGGAACGGTCACCGCAAGATCGGGTGAGCAGAACATGTTGTACGTGTTATTTGGGTTCGCCGTGGTGTTCGGCGGATAGGTGGTCGGGTCGGTGGGTATGGGGCTGGTGGTGTTGGTTGCCGGGCAAATGCCGGTAGTCGGCGTCGCTTGGTTCCCGGGCAGCGGCTCGACCGACCAGCCGGTAAAGCTGTTATGGATATAAAGCACACCGTCGCCCACCGCATAAACCGTCTGCCCGTCGGGGCTGAAGGTCGCTTTCTGGGCTATGCCGGCAAACGACGTGTACGATCCGTTCGACGGTGTGTAGAGATAGAGAACCTGGCGCAACTGGTCATTGACCAGCACCGCGGAATTAGTCGGCGAAACCGCCAGCACTATCCCGGGTACGTTCGCCGTCTCCGAAGCCAGGCTGTTGGTGGCCGCGGTATAGGTCATCAACTCGTGATAGCTGCCGAAATAAAGCGTCGTCCCGGTCGGATCCAGAACCATCGAGTTAGGCGAATAAGGCA
>CAZSUK010000681.1:0-3507 GCA_964609355.1 uncultured Acidobacteriaceae bacterium | reverse complement strand
AAGGTGCCGCATGCGAGCCTGTCCTGCCACAGCCATTCCACGGGCCGGGGTTCAAGGTCGCGGAGATAAACGAAGTCCGCGGCGGCGGGTGGTTCCGCGGGTAGGGGAGACGAAGCGCCGTTTGGCGGCGAGTCTTGCTGTGCGGGGCGGACATCGGCAACGGTGGCTGTATCCGGATCGTTCGTTGCGGGCGCGCCGGCGACCAAGGGAGCTTCTGCAGAGGAGTAGCGAACCTCGGGCATGGACCCGACTTTGTATCTGTAGAAGGTTCCATTATCTGTGTCTTGTCTGTTGATCGTCATTCAGTTTCCTTCGCTTCCGGAATCGAATCTGCAATTAAAGAGAACGTACTTCAGGGGCTAATGCTCGCTGCGGCGAGCTAGCCCGACGTATTTTCGATCATTTACGGCCTGACTAAAGTCGTGCCCTGATACAAAACAAGAGTTTTTCCGCAGCCTGCTTGTCCGTCGAGCGAGCATTCCGCAGTATCGACCGCAGGGTGATATTTGCCGATCGATCGATCGATCAGTTGACGTAAGGTTTCGCAATTTCCTCCCACACTCAAGATGCAGCTTGAGGAACTTTCATGTCGTAGCGCTCGGGAATTATTTTCGAGTTACGGCGACCCATCCCCAACCCCGCCTAACCCGGCTGCCCAAAGGCTCGCTCGCCCACCCAGGGCGAGTTTGGTGTGCCTGCACAAACTAAAGATGCTGTCCGAGGTGCTTTTGTCGAGTGCTAACCGGGATTTAATCTGAAGTTACCTGGAGGTTTGTAACCGAAAGCGTCCCTGGACATCTGGAGCGAGCGACGATTCTCGCTGGATTTGACAGTGCTGCCCAAATCACCACTGACTTAGGAATGGCGGGACAGCGACAACTGGAAGCATAAGTAAACTCCCGATCCGCGTACGCGACCCCAGTTGGCTAATCGCACCCGTATTTGCCGGAATGGAATGAATAAAGGACTAGCAGATAAAGAGCATTGGTCTGGGGTATCCGACTGTCCTGCGCCGGTTCATCAAACCTTGACGACTTTCAATATGCGCTTCAGTGCTGCAAAGTCAGAGGGATTGCGTGTGTAGAGTGGCAATCCATTGGCCGCAGCGGTCGAGGCAATGAGCAAGTCCGCGAAGCGCGCCCTGCTTGACTGCCCGGCTGCTCTCGTGGCAGCGAAAACCCTCGCGTACATTCGTGCCGAGTCCGCATCGAACGGCAGTGGATCCCAGGTAGCGGCCGCCCACAGCAAGCGATCCTGGCGCCGGGCGCGCTCGTCATTGTCTTCGGTTGCATGAGGCCCCGCAGCGAGTTCGGCCAACGTCACCGCAGTAATTGCCGATTCATCGGGAAGTCGCTCAGCAGCAATCAGGTCATGATCGATCAGCACCGACGTGTCGAGAACACCGCGCGTTGGTTCAGTCATGAGGGCGGGGATCGACGACCGCATCCAAATCCGCGCGGAATTGCCCGGCATCGATCCGCGCGGCGTTTCCTGAAGCTTCCGCGATGGCGGCGCGGGACACAAAGCGGCGTCGATTGACCGGTCGCAACTCTCCGACAGGCGTGCCGTTTCGGCTTACTATAAGCGTTCGCCCGGCCTCCACTTCACGGAGCACGGCGGCGGAATCATTGCGGAGTTCCCTCTGAGTTATGGTGCGAGGCTTCATTGTTGAACCGTAGCATATCGTAGCACAGCGTAGCAAGCGCGTGGGTAAGATGGAGTATTTCCTAGCCGGTAATGTGACCATGGTATGATGACCATGGTGAGGTATTTATTCTTGAAAACGATCGCGGCGGGAGCGTTCAAAGCTAAGTGCCTGGCAATTATGGATGAAGTGCAGGCAAGGAAGACAAAATTCGTTATCACGAAGAACGGAAAGCCTGTTGCCCAATTGGTCCCGATCGAAGAAGTTGAGGATAGCCTGTTCGGTTTTTATGCGGGAAAGCTGGCTATCTCCGGCGATATCGAGTCTCCTTCGGTCCCGCCTGAGCATTGGAAACGCCTCAAATGATCGTTGTCGATACGTGTGTAGTGATCTGGCTTGCTTCGGATCCCAGTTTGCTCTCGGCGGCGGCGACCAATGCGATTCGAACTGCTCGAGAGAACGGCGGAGTAGGTATTTCCTGCATCTCCCTTTTTGAATTGGGGTGGCTGGCCAGGAATCAGCGAATCGTGCTAAAGACTTCGCTTGAGGCTTTTCTGGTTGAGGTGGAAGCTCGCTTCGTTATCCTGCCGATCACAGCGGCCGTCACGCGTATCGCCGTGGAGTTTCCTTCGCCTTACCCTCTCGATCCTATGGACAGAATTATCGGAGCGACCGCGCTGGATCGTGGCGTTCCTCTGGTGACCAAAGACAAGATGCTTCGAAAAGCAAGAGCATTATCGGTCATCTGGTAAGGCCTTGTCCGGATAGCCGACTATTAGGACACGTGGAAAGTACCCCTGGAAGTCAGTGAACACTAGCGCGTTTTTGGGGACTAATCCTGCATGCCACCAGACTACGGTCGATTTCAAGGGATGGAGACTGGCATCCAGCCTGAAGGCTGTCGCTCTGACGGTTCGAGTCAGGCTATTGCTCAGGCTGTAACTGACGGATGGGCGGTGATCCGCCCAGAACTACGCCAACGCCTCAATAATTTCTCCGACATGCCGACTTGGGGTTACCAATGCGTCTGATCAGGTATTTCTCTTTCCGATCAATGGCCTTTTGGCGCCAGAGTTTGTTGGGCATTCCGCACACAGAGTGCGTGCATCGTGTCGCCCTCAGCCCAATCCTCGAACCCACTCATCCTCTTTCCCACACGGTAGTCGAATGACCAGAAGTGGGTTTTCGAGACCTGTGTGTTGGGATCGGAAACCTGGGTGCTGCTCCAATGTCGATCACCAATAAGCAGAAGACCACCGTTCACATGTAGATCGCCATTCCAATGCAAGATGTCACTACTGCCGACATGGTCGGTAGCGTAGGCTCGGAGATTCACAAGACTCTCCAATTCATCAATGCTTGCCAATCTCCAGTCTGAGTAGCCGACATCCCTCAGCGTCCGGCAGTACTTGACCGCCTTGTGCCAGTTCATGCGCTTCTCGCTGTCTCTGGCCGCCCACATGAGGCCGGTAGAAGGATCGGTCCAATACCCCTGCACTTGAGTTTTCTGTGCCAGGAGTGGGGTCCAATTAGAGTGTTGAGCCCCCGCAATGAGACAGAGTAAAGCCGCGAACACGGTAAGCTTTCCAGCAACATTCCTCATGCAATTCCCTCTAGCAGCCACAGTAAGTAACGATAAACACGTTAGTGTCCAAGAATGAGGTTAAGCCTGGATTGTCGCCAACCCGGACATTGACCCGTTTTGGTGTAACTTCCGAGTGGGCGGTCACACGTTCGGAACACCGCCAGAGACTCAGAAATCGCTCGAATCGGCGGTCTAAGAGCCCAAAAACAAACGCCTGTCTTCTGCGGTGTTGCGCCCTCCTAGTAGACTGGCGGCTCTTCAGCGCAATTACCATGCA
>CAZSUK010000680.1:0-2863 GCA_964609355.1 uncultured Acidobacteriaceae bacterium | reverse complement strand
TTCAGCGACGTGCTGCCCTATTTCAAGGGAGCGGAGGACTATTGCGACACGCCCGACCCCGCGAGCCTCGGCCACGGCGGCCCGATCCACGTGAGCGACATGGCGGCGGATGTCCATCCGTTGTGCCGCACGTTTATCGAGGCGTGCGAGAGCGTGGGCTATCCGCACATCGCGGACTTCAACTCGCAGGACCCCGACGGCGTCGGCATTTACAAGATCACGACGCGCAACGGCATACGTGAATCGACCGCGCGCGGCTATCTGCACCCGGCGCGCACGCGCGCCAATCTCGGCGTGCGCCTGAAGTCACAGGCGCTCAAGATTCTCTTCGACGGCAATCGAGCCGCGGGAGTTGCTTACCTGCACCGCGGCGCGACCCACGAGGCGCGGGCGCGCAAGGGCGTAATTCTTTGCCTGGGATCGATCAACACACCGCAGCTCCTGCAGCTTTCGGGCGTGGGCGACGGCGCCCTCTTGCAGCGCCACGGGATCAAAGTGTCGGTCGAGAGCCCGGCCGTGGGCCAGAACCTTCAGGATCATCTGGACCTGACATTTCTATACCGCTCGAAGGTGCCCACGCTCAACAACGACCTTTATCCGCTGACCGGCAAGCTCAAGGCCGGCCTCCGTTATCTGCTCACGCGCCGCGGGCAGCTCGCCATCAGTATCAACCAGGCGGGCGGCTTCGTGCGGAGCGATGCGGCCCAGCCGCAGCCCAACTTGCAGCTCTACTTCAGTCCCTTGAGCTACAACAGCGCAGAATGGCCGATCCGTCGGCTGATGAATCCGGATCCATTTCCGGCATTCATGGTGTCGTTCAACATCTGCCGGCCGACGAGCCGGGGCCGCGTGGAAATCCGCTCGGCAAACCCCCTCGAGGCGCCGCTCATTTACCCCAATTCCCTCTCGACCGAGCACGATCTACGCGAAGCGCTCGCCGGAATGCACGTGCTGCGCAGGCTCGGCGCGAGCGCCGCTCTCGCCGGCATCGTCGAGCGAGAAGTCTCCCCCGGTCCGGAGAAACAGTCGGACGCGGAGCTCCTGCAGGACTTTCGCGAGCGCGCATCGACCACCTTCCATCCAAGCTGCACCTGCCGGATGGGACCGGATCGAGCCACCGCGGTCGTCGACGCGCGGCTGCGCGTGCACGGTGCGCGCGCGCTACGCATCGTGGATGCGTCGGTCTTTCCGAACATTCCCACGGGCAACACCAACGCGCCGACCATCATGGTCGCCGAGAAAGGGGCGGCGCTGCTCGCCGAGGACGACGGGGGCTGACCGCGGCCGGCGAGAGGAGGAACGCCGCGCCGCCGCGATGCTAGGATACCTGCATGAAAACATTTGCCGCGGCCGGACTCGCTGTCATTTTTATCGCTGCGCACGCTGTCCCGGCGGAGGCACCTTCCTTCGAGAGCTTCGCGAAGAGCTATTACGATGGTGAGTACGCCGCCCATCCGGTAGCCGCGACGTCGGCGGGGATTCACGACTACGACGGGAAGGTGGATGACATGAGCGCTGCCGGGCAAGCGCGAAATGACGCCCGCCTGCATGAGGCATTGGCGGCGCTGGCGGGGATGAATCCGCAGCAGCTGAGCCCAGGGGATCGCGATGACCGCGAAGTACTGATGGGCCGAATCAAGGGCACGCTACTCGATGACGAAACGATTCAGTACTGGCGCAAGGATCCCAGCCGCTACAGCCGCGTCGCGACTTTGGCCGTGTTCGAGTTGGTTCATCGCGATTTCGCACCGCTCGCGGAACGGCTGCGGACCGCCATCGCTCGAGAGCGCGAGGTTCCGGCAGTGCTCGCGGCAGGCAAGGTCAATATCGAACACCCGCCGCGCGCATTTGTAGAAATCGCCATTCGCGGCATTACCGGCTCGATCAATTTTTATCGAGACGGCGCACCGCAGGCCTTCGCGGCCGTCGCGGACCCCGGGTTGCAGCGCGATTTCGCGACCAGCAACGGCGCCGCGATTGCGGCGTTCGAGGACTATAAAGCCTTTCTGGAAAGTCAGCTGAGTAAAGCCGATGGCGATTTCGCGCTGCAATCCGCCGTCTTCGTTGAGCGACTGACAGACAACGAAATGATTGCCCTGCCCGTGAGCAAGCTGCACGACATTGCGTTGCGCCAGCTGCACCAGGACCAGGCTGCGCTGAAAGCCGCCGCGCGCGAGGTGGATCCGGCGAAATCAGTCGGCGCCGTGGTCGAGGACATACGCCGGCAGCATCCGAACGCCGCGACGCTCCTGCCGACGGCCGAGGAAGATCTCTCCGGCCTGCGCGCTTTCGTGAGCGAGCACCGCCTCGTGACGATTCCGAGCGACTTGCTCCCAACGGTCGAAGCGACGCCGGAATTCATGCGCGCGACCATCGCAGCCGCCACGGACGCGCCCGGCCCCTTCGAGCAACATGCCACGCAGGCTTTTTACTACGTCTCGCCACCCGATTCCGGCATGTCCGCCGAAAAGCTCGAAGATTACCTGCAGGCCTATTACTTCTCCGGTCTGCAACTCATTTCGGCGCACGAGGTTTGGCCGGGCCATTTCGTGCAGTACCTGACGCGCCGCAATCAGCCACAGTGGTCACTTGCGCGGAAGCTGGCGCATGCGCAATCGACCACTGAGGGCTGGGCGCACTACGCCGAGCAGATGATGATCGAGCAAGGGCTGGCAAAGAGTGACCCGAAGCTGAAGGTCGGGCAGCTGAATGAAGCGCTGCTGCGCGATTGCCGCTTCGTAGCCTCGATTGAAATGCACACCGGCGGCAAAAGCGTGGAGGACGCGGCCCAGCTGTTCATGAGGGAGTGCGGCTCGCCGCAAGCCGAAGCGCGCCGCGAAGCCTATCGCGGTACCGGCGACCC
>CAZSUK010000679.1:0-4428 GCA_964609355.1 uncultured Acidobacteriaceae bacterium | reverse complement strand
GACGCCGCCGATTGCACATCGTGCTTCAATCCCGTCGTCTTTCCGGTAAGCATTTTAGTCATGAAGATGATCTGCCCCGTGTGCATCGCGAAATGCTCCACCACGTGATAGATTGCGTCCAGTACCGACACTTCGTAACCTTGAATCACCAGCCGCTCAGATAGCCGCTGCGCGCTCACGCCATCAATCACAGCCGTCGCCTGGTTTACGAGAGTCACCAGACGCCCTGTCAGGTCTCTACTCGTAAGCCCGCCTCGCTCGGAAAATTCCTCCTCGCGCCGGCGTGTGTCTGCTTCCCCACCGACGCCGGCAACGATCCATTGGCGCATGTTCCCATAGAGGTGCAGCAAAAGGTTGCCGACGGAGTTTTCGTTTTCACCCCCTCGCGCCCACACCTGCTCGTCAGTCAATTGGACAAGGCACTTCTCGATGTGAGACGAGAACTGCTGCAGCCGGCTAGAGGAATAACCAATGAATAGCTGATGAATCGCGTCTTCTGTCATCTTACGATCGAGTATACAAACAGCCACGTCCACGCTGAACCAGAGGAGTATCATACCTCGACGGAGAAAGAAAGGAAGACTATGCGCCTCGGGCGGAAGGAAGTATTGGTTTCCATTGCAACCCTTGCCGGCTTGATGTGTGCTCCGGTCCCAGTCGTCGCCCAATCGACGCCACAGCGGACGCTGCTGGCGCTTTCGAAGCGGGAGCATGCGCTGGCGATTGTGGATCCGGCAACTTTGCAGGTGATCGGGCGCGCGCCCGTTGGCCCGGACCCGCATGAGGTGATTGCATCATCAGACGGTAAAACCGCCTATGTATCGATCTATGGTGGCGGACGCTACCACGCCCTTTCCGTAATAGACCTGGTTGAGAAGAAAGCTCTTCCAGATATCGACACGGGAGCTCTGAATGGCCCGCACGGTCTCACGTTTGTTGGAGGAAAGCTTTGGTTCACGGCCGAAGGTGCGAAGGCGATCGCGAGCTACGATCCTGCAACGGCAAAAATCGATTGGATCATGGGTACCGGCCAGAACCGGACCCACATGATCTACGTCACCCCAGACGAGAAACAGATCTACACCACCAACATTAGCTCTGCAAGCGTCAGCATTCTTGAAAAAGTGGCTCTGCCGCCGATGGGCCCTCCTCCGGGAATGCGGCCGCCGCCAGGCGGAGCACAACCACGTATGGAGTGGAATCAGACCGTCATTGCGGTCGGTAAAGGCGATGAGGGATTTGACGTGTCACCCGATGGACGCGAACTGTGGACGGCAAATGCACAAGACGGCACGCTGTCGGTGATCGATCTGCAAAGCCGCGAAGTGACGGCTACTCTGGACGCGAAAACGTTCGGCGCCAACCGGCTGAAGTTCACTCCTGATGGAAAGCTGGTGCTGATTTCGCGCCTGAGTGACGGCGATCTCGCCATTTACGAAGCAGCCTCGCGCAAACACTTCAAAACTGTTCACATCGGCCACGGAGCGGCAGGCATTCTGATGGACCCGGATGGGCAACGGGCCTTCATCGCCTGTAGCCCTGACAACTATATAGTTGTGCTGGACCTCAAGACTTTAGAGGTAACGAGCCACATTGACGTTGGCGGCGAGCCAGACGGCCTCGCCTGGGCGAGCCGGCCGTAGATCTCAACCAGAATTCGTGCTGGCCGTCGCGGATGATCAGTGCGCGTTTGCCATTGCGCTCGGCCTTGACAAACTCGAAGCCCCTGCGAGTTGGATCAATGGTGATGAACGAGATCGTGCCGTCATCGTTTTTGCGTGAGGCAACGGCGCTCTTCCAGCCTCAGTAGCAAAGATGGTGTTTCCGCCCTGGTGCAGGACACTCTATGCTGCTGTCTTCTATGGACAATACGGATAGGCCTTCCAGCGGTTTATCACTTCCTGGATTTGATCCCGGCCAGCCACAGGAGAGGAATTACTGCGATGCTTCTCCCTGAGGACCCGCAGGTTCTCTTTCTCCTTGCGTTCTTCGTCGGAATAGAACCTTGCCTTCTCGAATTCATGATTGGCTACCGCACTTTCAAGACGAAGCGAGACGAACTTGATACGCTTTTCAGCCTCCGCTACTTCGTCAGGAGGTGGCCCTCGCCGCAACTTTACGAGCGCTCCGGCCGCATCGAGCAGTTCGACCGCCTTCCCTGGAAGTGAACGTTCCAGGAGATAACTACCAGAAGCATGCACGGCAAACTCCAGAGCCTCGGCCGTGTAGGTCACGTCGTGGAACCTCTCCAGCGGTACCTTGCGAGCCTCCAACACGCGGAGACTCGCTTCCTGATCGAGCGGCCGGACATAGACGGGGCGAGAATATTTTTCAAACCACGGAATGCTCTTGATTAGCTCGCGGTACTCAGTCACATTGACAGTGGCAATGCACTGAATGCGGTTATACAAGAGCGCCTGTTTGACGATTCCAGCGCCAGCCGACGCAGCGGACTTGGAAGACAATGCAAACAGATCCTGTAGCCGGTCAATGAACAGTATGACTTCGGAGGGACTTGCGGCCGTATCCGCCAATTTTGTCAGCTCTTCGAGTTTTTGCCGGTCCCTGGTCCAACCGTCAATAACTTCAGGCTCAAGTTCCAGGATGCGTTTATTCGCCAGGAATAATGGCACCTCAGCATTTGCAATGCGCTGCGCCAGACCCTGCACAATTGAGGTCTTGCCCGCGCCGGGCTCACCGACGAGGAGCACACTCCTCTTGTAGTGACTGCAAAGAATTTCGATGGCGCTTTCCAGTTCCAGACCGCGACCAGTCACGGGTACGAGTTGGCCGTCGGTTGCCGCTTGCACCAGGTCCGTGAGTAGTTCGGCGATGGATGAAGGGATACCCAGGACCGCGGAGTGCTGTGGTCCTTTGGCCAACTCTTCGCGGATCATCAGAAACCGCAGACCACGCTCATGCAATATCTGTGCGGCAAAGCATTTCTCTTCACGCAAAAGGCCTAGCAGTAAATGCTCGGTGCCGATGTGTTTATGGCCTAGTTGCTCCGCCTCCTCCGCGGCATAGGCCAGCACCTGCTTGCAATCGTTTGAGAGCGGCAGGTTTACGCTGGTTGAGACCTTTTCGCGGATCATGGTGTGCTCCTGGACCTGCTTACGGATCGACTCAACCGACGCGTGGGAGCGAAGAAAGCGGTTGGTGAGCGCCTTATCTTCACGTAAGATGCCCAGCATCAGGTGCTCGGTCTCGATATAAGGCTGGCCGAACTGGCTGGCCTCATACCTCGCGAAAAAGATCACGCGGCGGGCCTTCTCGGTGTACTTTTCAAACATCAGCGACCACTCTTTTCTTGTTGGATCCACGTTCCAGCTAACTCCCCTGACAAAGACGCAGCATACGGGGGCCACAACCCGGATACTGCTCCCTGGACCAAAGATTAGTCATTCGGACAAGGGTTTCGCGCCGGGCGGAGGATGAGATTCGGTGCTAAGAAGGCGGTCTGAAATTGACCTCGATGTTCACTTCAACGGCGACTGGCTTCGAAGCGGATTCAGTCTGCAGCATAGCAGGCGAGAAACGATACTGCTCTACCGCTCGAACGGCGCTTTGATCAAAAGCATCAGAAAGAGAGCGGACTACGCGGACCTGCCGCGGCGCGCCCTTCTCGTCGACAACGCAGGCCACGACAACTACGCCGCCCTCTGTTTGTCCGGACGGGAACTCAGGGTCGGGAGCCGAGAGGAGACTCGGAGCTGAGACCGGCCCTCCTATGTGGTACGGCGATGCGACATCCCTGTTAGCGTTCTCGAGCTGTGGTGATCCGCTTCCGACACCCATCGGCTTGTAGCCTTCCGGAATTTGAAAGAGCGAGGGATCGGGTTCCCCGCGCGTTACCTGGCCGAGCGTCATGGTTACACTACCCGTGCGTGGATCGTTGTGCTTAATCACTACATTGATGTGCAGCTCATCGGAATACCAGTACTCGTCCGTGAGCACGATTTCATTCCCTGTTCCGCTGCTGGCGGCAGGTATGGTCTGTATCTGGCGGACGCCGTGCGCCGACACACCCGCTATACTCTGGGTGCCGAGATCTTCCTGTTTTGTGAATTGGTTGAGAGGAACGCTGTTGCCTGCCGGCGAAGCTAAAAGATCGGCAGGTTCTGCCGCCGGGGGATGATTCACCGTGCCCGTCATATAAACTTTGCGCTCGGGATACAGATAGGTATAGTTCCTGGTCTGCGGGTCGTAGAAATGAATCCGCACGATCGGCGGGGCGCCACTTTCCGAAGCCGGCACAAGTTCCCGGAAGATATTGTAGACGCGGCCCTGGCTGTCGCGGGCGACATCGCGGGTAGTCTTTAGATTGACGACAGGGGCGTCATCGCGAACCGTAGTACGCTCCACGACAATTACGCCGGTAAATGGGGCGTTGGGTATGGGAGTAAGAAAGATGCCGCTTGTGTTCTG
>CAZSUK010000678.1:0-3774 GCA_964609355.1 uncultured Acidobacteriaceae bacterium | reverse complement strand
CGAACGCCAGCGTGAGCGGCGCCGATGGCCATGTTGATGACGCCGATTTCGTCTTCAACCTGGCGGACCATGATGTTAGCTTTGCGGGCGTGGTCGGCCATCCAGTGCAGCACGCCGGTCGACGGGCTCATGGGATAAGCGCAATAGAACTTGACCCCAGCCGCCGCTCCACCCATGGCCATTGCGGCGTTCCCGCCCAGGACGGCGTAGCGGGTGTCTGTCATGGGCAGCGGGTTGGCAAATGCTTTGAAGTTCTGCGTGGCGTAGTCATAGCCAGTGCGCGCCAGGCCGACGTTCTCGTCGATGACGGCCTTCTCTTTCTTGCGGAACTGCTCGTTAAGGACCTGCTCCAGCGCCTGAAATCCGACGCCGGTCATGCTGAGGGCGGCGCCGATGGCCAGGGTATTCTGGGCGATCTTGTTGCGGCTGATGTCGGCAAGCTTGGACACCGGCAGCGGGCACAACTGTACCCCGCCGGCGGCCTTGCCGGGTTTGATGGTGTCAGCGTTGTAGATACAGGCGCCGCCACTGCTCAGCAAGCCCAGGTGCCGATCCATGGTGTCTTGATTCAGCGGGATCAGCAGGTCGATCCGATCACCCATGTTGGTGATTTTGCCGGGGCCGGTGCGGATGGTGAGAAACGTATGACCGCCGCGAATGATGGATTGGTAGGCGTTGTAGACGTTCAGATGGAGCCCGCGACGGCTGAAGATTTTCGCGAAAATATCACCCGGGGTGGCGACGCCCTGTCCAGCGGCGCCCCCTATTCCTATAGCAAAGGACTGCCTCATCGATTTTCTCCAGGCTGCGGAGCCCCCGGACATACCGCCGAGGCCACCGGATCTGATCCCGTCAAACAAAAACAAGACGACTTTGATGACGCCATTTTTGAACGGGAACCAGCATACACCCAGCTTCTAACGTCTGGCAGCCCCCCTCCGATTACGTTCTATCGAAAGCATTTGCAAGGGAGCACCGCTGAACCGCAGATCTCCGCTCGCTGCGCTCGGTCGATATGACAAAGGGTAGGGCGGTTGTAGCCCGGAGCTGGTGTTAATGGAAGATCAAGCGCCTGCGGATTGGGACCCGTCGATTTATGGCGGGGATATGACCCAAAAGCCCCGGTTTAGAACATGGTTCCGAGGTTCATCGGACGAAGTAAGTAGGCGTAATCTGGATTGTTCTGCACTCCCTGCGCTATGGTGAGGAATGGGTAAGAGTCTTCCAATAGCACCGGTCGAGCACCCATGGGCCACTATCCTCGTGCTCCTGGTCGCTGCATTTGTTTTTGGTGGGATCCCGCTGTCTCTAGCCTGGCTCTGGGCTAAGGTCTACTCGCCGGCCAAGCCGGGGATCCAAAAGAATGCCACTTACGAGTGCGGTCTCGAGGCTAAAGGCGACGCCTGGGTGCAGCTGGACGTCTCCTATTACCTCTACGCCATTGTTTTCTTGATTTTCGACGTGGAAGCAGTGTTTTTGCTGCCGTTCGCTGCCGCCTTCTCCGGGCTCTCGCTTGCTGCCTGCCTGGCCATGCTGGTTTTCCTGCTTTTACTGGTGGAGGGCCTGATCTGGGCCTGCCAAAAAGGCGTCTTGACTTGGAGCTAACGAGGTTGGAATGGACCAGGACTTAAAGAACGAATTAAGCAAACACGGGATCTTCGCAACCACGTTCGAAGAGCTGTATAACTGGGGCCGCAAGAATTCCGTTTGGCCGCTTACCTTCGGTCTGGCCTGCTGCGCCATTGAGATGATCGCGACCACCATGGCGCGGTATGACCTGGCGCGGTTCGGGGCAGAGGTCTTTCGTCCTTCGCCTCGTCAAGCCGACCTGATGATAGTGTCCGGTACGGTGACCAAGAAGATGGCTCCCCAGGTGGTGCGGCTTTATAACCAGATGCCGGAGCCGAAATACGTCATTGCCATGGGAGCGTGCGCCATTTCCGGCGGCCCCTTTCGCGATGGCTACAACGTGCTGAAAGGGATTGACCGCTTCATTCCAGTGGATGTGCATATCCCCGGGTGTCCTCCGCGGCCGGAGGCACTGATCCATGCGTTCATGGCCCTGCAGGAGAAAATCAGCGCCCAACAACTGACTGGCGAGGCGAGGCCAAGGCATTTAAAGCAAGAACTGCCGAGTGAGTTTCCGGTGCCGGAGTTTGGCGAGCATGGATTGGAGCCGGCGCAAAATGACGAGGTCTTTCACAATCCGCTGAAGGTGCTTCAGGGATGACTTTGGAGGAAATCAAGAGCAGGTTGCAGTCGGGCGTTCCGGGTTGCCAGGTTGAGTTAGTGGTGAACGGCGGCCCGTCGGGCCAGAATTCGCTGCTGATCGATCGGGAGCATGGGCTCGCGGCGGCCACCCTGCTGTGTGACGGAATCCAATTGGATTATTGCTCTAACGTGACCGCGGTGGATTGGCCGGACCGCGAGAAGACAGACAAAGTCAAAACGAAACAAATGGTCGACGGGGTCGAGAAAGAGATCGAGCAAACGATCAAGACCAGGATTCCCGGGTTTCTGGAAGTGGTCTATCACCTGTTTTCTATGACCAAACATCTGGGCCCGGTGGTGATACGGATGCACACCGGCAACCGCAGCGATGACGTCACCGTCCCATCACTGACCCCGATCTGGAGAAGCGCGGAATTCCAGGAGCGCGAGGCCTTCGATCTGTATGGAGTGGTGTTCGAAGGGCATCCGGACTTGCGGCGCATCCTGATGTGGGAGGGTTTTACGGATTACCCCATGCGGAAGGACTATGTTCCTCCGCCCGACGACGAACTCGAAGGCTTGAGGGAGCAATGACCCAGGTGGTTGAAGACATCATGGAAATATCGATGGGGCCGCAGCACCCATCGACCCACGGCGTCTTTCGCATGGATGTCCGCCTGGAGGGGGAGCGTGTTCTGCGCCTCAAGCCGGTATTTGGCTATTTGCACCGCAATCACGAAAAGATTGCCGAGAGCGCGAGCTACCTGGCAGCGATTCCCTACACCGACCGGTTGGACTATCTCTGCTCCATGACCAACAACTGGGGTTACGCGCTGGCGGTGGAGAAGCTGGCGGGGCTGGCCGTGCCGGAGCGCGCGGAATATGTCCGGGTGATCGTGGCGGAGCTGACCCGGTTGCAGAATCATGCCGGCATGGTGGGGTTTCTGTTGCAGGATATGGGGGCCAGCGGCACGCCGCTGATGTATGCCTTCACCCAGCGGGAAAAGATCCTGGACCTGTTCGAGGCTTTAAGCGGCGCACGCATGATGTGTAACTACATGCGCTTCGGCGGGGTGCGAGTGGATTGCTCACCGGAATGGCTCAGCCAGACGGTCACGCTGGTGGGAGCATTCGGCGGCTTCCTGGACGAGTTTGAACAGCTGCTGACGGGAAATGAAATCCTGATGGCACGCACCCAGGGCGTGGGTGTGCTGCCACGGGAGCTGGCCATCAATGCGGGAGTCACCGGACCCGGTCTGCGCGCCAGCGGAGTGAATTACGACCTGCGCAAGGTCGATCGCTACGGAGTGTACGAGCGTTTCCAGTTCCGCGTACCGCTGGGCGAGCACGGAGACGTATTCGACCGCTACATGATGCGGGTGCTCGAAATGCGCGAGTCGGTAAAGATACTGGAGCAGGCACTGCGTGACATTCCTGGTGGGGCCATCATGGATCCCAAAGCGAGGCTGCGCGGGCTACGGCCCAAGGTAGGCGAAGCATATGGCCGCATTGAATCGCCCAAAGGAGAGCTTGGATTTTATTTGATCAGCGACGGCTCGCCCA
>CAZSUK010000677.1:0-9013 GCA_964609355.1 uncultured Acidobacteriaceae bacterium | reverse complement strand
ATAGCGCCAACCCGCCAGGCCGAGCAGGTCCCATTGGTCGCGCAGGCCGCTGGTGTGGTGAATCAGCTGGCGAATCGTGATCGGAACCCCAAAATCCGGTAGTTCGGGGATGTACTTGCGCACCGGGTCATCGAGCGACAGCTTCCCCTCCTGAGCCAATAGAACGATCGAAGCCGCCGTGAACTGCTTCGACATCGAGGCCACATGAAACACGGTAGCCGGCGTGATGGGCACGTTATGATCCAGATCCGCCATGCCGTAGCCGCGCTCATACAAGATTCTGCCGTCTTTCACAACGGCAAGCGCGCAGCCTGGCGTCACTGTCGAGTCCATTTTCTGGAATAGCTCATCCACTCGCGCGGAAGGACTTCCGGCTGGAGCGGCGGCATGCTGCCCTGGGGCGCAGGATACAGTCAAAAACGACAGGACTGCCAGAACCAAGAGCCTGGAACCCATGATTAGACCCTCCTCGACAAAATGAGAGCTGAAGAACCGCATGCCACGGATCTGCGTCACGTAAGCCATAGTAGTTGCATAAGGTCCTATCTTCCATGCATTCCGCATACCACGGTCAACAACAGCCAGGATTGAGAGTGGGAAGGTTAGCTCGGGGGACGTCTCAAAGGCCGTCCATAATTGGATAGCGGTGTTCGGAATCGAACAACTGCGGAGCTTGTTAGACTAGGGCTTTGACGGAATCGACTATGAGAGAGCTGGCCCACAGTCTAAAGGCGATTGCACGCAGCCCCATCTTCACTTGCATATTTGTTCTTGCTCTCGCAGCCGGGATCGGAGCAGCCCTCTCTGTCTTCACAGTTGTCGATGCTCTGCTCCTCCGCCCGCTTTCGCTGCCACACCCCGAGCAACTGGTTGGCCTCAGCGGCTCTTATCGGGGGCACTCGAAGGTACCGTTCTCCTATCCCATGTTCACCGAGTTGGAACGCCGGCAGCGGGCCTTCAGCGGCGTTTGCGGCTGGACAGCAGGGGGAGACTTCACCCTCGAGATCAACCAAACCGCATCGCTCTCGAATGTACGATCGGTCACCAGCAACTGCTACTCCGTTTTGGGCGCCCGTCCGCTCCTTGGCCGATTGATCAGTGCTGAGGATACCCAAGGCAGCCAGGTCTCGCAGGTGGCAGTGATTGGATACAAACTGTGGAAGGAGCGCTTCGCGGGCGATCCCAACGTTGTGGGCCGTACGCTTCACATCGACGGCAAGCTTTTCACCATCATCGGAGTTACCGGGAAGTGGTTCACCGGCTTAACGGTAGGATCACCGCCAGAGATTACGATCCCGGCCGGGGCAGCCCAGTTGACTGACCTCGAAAGCCGTAGTCTTCTTTGGCTATTTGTAACTGGCCGGCTTGCCCCTGGAGATACCATCGACCACGCTTCTGCGCAGCTTAAGGCTGTCTGGCCGCGCGTGCTTGAAGCCACCGTGCCCACCGGCAGTGCCGGCGAACGAAGGCAATCGTTCCTCTCCATGGGTTTACAAATTGCATCGGTCGCGAACGGCGCAGACACGAACGGCGATCTTCGCAGCAGAGCGCAAACGCCACTATTCCTGCTCATGGGCATCGTTTCGCTCATCTTGCTCGTAATCTGCGTAAATCTGGCAAGTCTTACGCTGGCGAGGGTCAGCTCACGTCGCCACGAAATCGGTACGCGCATCGCCCTCGGAGCCAGCCCCTGGCAGGCGGTTCGCCAGTTCATGGCTGAGACACTGATCCTCTCCGCCGCCGGATCCTTCCTGGCTTTTTGTTTTTCCTACTGGGGCAGCGAATTTCTTATCAGGCTCGCAACCCGGGGTGAGACGGTACCCGCGCTGCTTGACATCCGGCCCGACTGGCGCATCTTCGCCTTCACGATTGCCGCGGCTGTGTTCACTGGCTCGTTGACGGGTCTATTGCCTGTATGGCAACTGTTGCGGCAACGGCCAGGATCGACCCTGCGAGAAAGCGCACGCACCATGAGCGGCGGCATGGCGAGCCTCAACAAAGCTCTTATCATCTCCCAGGTTGCTATCTCGCTGATTGTTCTCCAGACTGCTGGACTCTTCCTGCGAACACTCGAAAGCCTTAAAGCTTTCGATCCTGGTTTCAACAAGGTGGGAGTCACTGAACTTGATCTCAGTCCGGTGCCGCATGGCTATGAAGGCGTAGATCTGGCGACCTACCGAAAGCAACTTGCCGAAGCGGTGGAAAGCCTGCCCTCGGTCCGGTCTGTGGCTTTCACCGACCAGACAATCCTTACTACGAGCTACGCCTGGAAGGATACCGTCGGCCGGACAACGGCAACGAACTCCGATGACACCGTGGCAGCGTCGCGGATCGAGATCACGCCAGGGATCTTCCAGACCCTCGGCATTCCGCTTCTGGCGGGCAGAGACTTCGCGTGGACGGACGATATCCACCATCCCCACGTGGCCATTGTCGACAAGTTGCTCGCAAGTCGACTCTTTGGCTCAGAGAATCCTATTGGCAAGCGCGTTCACTTTGGAGTGCAGCCCGATTCGCAGGAGCTGGAAATCATTGGCATATCGCAACCGGCAAGACTGCTCGATATCCGCGACGGCGATGCGGCATTCATCTTTGTGCCCTCGGCACAATATGGGTTTCCAAAGGAAGGTGGAACGCTGCTCGTCCGTGGAACTCCCAATCCGGATTTCGGAAGAACCATCGAGCAGGAAGTCAGATCGCTTGGACGAGAATATTCAACCAGGACCAGCACTCTCGCACAAACAATGGATATCTCCCTGGTCAACGAGCAACTCACCGCATCGCTCTCGACCTTCTTCGCATTGATTGCGGTGCTGGTTGCAGGCTTCGGTCTTTTTGGTCTCCTCACCTATTCTGTAATACTCCGGACCAGAGAAATCGGGGTTCGCATGGCGCTGGGCTCACAGCGAACCGGGATACTTAAGCTAATCCTGAAAGAGGCCCTACAGATTACCCTTATCGGCATTGGCGTGGGGCTTCCATGCGCGATTGGGATTTCTCACCTCTTCGCGCACATGCTTTTTGCGACATCCTTTGCAGATCCCGCAATCTTGACAACAGCATCGCTCACGCTGCTTCTCACAGGCGCCATTGGTGGCTTGTTTCCAGCAGTCAAGGCCATGAAGCTAGAGCCTGCAGAAGCACTCAGGCGCGAATAGAAAACCGCAGATCTCTCCAGCCGAATTAAGCTGCGACCTCCAAACGTTGAGTGGGTGGCCCAGGTCTCGCTTTTGAGACCTGGGTTTCTCCTTGTAATGGATCCTAACCGGAACACCCAGGTCTCAAAAGCGAGACCTGGGCCACCCACTTATTGGGACTGCGAGCACATATTTCGCCAGCGGACTGAGGCGAGAAAGCGTTTCAGGAAGCAGGCGTGTTGACATGCCCGCTTTCGATTCGGCATCACGACGAATATAGGCGCCCTGGATAGAACGTCGGGGCTCGGCCGACCTGTTTGCCGCGTGTCCGTGCCAGACAGACCCGTTAAATAGAATCATCGAACCCGCCGGACCACACGCCAGAACTTGCCCCGGATAGTCTGCTCTGGATCCAGCCAGAAGCTCAGCGGGCACCGTAGACCACAAGTGCGAACCGGGCACAAAACGAGTGGCGCCGTTATCGTCTCGGAACGGATCCACCATGTGGATGAATCCGATCATCGTCCAGCCGCGGTGGTCGCGCTGGTAATCGACGTGAAGATTCTGCGCGTCCGTGTTCGACCGTAGTGTCCGGGCATGCATCGTGCTCAATTTGAATGGTTCATTTAGAATGCGACCGCATGCGTTGAGAAGCAAATGGTGCAAGTACAGCGCGTCGAACTCTGGCCCACGATTGATGAGGCCGTTTACGCGCGTAGTCGAACTACCAATCTTGATCTCATCAGGAGGTGCGCTTTCTACTGCTGCGTCATAGGCAGCGGCCACCGAGGCAAGATGCTCGGCCGGCAACACTCCCGGAACGACTGTGAAGCCAGCCTTATCCAACTCCTCATACGTGCCCGCAGAGAACATTTACTTCGCCAGCAATCCCGTCATCGTGTCAATCAGATCGGCCTCATCTTCGAGTACCTTGGCCACCACCGGTACCTGCTCCTCGGCCAGCGTCCAGTTATCCTGCTCGATTGCCTCGCGCACTCCGGGCAGCGTCTTTACCCCGTAGCCCGTGTAGGCGCCAGGCGCGTAGATCTGATGCCGGTACCATGGGCGTCCTGGCTGGCCGGCGTCCAGAGTCAGCTTGCGTTCGCTCTGTATGAGCAGGGTGTTCAACTTTGCGAGCACCTGGGGATCGAGCGCCAGGTCGCGGTTGGCTCGCGCGGCCGCGAGCGCCTTGGTGAAACGGTCTGTACTCTGCGTCAACGTAGCGTCGGCATTCTCCAGCGGAGCAAAGTTCAGATACGGCGGAACCATCTTGCGCGGCGGCGGCACCGAGGTTGTCTTCGGATCGGCAGTTGCGGTAAAGACTCCTTCGTCCAGCTCCTTGTTTGTTTCCTCAACCTCGGTCTGCTTGTCTTTTAGCAGTTTTTTCACCTCTCCTACGTAGATGTGAATCGTATTGGCAAAACCGTGAAAGTCAAAGGGCAGCAAGTCTGCATCCGCCATTCGCATCTCGGCCGTGCCGGCAGTCTGCGCGAGTGCGCGCCCATAGGCAAAGTCCGTATCCGCAAAGTGGGTATACCAATAGAAATCGTCGTAGATGGAGTGGTAGATACCCCCCCTGGTTTCCCCGAAGAATCCGAGGTTGATGGAGGCGATTCCGGCGAAGTCAAGGAATGGCGAATAATCCGAGCCGGCGCCCAATGCGTCAATGCGCAGATCCTCACGGCTGCGTGCATCTTTGCGAGCGCCTTCCGCTTCAGGATGGGCGATCTCGTATAACTGGGCGCGTTTCCAGACAGTGAGTTGAGTCTCCGGGTCGGGCACGTCTCGGGCAACTCCATTGATAAAGTGCTCCAACGTGTGCGAGCCCTCGATTCCCAGAAACCCGCGCGCATTGGTATCGGAGTTGATGTACATGACCGCTTTCATGTGCAGCTCGTCCTGGTGTGTCTCCACCCACTCGGTCGATCCCAGCAGCCCCGGCTCCTCGCCATCCCAGGCGCAGAACACGACGGTGCGCTTCGGCTTCCATCCTTGCTTTACCAATTCCGACAGCGAGCGCGCCTCTTCGAGCAGTGCGACCAGTCCGGAGAGCGGGTCTTCCGCACCGTTCACCCAGGCATCATGATGGTTGCCGCGAATGACCCATTGATCGGGAAACGATGACCCGGGAATGCGCGCGATGACGTCGTAGATAGGCTTGATGTCCCAGTTGGAACTCACCTGCAGGTGTACCTTCGCAGGCCCCGGGCCGACATGATAGGTGATGGGCAAATTGCCGCGCCATTCCGCGGGCACCGTCTGCCCTCCGATCGCCGCCAACAGCGGCTGCGCGTCGCCATAGGAAATGGGCAGGGTGGGAATTTTTGTGATCAGCGGATTGCCCTCAATGGGCAGCCGCTTCGCATCTTTGGTCGCTCCGTAGCCAGGCGTCAACGGATCGCCGTTATAGAGCGTGTCGGTCACGGCTCCGCGCTGCACCCCCTGCTCGGGACGAAAGGGACCCTCGGGATAAGTCACGCCGGGAGAGAAACCGTCATCTTTGGGATCGGAGTAGATGATGCAGCCCACGGCTCCGTGTTCGGCAGCTACCTTGGGCTTGATGCCGCGCCACGCACCTCCGTAGCGCGCGATCACAATCGCGCCTTTTACCGAAATTCCCATCCGGTCAAGGCGGTCATAATCGGCGCGTATACCCTGGTTCACATACACCAGCGGCGCGGTCACATCGCCGTCGATGCTGTACGCGTTATAGGTGGGTAACTGCTCGGCCTGCTGGTTGGAGGTTGGATCCACGGCCACCGGGGGTTCCTGCAGCTTGGCTGTATAGGTTGTGGGCGCGATCAGTTCCAGAGCGCGCTGTTTAGGCGTGGGGAAAAGGACGTAGAAGGTCTCAATCTCCGCCTGCAGCCCCCATTGTTTGAACTGCGCCAGGATCCACTCCGCATTTTCCTTGTCGTAAGGGGACCCAACGTTGTGCGGGCGAGCGCTGAGGCGCCGCATATCTTCGCGAAGATTGTTCGGGGAGGGCAACGCCCGGAACTTCGTCTCCCAATCCCGTTCACTGGCCGAGCCAGTCGCAGAGTAACCGGCCAGGGGCGTTTCTTTTTCGGGTGCAGGGTCCAGAGCGAATCCTGGCGTGGTAGACATGACGAGCAGCGGCAACAGGACAAAAGCGGTTGCCTTGGCAACAGGCATGATTCCTCCGAACGAGCAATGGAATGACCTCGCACGATCATAAATCCGCAGCGCGTTTTTCTCCGGTGTCTTTCGTAGGTGAACTATTTGGGGTGACTTGCTTTTCAGCTGCAGGCAAGTGGAACCAATGTGCATGGCTCCGCGTATCAGCCGAGAGTGATCAAAAAACTCATAAAGTATGTCGCGATTGCAATCGTTTGCCTGGTCGTTGTGGTGCTCTCGTCCGCCCTGTTGTATAGGAAATATCTCCAACACGAGGTAGCTGGAGCCCGCGCCATCACATCACCCCAAGGCATCGACAGCCTCGAGCGGGTGCGAATCGGCGGGATTGACCAATGGATTCAGGTACGGGGTCAGGATGTCAACAATCCCATACTTCTGTTTATCCACGGCGGTCCCGGCATTGCTTTTATTCCTCTGGCGGGCTCTTTCCAGGGTCCCTGGGAACAATACTTCACCGTAGTTCAGTGGGATCAGCGTGGAGCAGGGAAGACCTACGCCTCTAATGACAGAGAAGTCCAGCGTAGAAGCATGACGATTCCGCAAATGCAACAGGACACACTAGAGGTGGCGAATTATCTCCGCGCTCGTTTCAAGAGGACGAGAATCTTTGTTGTGGGGCATTCGTGGGGAAGCGTCCTCGGCCTCTGGTTGGCACAAGAGCATCCTGAAGTCATGTACGCCTACGTGGGTACGGGCCAGGTCATCAATATGGAGCAGAACGACCAGGTAGCCTACCAGGACGCTCTGCAGCAAGCACGCGAGCGCCACAATGGACAGGCAATCCAGGAGCTGGAAAGTCTTGCCCCGTACCCTCGTTCAAAAACGGATGCAGGCCAGTCGCAGATCGAGCGGCACTGGGAAGGAGAATTGCTCGGGCCGCCTCCGAGTCCAATGGGATTCACGAATGTCAGGAGGATTCTCACCGATCTGGTGTCCTCCCCTGATTACTCTCTTGCGGACGTCGTCGGTTTTATCCGTGGCCAGAGTCTGTCTCTTGAGAGCATGCTTCCCCGGGTAGCGACTGTCGATCTAACGCAATGGAAGGGCGATTTCCAGGTGCCAATCTTCTTCTTTGAAGGAACACAAGACCCCTATTGCCGTCCGCTCCTGGTTCAACAGTACATCCAAATGATGAAGGCTCCGCAGAAGGAGCTGATCTGGTTTGAACACTCTGGCCATTTCCCATTTTTCGAAGAGAAGCAGAAGTTCGCCGAGGAATTGATCCGGCGGGTCCTGCCTATCGCCGGCTATCGACAGGAGGGCGAATAATTTGTTGCGGCATCATTGATTCGACGCGATTCTAACAGCAATTACTACGCCGCTAGACCAACGAAGCGGAAGAATTGAGAAGTCCCGGCGGGCAGACAGTCTCTCGATCAAAATCGGAATTTTCTCTGCGTGCCCTTCCGGCCAGTTCGGTTGCGGCAGCATATCGTCGATTACATAGAACCCGCCGATTTTGACCACCGACAGGGCATCCTCGAGGCCGTCGTATTTTCCTGGCAGTGCGTCGGCAAAGACCAGATCGAAGGATTGTGCTGGTTGCTTTTGAAGAAAGGCCTTCCCATCCTCCGTTAGCAGCGTCAGCCGCTTGTCATGACCCAATATTTCGGCGGCAATTTGCTGCATGCCGGCTTCATTGTCCAGGCTGACGAGAATCGAATCTGCGTCCATTCCGTCCAGGATCCAGCTTGTTGAGATGCCTGTTCCTGTGCCCAGTTCCAGAAACCGGCCGCCGGGCTTGGACGCAACGAGAACCCGCAAAAGCGCTCCCAGAAGCGGCTCTGAGGGCATTCCAAAATGCGCTGCCTTAGATCTTGTATCGAGCGCGTACAAAGTCGCTGGACAAGCGATATATGCCATATCTTCCATAGCTCTTACCATACTGAAGCGGTACCGAGTGCTGTCAATTCATTCTGGATCTGCAGGCGCGTGTGCTGGACACAAGACTATTCGGTGGTGTATCGAATTTCGAGAGTACGGATGCGATAGCAGGAGTAAAACAGCACGACCGCGATCAAAACGAGCAACCCCAGCGTCGCAGCCCAGCCGGATACGGGCTCGGTCTGCACGGTAAGAAGCGCAAAAATGCCTTTACCAGCCACGCCGACCGGCATTAGATGGCGCAGGTAAAAGGCGACGCTCACTCTCTGCAATAAAGAAGGCAGCAGTGGGTTGATCACCTCCCAGCCCCAGACGAGCATTGCGGCCGGGGTTGGGTTTCTGAACATCATGCTCAAGAGAAGAAAGACCGCGCCGTATCCAAGACAGGCGAGGACGACGATTCCCAGATATCCTTCCAGCTGGCCAAGGCCAGGACCGTTGAAGAAGTAATCCCGTCCTGCTGCGCCGAAGCCTACGTAACTCAGAGCGAAATCCGCGATGATGGCAGCGCCAAACAATAACAAGGCACTGATGGATCCGGCTGCAAATTTGCCCAACAACAGCACCTCCCGCCGTACCGGCGAAAGTAAGTAGAAGTGTAGGCTGCGCTCGATCATCTCACCACGAATCAGCCGGGAAAAGATACCGAGGCAGCCAAAGAAGATCGCCAGGCGGATGTAGTAGAACTGGACGATGGCTGCCAGGATGTCCGTGTCCTCGCGCATCGCGGACGAAGGATGCGAATCCATCAACAAATGAGTCAGGATAATGATTGCCGGAATAAAAGCAATAAAGTAAATCCAGCTCGCTCTCCAGGAAAAGAGATTTCTTCT
>CAZSUK010000676.1:0-3617 GCA_964609355.1 uncultured Acidobacteriaceae bacterium | reverse complement strand
TCGGTCCCTTGTGCTTGGATGATGGGCATGTCAGTCGGGTTCAGAAATTCGACCTTTCCAGACCGTTCTCCCCTGAAGGCGCTTAGCGGATGCGCGCGCGGGAGAAGGAGTATCGATGCGCTACGGACTACGCGTCTTCCTCATACTAAATGGGCATGGCGGCACACGGCAAAATGCGTAATCTGCGAATTAGGCCCCTCTGGATAACCATTCTTGCGTCTTTTGCAAGATACGGCAAAGAATTCGAACAAAATCGGCTCCCGATGTGGGCTGACAACGTGTTGGATTGGGTTCCTAGAGGGATTGGAAGCAGCACGAAAGCCTACGCGCAACCAAAATTTCCGCTTAGAGTCTCTATAGCAGCAGGATTTGTAATCGTTGACAGTCGCATCCGCTATTTGTGTCATCCATTGGGGCAGGGAACTGGAAAGGCAAGCAATACATCGATGATGACTGCGGACCTGAGAAACATATTGCCTTGGGCATTGCTGCTGGCCGTCACTACGGCCGGTACAGCAGCCGCGTCGACCACCACGCCGGCGCCCCCAACGCATCCGCATCATCACCCCACGCATACCACGGCGAAAGGTAAGGCGCACGCAACGGGCCGTGTTCGCCACATCAAAACCCACCGCAAACCGCGTAGCGCCAGAAGCATTGCCCGCAGCCGCAAACTCCAGCAGGCCTTTGTCGCCTCCTCCCAACTCCGCCCCATGGCGCAGGAATTGACCACCATGCGCTCACCCGCGGCCTACGCCGGGGTGACGGCCTACGCCCACGCCCACACCGGAGAGGCAGCCTCGGCGGCGTATCTGGCCCTCGGCCATGCCTATTTAATAGATCATCGCTATCCCGAAGCAGCGGCCAATTTCCAGAAAGCCAATGAACTCGGGAAAACCATGGACGACTATGCCGACTTTCTGGCGGCCCAGGCTTTCATGGAGGCCGGCAAGCTCTCGGATGCGGAGTCGCTGCTGACCGGTTTTGCCGCCAAATATCCTGAGAGCATTTTCGTCCCCCGGCTGCCGGTGATGATTGCCAACCTCTCCCTCGAACAAAACGATCCCGGCACAGCCCTGAAGGTGCTTCACCAGCACGCGTCCGACCCAATTTCCAACCACGCCGACTTCCAGCTGGCCCTCGCGCGCTCCAGCCAGATGACGGGAAGCGTGGATGAAGCGGCGCGCCTCTATCGCCACATTTTCCTTACCTTTCCGCTCAGCAATGAAGGCCAGCAAGCCAAGACCCAGCTCGCCGTCGTAGGTGCCGCTGCACCGCTGACCGTGGCTGAGCGCAGGGCCCACGCCGATGCCTTATATGCGGGCGGTCGATACGCCGATGCGGGCGAGGAGTATCGCGCCCTGGCCAACGACTCCTCTGCACCTGAAAAGAATGCACTCCTGGTCGCCGCCGCCTCCTGCGACTTCCATACCAAGCGGCTGACCAAAGAAGAAGTCGATTCGTTGCCCGATACAGCGGACGAGAGCGGCGCCCGGCGCATGTATCTTGCCGTAGAGGTAGCCCGCAACCGCGACGATGGCAACGCGCTCCAGACCCTGGTGACGCAGATGGAGCAGCGCTTCCAGGACAGTCCCTGGTTAGCCGAGGCTCTCTACACTTCGGCCAACATGTATCTGCTGCGCAAAGACTATCCCCAGGCGATTGTCTACTACACCGAACTGGCTACCCGCTTTCCCACCCACCGCTACGCGCCCAGCAGCCACTGGAAGGCGGCGTGGCTGAACTACCGTTTAGGAAATTACTCCGCCGCCTCACTCCTTTTCGATAAGCAGATTGCCCTCTATGCCGGTGGTAAGGAGATTCCAGCGGCGCTCTACTGGCGCGGCCGTTTGTATGCTGACCAGGAGCATCAGCCGGCCATGGCTGCGGCTTACTATCAAACCGTTTCCAGGACCTTTGAGCATTACTACTACGCCCAGCTCTCTCGCGACCGGCTGGCGGAGCTCGGCTCGGTGTCACCTGCAGAGGTCGCCATGCTGGACAATATTCAGCGCGAGGAAATTCCCGCGCTCACCGACGATGTGCCGGAAGATGACGAGCATGTCATCAAGGCGCGCCTGCTCGCCAATGCCGGCTTGAACGAATACATTCCTGACGAAATCAAGGCAGCCGATGGCAGCGAGCAGTGGGGTGCTTTTGCCGAGGCGGAAATCTACTCCTCTGACGGCGAAACCTTCCGCGCCATGCGCGTTCTCAAGCGCGCTCTGCCCTTCTACACTTCGGCCCCCATCGACACTCTTCCCATGGGCTACTGGAAGATTCTTTTCCCCCAGCAATACTGGGGTGCGATTGAGCAGGATTCGGCAAAGAACGGCCTTGATCCTTATATGGTGGCCTCGCTGATTCGCCAGGAATCGGAGTTCAACCCCGCCGCCATCAGCGGTGCCAATGCGTGGGGGCTGATGCAGCTGCTGCCCTCCGTTGGGCGATCGATGGCCAAAGAAGAAGGCATTCGTCATTTCAACGAGGTCGAGTTGCTGAATCCGGAGACCAACATCCGTCTCGGCACGCGCTACCTGAAGCAGACCCTGGATAAATTCGATGGCCAGCCTGCGTACGCGTTTGCTGCGTACAATGCGGGCGATTCCCGCGTGACCGACTGGCAGTCGATTGGCAAGTATCACGGCATGGATGAGTTCGTGGAATCCATTCCGTTCACCGAAACTCGTGATTACGTGCAGGCGATCCTGCGCAACGAATCAATCTATCGTGAATTGATTGGGCGCGCGTCGCCGGCGCCTGCGAGCGCGGTAGAGCAGCAGAAGACAATTGCGGTGAAGCAGTAATGCTGCAAGCAGTTCGCTGCAAGCAGTTCGCTGCAAGCAGTTCGCTGCAAGCAGTTGGGTGTGTGCACACTTGGTGCATGAGTGATGGGAATTGATCCACGCGAACGAATCGTGGATTGACGAAAACCAGGCACGCGGAAAGAATGAGTTCAATGTTCGACTGCTGTACCTTAAGAATTTTTGCAAGGGAAACTCACCTCGGTAGGTGATCGGCCAAATGGGTAAACATCCGCAGAACAGACTTCGCAGGCTTGCGATCGTGGGCTCGGCAGACAGTAAGCCGCAACAGCAGCCCGCTGCTGGGCAGCGCTGGTGGGGACCGAAACGGCCTTATATTCGGGGAACAACCCAGGAGAAATCGCACTTCAAATCCCTTCGCATGGCGGTGATGCCAACGTTATCGCGCGGCATGTGGATCGAGGCGATGGCCTGGCTTAGAGATTTGCTGCGCAGCTATTTTGTGGCTGGTGGTTCGCGACGGCAGCGGGCTGTGGTGTTGTCGTTTCGCAGCCATGCTCTGCGCGCCCACGCTTTCCGCCGCACAGAAGCGGATCAGCAGTTTGTCGGCAAGAAGGCCAATGGCAGCGTCCGTTGGAACAGTGATCGTGGGGTTGCGCCTCAGGAGGGGGGCAGAGGATAGGGAGACAGTGTTTGCGGCTGAACGCTGCAGACTCACGAGTGTGCTAGAGCAAGGTAACAGGATCGCACAGGAGGAATAGCATGTTGACGGATCTTGAATTGCTTGGAGAGTGGATTCCAGAGCAGATGGAACCTGGAACCTTGTTTGTGCTGGAGAACACGGGAACGATG